>CADEEH010000122.1 GCA_902826305.1 uncultured Burkholderiales bacterium
TGGAGCGGGTGAAGGGAATCGAACCCTCGTATGCAGCTTGGGAAGCTGCCGTTCTGCCATTGAACTACACCCGCGCGGGCCGCGGGACAACACGGCATGTCGTCCCGTCGTCGCTGCCGGTGATTCTACAACCCGCCTGTCGCCCGGTGGTGGTCAGGTCGATTCGGATTGGTGGTGCAGGCACGCCGATCCGGCGCGCTCCGCCGGCCGGCGCGTGATGCTCGCGAGTCCGGGAGCCGAGGCCACCTGCAGCAACTGCGCCGCCACCGCGGCGGCGATCACTTCGGGTTCCTTGCCCTCGATGCCCGGCACGCCGATCGGGCAGGTGATGCGTCGGATCACCTCGGGTGTGATGCCGCGCTCGGCAAGCCTGCGGAAGAAACGGACCTGTTTCGTGGCCGAACCGATCAGGCCGAGATAGGCGAAGTCGCCGCGGCGCGCGATCGCCTCGGTGATGCGCAGGTCGAGGTCGTGCTGGTGGGTCAGCACCAGGTAGAACGCACCGGCCGGCGCCTGTTCCACTTCGCCCTCGACCGCGTCCACCGACACGCACCGGATCCGCGAGACGCCCGGATCGATGTCCGCGAACGCATCCTCGCGTTCGTCGATCCAGTCCAGGCTCACGCGCAGCGGCACCAGCGCACGGACGATCGCGCGGCCCACGTGCCCGGCGCCGTACAGCTGCAGGAAGAATCGCGGCGCATCGACCGGCCACGCCTGCAACGCGACACGATCCAGGGCGGCGTACTCGAGTGTCACCGCACCACCACAGCACTGGCCCAGCGACGGGCCCAGCGCGAAGTGCTCCTGCGACGGTTCCAGCGCGTGCCCTCCGGTCATCGTGGCAGCAAGCAACGACCGCGCGCGCCGGATCGCCGTCAGTTCCAGATGCCCGCCGCCGATCGTGCCTTCGCAGCACGTGGTCGACACCAGCATCCGGGTGCCGGCCTCGCGCGGCACCGAACCCTGCGCCCGCGCGACCCGGACAACAACCGCCGGCTCGCCGATCGCGACCCAGTCCGCGGCGATGTCGCGCAGTTCGTGCGCCGTGTCCATCACGATCCCGCCGACACGGCCTGGATCGCGCGCAGGATCGATTCACCGGTGGCCGGCGCGGCCAGCGGTGGATCGATCCGATGGCCACCCACGGCGGATATCGCATCACGGATCGCGAAGAACACCGAAAACGGCAGCAGCAGCGGCGGTTCACCGACCGCCTTGCTGCGATGGATGCTGTCTTCGACGTTGTCGCCCTGGAACAGGTCGACATTGAACACCGGCGGGCAGTCGTTGGCGGTGGGGATCTTGTACGTGCTGGGCGCGTGAGTCGTCAGGCGCCCGGTGTGTGGATGCCAGACCAGCTCCTCGGTCGTCAGCCAGCCCATGCCCTGGATGAAGGCGCCTTCGATCTGCCCGATGTCGATCGCCGGATTCAGCGAGCGGCCGGCATCGTGCAGCACGTCGGCCCGCAGCAGCCGCCATTCCCCGGTCAGTGTGTCGAGCACCACGTCGCTGACCGCGGCGCCGTAGGCGAAATAATAGAACGGGTGGCCCTGCAGGGTCTCCCGGTTCCAGTGCAGACCGGGGGTCGCGTAGAAGCCGTCGGACCACAGTTGCACACGGTCCTGGTAGGCCTCGGCCACCAGCACGTCGAACCCGATCTCGCGACCATTGACCTGCACCCGCCCGTTGGCGAACCTCACCGCGCGGGCGTCACCGCCGTGGCGGCGCGCGGCCACCTCGGCCAGGCGTTCGCGGATCTGGCGCGCCGCGTCCTGCGCGGCCTTGCCGTTCAGATCGCTGCCGGTCGAGGCCGCGGTGGCCGACGTGTTCGCGACCTTGTGGGTGTCGGTGGCGGTGACACGCACGGCGTCGAAATCCAGCCCGAGTTCGTGGGCGACCACCTGCGCGACCTTCGTGTTCAGGCCCTGGCCCATCTCGGTGCCGCCGTGGTTCACCAGCACCGAACCGTCGGTATAGACATGCACCAGCGCACCGGCCTGGTTGAAATGGGCGACGTTGAACGAGATCCCGAACTTGACCGGCGTCAGCGCGAGCCCGCGCTTGAGCACGGGGCTGGCGGCGTTGAACGCGTCGATCTCGGCGCGCCGGGCGCGGTAGCCGCTGCTCGCCTCCAGCCGGTCCACCAGTTCGTGGATCACGTTGTCGGTGACTTCCTGGCCGTAGGGGGTCGTGCAGCGCTCGCCGCAGCCGTAGAAGTTGGCGCGCCGCACGTCCAGCGGGTCCTTGCCCAGGCGGCGCGCGACGCTGTCGAGGATGTATTCGATCGCGATCGCGCCCTGGGGTCCGCCGAAACCGCGGAACGCCGTGTTGCTCTGCGTGTTGGTCTTCGCCGAGAAGCCGTGGATCGCGACATCCGGCAGCCAGTACGTGTTGTCGAAGTGGCACATCGCCCGGGTCATCACCGGGCCGGACAGGTCGGCGGAGTGCCCGGCGCGCGAGACCATCGTGATCTCGGCGCCGAGGATGCGACCGTCGTCGTCGTGCCCGACCTCGTATTCGTACCAGAAGCAGTGGCGCCGGCCGGTGATCATGAAGTCGTCGTCGCGATCCAGGCGCAGCTTGACCGGCCGCCCGAGCCGGCGCGCCGCGATCGCGGCGACACAGGCGAACAGCCCGGACTGGGATTCCTTGCCGCCGAATCCGCCGCCCATGCGCCGGCATTCCACCTGCACGTGATGGGCATGCAGGCCGAGCGCGTGGGCGACCAGGTGCTGCATCTCCGACGGGTGCTGCGTCGAGCAGAGCACCCGCATGCCGTCGTCCTCGGTCGGCATCGCGTAGCTGATCTGACCCTCGAGGTAGAACTGCTCCTGGCCGCCGACGTCGAAGCCGTCGGCGAAACGATGCGGCGCGGCGGCGATCGCGGCCCGGGCACCGCCGCGGGTCGACCGGGTCAGGTGCATCGGCGGCAGCACGTAGCTGCCGTCTGCATGCGCCTGGCGGGGCGTCAGGACCGGCTGCTGCACCTCGATGTGAAGCACTTCCGCGGCGCGGGCCGCGGCACGCCGGGCGGCGTCGCGGGTCGTCGCGATGACCGCGAACACCGGCTGGCCGACGTGGCGCACCTCGCCCTCGGCGAGGATCGGATCGTCGTGGATGATCGAGCCGCAGTCGTTGCGACCCGGGATGTCGGCCGCCGTCAGCACCGCGACCACGCCGGGCAGTGCGCGCAGGTGCGCGGTGTCGACCGCCACCAGCATGCCGCGGGCCACCGGCGACAGACCCAACGCGGCATGCAACGTGCCGTGCAGTTCGGGCAGATCGTCGATGTAGTCGGCGCGACCGGTCACGTGCAGGTGGGCCGATTCATGCGGCAGGCTCACGCCGACCCGCGCGCCGTCGGCATGGGCGGCCTGTTCCCCCGGTGTGATCGCGCGCAGCAGGTCGTGGGCGACGGACTGGTTCATCGGCGGATCTCCTGGCGTTCGGGCGACGGCGACATCACGAGGTCATCGGCCGCGAGTCGAACACTCGCGTGGCCGAGGCCGGCAACGGCGCCTGCGGCCGCGTCTCCAGCCACAGCCGTCGCAGCAGGTTCGCGGCCACCTGCTGCCGGTGGCCGGCACTGGCGCGCATGTCGCTGAGCGGCGTGAAATCGTCGGCCAGCGCGCGCCGGGCGTCGTCCAGGCTCGCCTCGTCCCACGGCCTGCCGACCAGTGCCGCTTCCGCGCCGGTCGCGCGCCTGACGATCGCGGCCATGCCACCGAACGCCAGGCGGGCGCTCACGATGCGTCCACCGTCGAGCTGCAGCGCGAAGCCGACGGCCAGCGCCGAGATGTCGCAGTCGAATCGTTTGCTGATCTTGTAGGCACGCAGCACCAGCCCGGGCGGGGGCGGCGGGACGATGATCGACTGAACGAACTCGCCCGGCATCAGCGCATTGTTCATGTAGCCGAGGTAGAAGTCCTCGAGCGCGAGTTCGCGCACCTGCGAACCGAGGCGCAACCGCAGCCGCGCGCCGAGCGCCATCAGCACCGGCGGACAGTCCCCGATCGGTGATCCGTTGGCGACGTTGCCGCCGATCGTGCCGGCATTGCGCACCGGTGGCGCGGCGAAGCGCAGACCCATCTCCGCCAGTTCGGGGTGGCGCGACGCCAATGCGCGCCATGCGGATTCCAGCGACGCGCCCGCGCCGATCTCCAGCGCACCGGCCTGAGACGTGATCCGCTTGAGCTCCGCCACGTCACCCAGGTACACGATGTCGCCGAGGTCGCGGAATTGTTTGGTCACCCACAGGCCGATGTCGGTCGCGCCGGCCAGAACGCGCGAGTGCGGCGCGGCCCGCAGCACGTCGGCGAGTTCATCCGCGGTGCGCGGCGCGACGTAGCGGGCGCCGTCGGCCCGGCCGTGGCGCAACGCCGGTCCGGCGGCGATCTCGCGCAGCGCGGCCAGCGCGGGGGCGAAATCCATCACCTGCGCAGGCAAGTCGAACATGCGCCGGCCGGCATCCAGGATCGGACGATATCCGGTGCAGCGACACAGGTTGCCCGACAGCTCGTCGGCCAGCTGTGTGCGTCCGGGCACCGTCCCCGACGCCTGGTGCCGCTCGCAGATCGACCACAGGGACATCACGAACCCCGGCGTGCAGAAGCCGCACTGCGACCCGTGGCAGTCGACCATCGCCTGCTGAGCCGGATGCAGCCGCGCACCCTGTTGCAGGTCCTCCACCGTGAACAACGCCTTGCCGTGCAGCGTCGGCAGGAACTGGATGCAGGCATTGACCGTGCGCAGCACCAGGCCGCGCACCGGCGTGAGCCCGGGATCGGCGGTTGCGGGAAGTTCGCCGACGACCACCGTGCAGGCGCCGCAATCGCCCTCGTTGCAGCCTTCCTTGGTGCCGGTGCAGCGTGCGTCCTCGCGCAGCCAGTCCAGCACCGAGCGTGTGGGTGCCGCGTCGTGCACTTCGACGATCGACCCGCGGTGGAAGAATCGGATCGGCTGCGTCGAGGCGGAGGGTTGGGCGGCAGCGGTGCTCATGTCGGGAATGGCGGATCCTTCGGCGGCGGTCCAGTGGGTCGTCCCGGATGAGACCACGCGGTCAAGCAGATGGTGTGCCTGATCACGCCGCTGCCTTATTATCGACGTTGCCGCCCATGCCCGCCTCTGCCACCCTTGCACCGTCCGGCCGGATCGCCCTGCGCGGCGACCTGCTCGACTTCACCGGCGAACCTGAATGGGGCGAGGCACACACCGGCATGGTGCGGTTCCGCCCCGATCACTGGCTTCTGATCGACGGCGGCCACGTCACGGGTGCCCAGCCGGCGACACGACCGCTGCCGGCCGGCTACGAAGCCCATGACCACGCCGGGCGCCTGATCCTGCCCGGATTCATCGACACCCACGTGCACAGCGCCCAGCTGGGTGTCATCGGCAGCTACGGCACCGAGCTGCTCGACTGGCTGAACACCTACACGTTCCCGGCCGAGGCCCGCCACGTCGATCCGGACGTCGCCGGACAAGGCGCCGCGTTGTTCCTGGATGCTCTGCTCGCACGCGGCACCACCGCGGCGGTGGTGTTCCCGACGGTGCACAAGGTGTCGGTCGACTGCCTGTTCCGCGCCGCCCGGCAACGTGGCATGAGGCTCGTCGCCGGCAAGGTGCTGATGGACCGTCACGCCCCCGACGATCTGCGCGACGACGTGGCCGGCGCGGAACGCGACTGCCTGGAGCTGATCTCGGCCTGGCACGGGCGCGAGCGCCTCGCGTTCGCGGTGACGGTGCGCTTCGCACCGACCAGTTCCGAGGCCCAGCTCGCGATGGCCGGCGCGCTCTGCCGTGCCGATCCCACGCTGTACATGCAGACCCATGTCGCCGAGAACCGCGACGAGGTGCGCTGGGTCGCCGAGCTCTTTCCCGACGCCCGCAGCTACCTCGACGTGTACGAACGGGCCGGCCTGCTGCACGCCCGCAGCGTGCTCGCGCACGGCATCTGGCTCGATGGCACCGACCGTGCCCTGCTGCGTGAACGCGGCGCGCAGCTCGCCCACAGCCCGTCGTCCAACCTGTTCCTCGGCAGCGGCCTGTTCGACTGGCCGGCGACACGCGACGCGGGTGTCGCCGTCAGCCTGGCCAGCGACGTGGGCGGCGGCACCGACCTGTCGATGATCGCCACCCTGCGTGACGCCTACAAGGTGCAGGCCATGGCCGGCCAGCGGCTGACCGCCTGGGTCGCGCTGCACGCGGCCACCCGCGGGGCGGCGAACGCGCTGGGACTCGGCCACGAGATCGGTACGCTGGAAGCCGGACGTGTGGCCGATCTGTGCGTCTGGGACTGGGCCGTCGAACCGGTCGGGCGGCATCGGATGGCCGTGGCCCGTGGCCTGCACGAGAAGGTGTTCGCCTGGATGACACTGGCCGACCGCACGCACCTGGTGTCGGCCCGGGTCGCCGGCGTCGAGCGCTACGCGCGCACCGATCCGGCGTCGAGCGGCTGACCGGAGCGCGCGGGCCGACGGTTCCGCGCCGCCGGCGGGAGCCGCCGAGTGCCACTCGGCATGTTACTTGCTGTCACATTTGGTCGCCCGGCCGCACCAGGCCCTGGGCGCCTCTCAGAAACCATCAACACCAAGAAAGCGACACCGACCATGCGCCTGACTTCCCTGACCCTGGCCGCCGCCCTGGCCGCCGGCGGCGGCACCGCCTGCGCCGCCGACTGGAGCGACACCTTCGTCGGCTACCGCACCGGCTCGAAGTTCGCCGAACCCTTCGGCCGCAACGACATCGAGAAGAACATCATCACCCTCGGTCATGTGAGCGGCTACAAGTACGGGTCGAACTTCTTCAACGCCGACGTGCTGATGTCCGACAGCGCCGATCCCGCCGGCCGGGGCTCGACCAACGGCGCGCACGAGGTCTACGTGCTGTATCGGCACACGCTGGACATCGAGAAGACGTTCGGCGTGCCGATGAAGTTCGGCCCGGTGCGCGGGGTCGGCATCACCGCGGGCTTCGACCTGAACGCGAAGACCGACGCCGGCTACAACTCCAAGAAGCGGATGCTGGTGCTCGGTCCGACGCTGTCACTGGACGTGCCAGGTTTCCTGAACGTCGGCGTATATCTTCTCGACGAGAGCAACGCCCCCTACAGCACGTTCACCGGCGTCAGCACGCCGCGCTACAGCTACGACCTGCATCCGATGCTCGGCGCGGCCTGGGGCATCCCGGTGCCGATGCCGGTCGTGCCGCTGTCGTTCAACGGCTACCTGAACTGGATCGCGCCGAAGGGCAAGAACGAGTTCGGCGGCGGCACCGCCACCGAGACCAACATCGACATGCAGCTGATGGCCGACGTCGGTGTGCTGCTCGGCGGACCGAAGAACACGTTCAAGCTCGGCATCGCCTACCAGTACTGGCGCAACAAGTTCGGCAACCCGACGACCGCGCGCGGTGCCGGGGCCGGGCCGGGCGCGACCGCGAAGACGCCGATGATCCGGGCCGAGTACCATTTCTGACCTCCAGCCGCAGGGTCAGGTGCACATGCTTCGTCTCGAACTGGTCGGCGTCAGCAAGCAGTACCCGGCCGTCAAGGCCAACGATCGCGTGAGTCTTCGCGTCAAGCCCGGCGAGATCCACGCGGTGCTGGGCGAGAACGGCGCCGGCAAGTCGACGATGATGAAGATGATCTACGGTGCGGTGCGACCGGACGAAGGCGAGATCCGCTGGAACGGCGAGGCGGTGCAGATCGCCTCGCCGGCGGCCGCCCGGGCGCTGGGCATCAGCATGGTCTACCAGCACTTCAGCCTGTTCGACACGCTGACCGCGGCCGAGAACGTCTGGCTCGGCCTGGACAAGAGCCTGACGCTGGCCGAAGTGACAGAGCGCATCAACCAGGTCGCCAGCCTCTATGGCCTGGACGTCGACGCACTGCGCCCGGTGCACACGCTGTCGGTGGGCGAGCGCCAGCGCGTGGAGATCGTCCGGGCGCTGCTGACCGCACCCAAGCTGCTGATCCTCGACGAGCCGACCTCGGTGCTGACGCCGCAGGCGGTGCGCACGCTGTTCGTCACGCTGCGCAAGCTGTCCGCGCAGGGGTGCTCGATCCTGTACATCAGCCACAAGCTCGACGAGATCCGCGAGTTGTGCCACCACTGCACCGTGCTTCGCGGCGGCAAGGTCACCGGCGAGGTCGATCCGACGCAGGAGACCAACGCGAGCCTGTCGCGTCTGATGATCGGCGCCGAACCGCCGGCGCTGCCGGAGCGTGGCAACGTCGGTGCGGCCACCGCTGCGGTGGTGCTGGCGGTCGAGGGGCTCGCCCTCGCGCGCAGCCATCCGTTCGGCACCGATCTGTCGGCGATCGGCTTCCAGTTGCGTGCCGGCGAGATCCTCGGCATCGCGGGTGTCTCGGGCAACGGGCAACAGGAGCTGATGGCCGCGTTGTCGGGCGAGGACCGGCGCGCGCCCCCGGGCTCGATGACGCTGTTTGGTCGCGACATCGCGCAGGCGAGCCCGGGACTGCGGCGCCGGCTGGGGCTGCATTTCGTGCCGGAGGAGCGGCTCGGTCGCGGCGCGGTGCCGTCGCTGTCGCTCGCGCAGAACACGCTGCTCACCCGGCGCGACGCGGTCGGGCGCGGCGGCTGGCTGCGCATCGGCAGGATGCATCAGCTGGCCGCGGCCCTGATCGAGCGCTTCCGCGTCAAGGCCGGCGGCCCGGATGCGGCGGCGCGCAGCCTGTCGGGCGGCAACCTGCAGAAGTTCATCGTCGGCCGCGAGATCGACGCCGGTCCGAAGCTGCTGATCGTCAGCCAGCCGACCTGGGGCGTCGATGTCGGGGCCGCGGCGCAGATCCGCTCCGAACTGATCGCGTTGCGCGAGGCCGGCTGTGCGGTGCTGGTGGTCAGCGAGGAACTCGACGAACTGTTCGAACTGAGCGACCGCCTGGTCGTGCTGGCCGGTGGCCGGTTGTCGCCTTCGCTGCCGATCCGCGAGGCGACACTCGAGCGCATCGGCCAGTGGATGAGCGGGCTGTGGAGCCAGGAAGGCGCCCGTGCTGCGGCTTGAGCCCCGCCCGCAGCCCTCGCAGTGGATGTCGATCGCCTCACCGGTGCTGGCGCTGCTCGTGACCGTCGTGGTGGGGCTGGTGCTGTTCGCCGCACTCGGCAAGGATCCGCTGCGCGCGCTCGGCATGTTCCTGGTCGAGCCGATCCGAAGCGGTTATGCCTGGGGCGAGATCGCGATCAAGGCAACGCCACTGGCGCTGATCGGCCTGGGCCTCGCGGTCTGTTACCGCTCCAACGTCTGGAACATCGGCGCCGAGGGCCAGTTCGTCATCGGCGGCATCGCCGCGGCCGGCGTCGCGCTGCAGGCCGGCCCCGGCACCGGGCGCTGGATCGTCGTCGTGATCCTGCTGGCCGGCATCGCGGGCGGCATCGCCTGGGCCGCGCTGGTCGCGGTGCTTCGGGACCGCTTCAATGCAGGCGAGATCCTGGTCAGCCTGATGCTGGTCTACGTCGCGGTGCTGCTGCTGGGCTGGATCGTCGAGGGACCGTGGAAGGATCCGCAGGGCTACAACTTCCCGCAGACGATCACCTTCCTGCCGGCCACCCAGGTGCCGCGCCTGGTCGCCGGCATGCGGCCGACCATCGGGGTCGTGATCGCGCTCGTGCTGGCCGGCGCCACCTGGGCGTTCCTGTTCCGCCACTACGCGGGCTTCGCGCTGCAGGTCGGCGGTCTCGCGCCGGCCGCGGCTCGATACGCCGGCTTCTCCTCGCGGCGCGCGTTGTGGGTGGCGATGCTGGGTTCCGGCGCACTGGCCGGTTTGGCCGGCGCACTCGAGGTGGCCGGACCGATCGGCCAGCTGACACCTCACCTGCCGGCCGGCTACGGCTTCGCCGCGATCATCGTCGCCTTCGTCGGCCGGCTCCATCCGCTGGGGGTCGTGCTGGCCGCGATCCTGATGAGCATGTTCTATATCGGCGGCGAACTGGCGCAGAGCCGCATGGGCCTGCCCAAGAGCCTGACCGGCGTCTTCCAGGGCCTGCTGCTGTTCTCGCTGCTGGCCTGCGATACGCTGATCCACAATCGCCTGCGCTTCGGGAAGGCCGTCTGAGATGGATACGATCGCGCTGCTGCTGGCCGCCTCGCTGAACGCGGGCACCGCGCTGGCGATCGCCGGACTCGGCCTGCTGATCAACGAACGCGCGGGCATCGTCAACCTGGGCGCCGAGGGCCTGATGCTGGTCGCGGCACTGGCCGGCTTCGCGACCTGCGCGGCCAGCGGCAGCGATCTCGCCGGCTTCGTCGCGGGCATGGCGGCCGGTGCGTTCGGTGCGCTGCTGTTCGGTCTGCTCGTGATCTGGTTGAACACCAACCAGTTCGCCACCGGCCTGGCGCTGTCGTTGTTCGGCGCCGGCTTCTCGGCCTTCGCGGGCATGGAGTTCACCCAGCGCCAGCTCGGCCCGCGACCGAACTTCGCGGTGCCGTGGCTGTCGGACCTGCCCTTCGTCGGGCCGGCGCTGTTCCGCCATCACCCGATGGTCTACCTGGCCCTGGTGTTCACCGCCGCACTCGCCTGGTTCCTGTATCGCTCGCGCGCCGGGCTGGTCCTGCGGGCGATCGGCGAATCACCCGAAAGCGCCCACGCACTCGGTTATCCGGTGCGCCGGATCCGGCTGGCGGCGGTCGTCGCCGGGGGCGCGTTGTGTGGCCTGGCCGGGTCCTACATCTCGGTGATCTACACACCGCTGTGGGTCGAAGGCATGATCGCCGGCAAGGGCTGGATCGCCCTGGCGCTGACCACGTTCGCCACCTGGCGCCCGGCGCGTGTGCTGCTCGGCGCGTACCTGTTCGGCGGCGTGACGATGCTGCAGTTCCATCTGCAGGGCCAGGGCGTCGAGGTCGCGAGCCAGTGGCTGTCGATGCTGCCCTACCTGGCGACGATCGTGGTGCTGGTGGCCATCTCGCGCAACGTGGCCTTCATCCGGGCCAACATGCCGGCGTCCATCGGCAAACCATTCACACCCGGCGGCTGACGCCGCCGACCCCGGGGAACCCCCGCAAGAGGAGTTGAGTTCGATGATCATGATCAGACGTTCGATGCTGTCCTGGGGCGCCGCCGCCGTGCTGGGCAGCGCCATCGGCGTGGCCGGCTGCAGCAAGAAGGAGGATCCGCCGCCGGCGCCCGCCGCGTCGGGTTCGGCGCCCACGGCCCCGAAGGCCGACACGCTGAAGGTGGCGTTCGCCTATGTCGGACCGGTCGGCGACGGTGGCTGGACCTTCGCCCACGACAACGGCCGCAAGGCCGTCGAGAAGGAGTTCGGCGACAAGGTGGTGACCAGCTTCGTCGAGAAGGTACCCGAGTCGGCCGATGCCGAACGGGTGTTCCGCGACCTGGTGCAGCAGGGCAACAAGCTGATCTTCGGCACCACGTTCGGCTACATGGAGCCGATGCTCAAGGCCGCGGCCGACGCCAAGGACGTCAAGTTCGAACACGCGACCGGCTACAAGACCGGCGACAACCTGCGCACCTACGACAGCCGCACCTACGAAGGTGCCTACATGGCCGGCGTGATCGCCGGCGGCATGACGAAGAGCAACACGCTCGGTGTCGTCGGATCGATCCCGATCCCCGAGGTGATCCGCAACATCAACAGCTTCACGCTCGGCGCGCAGAGCGTGAATCCCGCCGTCAGGACGAAGGTCGTCTGGGTCGGCGACTGGTTCAACCCGCCCAAGGAGACTGAAGCGGCGCAGAGCCTGCTCAACGGCGGCGCCGACGTGCTGATGCAGAACACCGACTCCAGCGCGGTGCTGCAGACCGCCGAGAAGGCCGGCAAGATGGCGTTCGGCTGGGACTCGGACATGAAGAACTACGGTCCGAATGCCCACCTCGCCTCCGCGGTCATCTACTGGGGCCCGTACTACGTGAAGGCCGTCCGCGACGCTCTCGACGGCAAGTGGACCACCGGCAAGGCCTGGTGGGGGGTGAAGGAAGGTGCGATCGACCTGGTGTCGATCTCGGAGAAGGTGCCCGCCGAGCTGAAGGACAAGGTCGACAAGGTCAGGAGCGGCCTGAAGGACGGCAGCTTCGCGATCTGGAAGGGACCGCTGACCGACAACAGCGGCAAGGAAGTGCTGGCCGCGGGCGCCGTCGCCGACGACGCGTTCCTGGGCGGGATCAAGTTCTACGTGAAGGGTGTCGAAGGCAAGGTCCCCGGCGAGAAGTGAACGACGCGGGGCGCGAGACCCGGCGAAGGCCGCCTGTCAGGCGGCCTTTTTTTCGTCCGCGGTTCGTGCACGACCCGGCGCATCGGAGGCGCATCGGCCACATGTCGGCCTGCCGGACGACACATCGCTCACGGGCGGGCAACGAACCCCGACACACGTGTCGGGCATCCGCGAGTGGCGTCGTCGGTTCAATAGAATTCCGAGATGTCGTTCCCCCTCGAGCCTCGATTCTGGTTGCTCGCGGTCTTCGTGGCATCCGCGCTGTACGCGCACCTGCGCGGCCGGGTCCGATTCGGCCTGGCGCGTGCGCTGACCGATTTCACGGTCCTGCTCGCGCCGTTCAACGCGCTGATGTACCTGTTCTCGCGCACACCCGCCCGGCCGTTCCTGGACACCGGCGCGTTCCCGGAACTCGCCCCGCTGAACGAGCACTGGCGCGAGATCCGCGACGAAGCGCTGAAGCTGGACGATGCCGGCGAGATCAAACGCGCCGCGACCCACAACGACATCGGCTTCAATTCGTTCTTCCGGACCGGTTGGAAGCGCTTCTACCTGAAGTGGTACGGCGTCGACCTCGCGTCGGCACAAGCGCTGTGTCCGCGCACGGTCGAACTGCTGGCGGGGATCCCGAATGTCAAGGCGGCGATGTTCGCGTCGCTGCCGCCCGGGGCGCGCCTGGTCCGGCACCGCGATCCGTATGCCGGTTCGCTGCGTTATCACCTTGGCCTCGCGACACCCGGCTCGCCGGATTGTTACATCGAGGTCGACGGCGAACGCCGGCACTGGCGTGACGGCGAGGTGATGATCTTCGACGAGACGTTCATCCATCACGCCGAGAATGCGACCGATCGGCGGCGCGTGATCCTGATGTGCGACATCGAGCGGCCGCTGCACGCGATGCCGATCCGTTGGCTGAACCGGCAGTTCGCCAGGCTGGTGATGGCGGCCTCGGTGACGCAGAACTGGCAAGGTGAGCGGGTCGGTGCGATCAATCGCGCGTTTCGTCACCTGTACCGGCTGCGCCTGGCCGGCAAGGCGCTCAAGGAGCGGCATCGCGCCGTGTACTACGTCGGGAAATGGGTGCTGATCGCCGGCGTCGTCTACCTGATCTTCGTCGCCTGATCGGCCCTGCGCGCCGACTGGAAACCGGCAGGCCTGCCGAGGCGGGTTCGCGGCGCCCCGTGATCCGGCGAATCGGGTGCGCCGGTCAGCCTTCCTCGGTCACCTTCTCGCCGACGCCGGCCAGCACACGTTCGATGTCGGCGAGCGGCATCGGCCTGCCGAACAGGTAACCCTGCAGTTCCCCGCACGCCGCCCGTTCGAAGAAGTCCGCCTGGCTCTCGGTCTCGATGCCCTCGGCGACGACCGTGATGTCGAGAGTCCGTGCGAGGCCGGCGATCGCCACCGCGATCGCCTGGTCGCGCGGGTTGGAGGCGACCTCGCCGACGAAGCTGCGGTCGATCTTCAGGAAGTCGATCGGACAGTTGCGCAGGTAGTTCAGCGTCGAGCGGCCGGTGCCGAAGTCGTCGACCGAGATGCTGATCCCCAGCTCACGCAGCATGCGCAGCGTGATCGCTGCGTCCTCCGCATCGGTGGTCAGCAGCGATTCGGTGACCTCCAGTTCGAGCATCGCCGGCTCGAGCCCGGTCTCCTCGAGCACGCGCCGGATGGTGTCGACGAAGCTCGGGCTGAGGAACTGGGTCGAGGCGATGTTGACCGACACCCGCGCCGGTGCGATGCCGGCGGCACGCCAGGTGACCATCTGCATGCAGACGGTCCGCAACACCCACTCCCCGACGATGACCATCATGCCGATGTCCTCGAGCACCGGGATGAACTGGTTCGGCGCCACCAGGCCCCGGTCGGGCGAGCGCCAGCGAAGCAGCGCCTCGAGCGACACGACGCGCCGCGAACGGGCATCGTGGCGCGGCTGGTAGAAGACCTCGAGTTCGCCGTTGCGGAACCCGCGCTGCAGCGCCTCTTCGATCTCCAGGCGTGCACAGGCGCGCTGGTTCATCTCCTCGCGGAAGAACGTGTACCGGCCGCGCCCGGCCGCCTTCG
>CADEEH010000123.1 GCA_902826305.1 uncultured Burkholderiales bacterium
TTCGAGACGACGATCAAGCGCAGCCTGTGGGACGTCAACTACGGTGTCGCCAACAAGGCACTCGCCGACGACATCCGCGTGCTGATCACGGTCGAGGCGGTCAAGGCCGACTGATCGGGGCTGCCGGCGGTGTCCCCGGTCAACTGGCCAGGGACGGGCGCCGTTGAGCATCGGCCCCACGAGCGCGCCGCCTCCTCCGAGGGGGCGCGTTGCGTTTTTGCCGCGGCCGGGGCAATCGGTTACATTGCCGACGCCGTACGGTCGTGGCCCCCGATCACGCGGGGCCGCGATCGCGAATCGTGATGTCCGACCTCCTCCCGTGAAAGGACCGACCATGAAGCACCTGATCGTCGCCGTCGTCTTGTGTTCCGTCGCAGGTCTCGCCAGCGCGGCGTCCTGCGAAGCCCAGGCCACCGAGAAGAAGCTGGCGGGTGCGGCTCGGAGCAGCTTCCTGAAGAAGTGCACCACCGACGCCAAGGGCACCTGCGAGCTGCAGGCCACCGAGAAGAAGCTCAACGGCGCGGCCAAGAACAGCTTCGTGAACAAGTGCGTCGCCGACACGACCGGCGCGAACTGATCGTCCGCCGGTGATGCCGTCCCGCCCGGTCCGACGCCGGGACGGGCGGCCGCCGCCCGGTGCCCCTACAATGGCGGCGTGCGGACCTGCGGGGTCCGTCGCTTGCGCGGAGCACCGTCCCATGGGTCCTGTTCGCTGGCGCCTCGGCGCCGCCGTCGTCGCGATCGTCTCGACGGCACTTCTCACGCCGGCCGGTGCGGCCGAACTGGACTCGTTGCAGTCCCTCGGCCAGAGCGAGTTCAGGCGCCTGTCCGAGGATCTCGGCGCCGCGCTGTCGTACAAGCCGCTGATTCCGGCCGAGGCGCTCGGGGTCATCGGTTTCGACGTCGGGCTCGCCGTGTCGGCGACGCGGCTCGACAGCATCGAGGCCTGGCGGCGCGCCACCAACGACAACGGCCTGGACGCCACGCTGCCGCTGGTCACGTTGCGCGCCCACAAGGGGCTGCCGTTCAACATCGACATCGGTGCGATGGTGGCGGGTGTTCCCGACAGCAACGTGCGCCTGTACGGCGGCGAGTTGCGCTGGGCGGTGCTGCCCGGCAGTGTCGCCTTGCCCGCGGTGGCGATCCGCGGCAGCTTCACCCGGCTGTCCGGTGTCGACCAGCTCGACTTCGACACGAAATCGATCGATGTCTCGGTGTCCAAGGGCATCCTGATGTTCACGCCGTATGCCGGCGTCGGGCAGGTCTGGAGCCGGGCGACGCCACGCGGCGTGCCGCTGCTGGCCCGCGAGTCCTTCTCGCAGTCGCGCGTGTTCGCCGGGGTTAACATCAACCTCGGGGTCAACCTCGCGGTCGAGGTCGACTCGACCGGCGGCATCCCGTCCTTCGGCATGAAGATCGGCGCCCGTTTCTGACGGGCGCGGCGATGGCTTCGCCTCCGGCGTCCGGCCCGATCGATCCGCCCTGGCCACCGGCCGCCTCGGATCTGCCGGTCTGGCGCCTGCCGGAGCCGCGCCCGCGGATCCGCGAGCCGCTGGCCGGCCTGGCCGGCTCGATCGTCACTCACGACGGGCTGCGGCTGGCGACCCGGCGCTGGCGCGCCGACCCGCCGCGTGCGCTGTTGGTCATCAGCCATGGCTTCGGGGAACACAGCGGACGTTACGCGATGCTCGCCACCGAACTGGCCGCCGTCGGCGTCGACGTCTGGGCCTACGACCTGCGCGGACACGGCGATTCGGAGGGTCGCCGCGGCCACGTGCCGGCATACGACGCGTATCTCGGCGACCTGTCGACGGTGGTCAGCGCGATGAAGGCAGGTGTGTCCGAGGGGCTGCCGACCTTCGTCCTCGGCCACAGCATGGGCGGGGGCATCACGCTGAACTTCGCGATCCGTCACGGCGACGGCCTGCGCGGCGTGATCGCCAGCGCGCCGTACCTGCGGCTGGCGTTCGAGCCACCCGCCTGGAAGGTCGCGCTCGCCGGCCGGCTCGCCGGGGTCTGGCCGACGGCGAGTTTCAGCGCCCGGATCGATGCCGCGCTGCTGTCACACGACATCCGCGAAGTCCTGGCCTATCGCACGGATCCCAAGATCCACGACCGGATCACCGCGAAGACGTTCCTCGAGATCGGTGCGGCCGGCCGTGATGCGATCGAACGGGCCGCCGAACTGGTCGCCCCGCTGCTGCTGTTGCACGGCGGGGATGATGCGATCATCGACAGCGAGACCAGCGCCGCGTTCGTGATCGCCGCCGGCGCGATCGACCGGACCTTCATCCGCTTTCCCGGCCTGTACCACGAGATCCTGAACGAACCGGAAGGGCCCGAGGTGCGGGCCGCCATCGTCGACTGGCTGCTGGAGCGCATTTGACCGCCACCGCGGTCGATCCGGCGCGGCTCGCGCCGCTGATCCTTGCCGGTGGTGTCGCCGCGGCACTGCACGTCGGCAAGATCCCGGCGGTGCTCTCGACGCTGCAGCGCGAATTCGCGATGACCCTGATCGAGGCCAGTTTCCTGGTGTCGATGATGCAGGCGGCCGGTGCGTTGCTCGGCGTCGTGGGGGGTGTGCTCGCCGATCGATTCGGGCACCGGCGCCTGATGTCCGCCGGGCTGTTCATCCTCGGTGTGGCCAGCCTGGCCGGGGCGTTCTCCACGTCGGCGGCACTGCTGCTGGCGAGTCGCGCGGGCGAGAGCGCGGGTTTCCTGCTGACGGTGCTGCCGGGGCCGGCACTGCTGCGCCGGGTCGTCGGGCCGGGCAATCTGGACCGGATTCTCGGCTGGTGGGCGGCCTACCTGCCCACCGGCATGGCGATCGGCATGCTCGCGACCTCGGCAATGAACGGCAGCAGCGGATGGCGTCCTGCGTGGTGGCTGTACGGCGCGATCTGCATCGGGGTCGCGGTGGCCGTCCGGATCCGGATTCCGCCCGACCCGGCCCGCGGCCAGGCGTCGATGCGGCTCGGTTCGATGGTCGGTCTGACCGCGCGCGCGCCCGGGCCGTGGCTGCTCGCTGCCTGCTTCGGCCTGTATGCCGGGCAGTTCACCGGAATCTTCAGTTTCCTGCCGACGATCTACGAGGCCGCCGGCATTGGCGCGGCAACGACCGGCCTGCTGACCGCGATCGGCGTGGCGATCAACGTCGTCGGCAACATCGGCGCCGGCCGCCTGATCCACGGCGGCATGCGCCCCGGTGTCCTGCTGATCGGGGCCGCGCTCATGATGGCAGCGCTGGCGGCGTTCGCCTTCACGACCGATGTCGCGTTCGCGATCCGTTATGCGGCGGTGCTGGTGTTCTCGGTGATCGCCGGGTTGATACCCGGCGCGCTGTTCGTGATCTCGGTGCGGCTCGCGCCGGATCCGCAGACGGTGGCCACCACCGTCGGCATGATGCAGCAGGGCTCGGCACTCGGCCAGGTGATCGCGCCGCCGGTCATCGCCGCGGTGGCGACGGCGGCTGGCGGATGGCATTCGACCGGCTGGACGGTGGCGGCTTTTGCGATCGCCGATGCCATCGCGGCCGCGGCGATCCTGCGGCTGTTGCGTGAACGCGGTCCGCGATGACGACGGCGGACCGGCGGGCCGCCGGTGTGCTCAGCGCATCCGGCCGTCCTCGTCGAGCAGGTCCCGGGCCCGGGCCAGGTCGAGCGGCGAGGCCGGCGCGGGATCCGAAGGCCGGGCGGCGGCGCTGCGTCGCTGCACGAGCCGCCAGACGAGTGCACCCAGCAGCAGCAGCACGAACGGGCCGAACCACAGCAGCAGCGTGTTCGACTGCACCGGCGGCTGGTAGAGCACGAAATCACCGTAACGCTCGACCAGGTACGTCTTGATCGCCGAATCGTCGCGACCGCTTCGGATCAGGTCACGAACCTGGTTGCGCAGGTCGACCGCGAGTTCGGCGTTCGAATCGGCCAGCGTCTGGTTCTGGCAGACCAGGCAGCGCAGCTGCTCGGACAACCCCCGCATCCGCTCGGCCTCCGCCGGTGTCAGCGCGGCCGATTCGCGGTTCGGCATCGGTCCCGACGACGGCAGCGCTTGTGATCCGGCCTGCGCGATCCGCAACGAGCCGGCGCCCGGTGCCGCATCGGTTGTCATCGCGAGTCGGCCTGCCAGCGCTTGAGCTCCGGCAGCAACCGGCTCTCGACGATCTCGGCGGTCAGCGGACCGATGTGTTTGTAGCGGATGGTGCCGCCCTTGTCGATCAGGAAGGTCTCCGGCGCGCCGTAGACCCCCCAGTCGATCGCGACCTTGCCGTCGAGATCCATGACCGTCGGGGCATAGGGATTGCCGAGCTTGTCGAGCCAGGCGCGCGCTGCTTCCGGCTTGTCCTTCCACGCCAGGCCGACGATCGGCACGATGTCGCGTCGGGCCAGTTCGTTCAGCAGCGGATGCTCGACCTGGCAGCCGGCGCACCACGAGCCCCAGACATTGAGCAGCCAGACCCGACCCTGCAGCTCGCGCGGCGACCAGCGTTTGTCCGGCTGTTGCAGCATCGGCAGTTCGAACATCGGCGCCGGCTTGCCGACCAGCGGCGACGGAATCTCGCGCGGATCACGCGACAGCCCCTTCAGCAGGAACACCGCAATCGCCACGAAGATCGCGAGCGGGATCAGGAACTTGAGCGTGCGCATCGAATCGTGACTCAGCCGGCGCGTGTCGCCAGCCCTTCCTCGCGCCGGCGTACCGTGCGCCGGTAGCGCCGGTCGGCGATCGCCAGCAGGCCGCCGACGGCCATCAGCACACAGCCGAGCCAGATCCAGTTGACGAACGGCTTGATGTGCACCCGCACCGCCCAGGCGTTGCCGTCGAGCGGCTCGCCGAGCGACACGTAGACATCGCGCAGCAGGCTGCGATCGATCGCAGCCTCGGTCATCGGCTGGCGGCTCGCGCGGTAGACCCGTTTTTCCGGCTGCAGCACGGCGATCGTGCGCTCGCCCTCGCGCAGCGTGAACCGCGCGCGCATCGCATCGTAGTTCGCCCCCGCGACCTGGCCCAGCGAATCGAAGCTGACCTGGAAGCCGGCCAGTTCGATCCGCTCGCCGACTCCGATCCGCCCGTCGCGCTCGACCTCGAAGCTCTTGACCATCGTGACGCCGATCACGAACATCGCCACGCCCAGGTGCGCGGCATACATGCCCCAGACGCTCGCCGGCAGCAGCGACGCCCGCGACAGCCGGATCCGCCCGTTGCCGTCACGCAGCGTGTCGGCGAGTGTCGCGACCGTGCTGGCGACGATCCAGAAACCGAACGCCAGGCCGAGGCTGGTCCATGGGCGGAACCCGTCCCTGACCAGCGGCAGCAGCAGCGCGGCGACCACGGCGACGCCGAGCGCCCACTTGAGTCGCGCAACCAGCGCCGGCAGCGACGCCTGGCGCCAGCGGGCGAGCGGACCGACTCCCATCAGGAACAGGGCCGGCGCCATCAGCGGATAGAACACCGCTTCGAAGTAGGGCGGGCCGACCGAGATCTTGCCCATATCGAGGGTGTCGAGCACGAGCGGATACAGCGTGCCCAGCAGCACCGCGGCCATCGCGACCACCAGCACGATGTTGTTGGCCAGCAGCATCGATTCACGCGAGACCAGGCCGAAGCCGGGGCCGACGCCGATCGTCGGCGCCCGCCAAGCGAACAGGACGAGCGAGCCGCCGATGACCACCGCGAGGAACGCGAGGATGAACACACCCCGCGCCGGATCGGTCGCAAAAGCGTGCACCGAGGTCAGCACACCCGAGCGCACGAGGAACGTGCCGAGCAGCGACAGGCTGAAGGCGAGGATCGCGAGCAGCACCGTCCAGCTGCGGAACGCGCCGCGCTTCTCGGTGACCGCCAGCGAGTGGATCAGCGCGGTGCCGACCAGCCACGGCATGAACGAGGCGTTCTCGACCGGATCCCAGAACCACCAGCCGCCCCAGCCGAGCTCGTAGTAGGCCCAGAACGAACCGAGGGCGATGCCCAGCGTCAGGAACGCCCAGGCCACCGTCGTCCAGGGTCGTGCCCAGCGGGCCCAGGCGGTGTCGAAGCGGCCTTCGAGCAGGCCCGCGATCGCGAACGCGAACGCGACCGCGAAGCCGACGTAACCCATGTACAGCAGCGGCGGATGGAACACCATCCCCGGGTCCTGCAGCAACGGATTCAGGTCGCGCCCGTCCTCGGCCGCCGGCACCATCCGCTCGAACGGATTGGAGGTGAGCAGCAGGAACAGGATGAAGCCGACGGCGACCAGCCCCATCGTGCCCAGCACCCGCGCCCGCAGCGACGCCGCGAGCTGGCCGGCGAACGCGGCGACCGCCGCGGTCCAACCGGACAGCATCAGCACCCACAGCAGCATCGAACCCTCGTGTGAGCCCCAGGTGGCGGCCGTCCGATAGGCCAGCGGCAACGACAGATTCGAATGGCTGGCCACCAGGCGCACCGAGAAGTCGTTGCCGATGAACAGCGACGCGAGGCATCCGAACGAGATCGCGACCAGCGCGAACAGCGCAAGCGAGGCCGGCTGCGCGACCGCCATCAGCGCCGCATCGCGCCGCCAGGCGCCGGCGAGTGACAACACGGCCAGTGCGATCGCCACCGGCAACGCCAGCGCCAGCGAGAAGTGTCCGAGTTCGGCGATCATCGGCGCGGCTCCGGTTTCATCGTGGCGCCGCGCCGCCGGACAGCGACTCCGTGGCCGACTTCCTGAACTGCTCGGGTGCGCCGACCTGATGGCCGGCACGCTTGAGCGCCTCGGCCGCCTCGGGCGGCATGTAGTTCTCGTCGTGTTTCGCCAGCACCTCGCGCGCCTGGAAACTGCCGTCGGGCTGGATCAGTCCCTGCGCGACCACACCCGCGCCTTCCTTGAACAGGTCGGGGAGGATGCCCTGGTAGGTGACGCGGACGGTCTTCGCGTTGTCGGTGACGTTGAAGGTGACCTGCGCGGTCTTCGTGTCGCGTTTGACGCTGCCCGCCTCGACCAGTCCGCCGATGCGGAAGGTGCGCCCGGACGGTGGGGCCTTGCCCTCGGCGATCTCGGTCGGTGTCAGGAAGAAGACGAGATTGCTGCGGAACGCGTTGAGCACCAGCGTCACCGCGACTGCCAGTGCCGCCACGCCGACCGCGATCCAGATTGCCCGTTGATGCCGGGGTTTCATTCGAACGTCTCCTCCTGCGCCATGTCCACCGCCTCGCGGGCGCTGCGCCGGCGCTGCCGCAGCCAGGCGAGTTCGATCAGGATCGCCAGCAGCATCATCCCGTACGAGCTCCAGATGTAGAACCCGTAGCCGCCCATCGCGAGCCATTCCATCATGCCGTCACCGCTGTCGCGTCGGCCGGCCGAGGTGAGCGCGGATCGGGCATCGTGCTCACGCCGGCTGCCGATCGAGCCGGGTGCTGCCGTGACCGGTCGTGTCCCGGACCCAGTCGGTATGGGCCTCGCGTTCCAGGATGATCGATCGTACTCGGTGCAGCACCACCGCGAAGGTGTAGAACCAGGCGGCGAAGGACATCACCAGCATGCCGAGAAGCATCGTCTGTGCCATCTTCGGCGACGTCGTCAGCGACACCGAGGCGCCCTGGTGCAACGTGTTCCACCAGCGGACCGAGAAGTAGATGATCGGCACGTTGATCGCACCGACCAGCGCCAGCAGCGCACACGCGCGATCGGCGCGCCGGGCATCGTCGATCGATCCCCGCAGCGCGATCACGCCCAGGTACAGGAAGAGCAGGATCAGCGTCGAGGTGAGGCGTGCATCCCAGACCCAGTATGCGCCCCAGGTCGGTCGGCCCCAGAACGCACCGGTCCACAACGCGACGAAGGCGAACATCGCGCCGGTGGGAGCCAGCGCCTGCGCCATCATCGCCGACAGTCGCGTGTTCCAGATCAGCGAAGCCGCGGACCAGCCGGCCATCACCAGGTAGATGAACATCGCCATCCACGCGGCCGGCACGTGGATGAAGATGATCCGGTAGGCCTCGCCCTGCTGGTAGTCGGTGGGTGCCACCGCGAAACCCAGGTACAGCCCGAGCAGCGTGGCGATCATCGCCGCGGTCGCAAAAACCGGGATCAGCCGTCCGGCGAACGGGTAGAACGTCGCCGGCGACGAGAACCTGAAGAGACCACGACCTGCCAAGGGATACCCGCTGTCCTATTCGTAGGCGATTCTAACCGCCAGCGCGACGGCGAACGGACCCGCCAGGCTGACCAGGATCAGGCCGGCGCCGAGCAGCGACAGGTGGGCCTGCGCCCCCAGTCCGGCCATCGTCGATTCCGGGGCGCCCGCCCCGAAAATGAGAACCGGGACCGCGAGTGGCAACACCAGCAGCGCGAGCAACGCGCTGCCGGCGCGGCTGCCCAGTGTCAGCGCGGCGCCGATCGCACCGAGCCATGACAGGATCGGCGTGCCGAGCAACAGGCTCGCGATCAGCACACCCGTCGCGTCGGCCGGCAGGCCGAACTGCACCGCGAGCAACGGCGCCAGCAGCACCAGCGGCAGGCCGGTCGTCAGCCAATGGGCGATCACCTTGCCGGCAACCAGCGCCGGCAGCGACGCCGGCGCCAGCACCGTCTGCTCGAGGGTGCCGTCGGCATGGTCGGCCGCGAACAGCCGGGGCAGTGCCAGCAGCGTCGACAGCAGCGCGCCGATCCACGCGATGCCGGCGGCGATCGATTGCAGCAGCTTCGGCTCCGGGCTCACGCCGAGCGGGAACAGGGTCGTCACCAGCACGAAGAAGACGACGATCAGGCCGAGTTCGGCCTTCGATCGCAACGCGAGCGACAGGTCGCGACGGCAGGCCCAGGCCAGCGCGGCGAGTGCGGACCAGACCGGCGAAGGCCCGGGCAGCCGCGATGCATGCGGTTCGTCGCTCGCCGGCTGCGCACCGACGGGAGAGCGGGAACGGACCGGTTCCACCGGAGTCGATGCCATCAGCGTTCGCGGCGCGCGGGCCGGGTCAGCGCGATCTCGCGCGGTTCACTCGTGGTCGCGAGCCGCAGATGGGTGGCGATCAGTGCACAGCCGCCGTGGCCCAGGTGTTCGTCGAGCAGCGCGGCGAACAGCGCTTGGCCGTCACCATCCAGCGCGGTGGTCGGTTCGTCGAGCAGCCATAGCGGCCGACGCGACAACACCAGGCGTGCCAGGCCGAGCCGTCGTCGCTGCCCGGCCGACAGCCGCATGAACGGCAGCGATCGCTGCCGCTGCAGCCCGACGCGCTCGAGCGCCGCGGCCAGTGCCGGCGCATCGTCGCCGCCGTCGAGGCGGGCGATCGACGCCAGGTTCTCGCCGACGGTCCAGACCTCCTTCCAGGCGTTCAGGTGGCCCTGGTAGACGATGCTCGCATGCCAGGCCGGGTCGTGGCGGCGGCGGGCCGCGCCGCGCCAGCGGACTTCGCCGGCCGCCGGCGTGACCAACCCGGCCACCGCACGGATCAGCGTCGACTTGCCGACGCCGTTGGGGCCGGTCAGCACCACACATCGTCCGCCGTGGACATCGAACGCGACCTGCTCGAACAGCGTGCGCACGCCGGCGACACACGCGAGTCCGCTGACACCGAGCGCGGGCTCGTCGTTCGCGGGACCGACCACGCCGGCCGTCATGGCACCGTCTGGTCGATCACGATCGACAGCGCGGGCAGCTCGGTGGCGGGGCGCACCGGCTCGCTGACGCCGAACAGATCGCCGCTGGCACGGGTGGCATTGCCCGAGGCGCTGATCCGCGCCTCGACGACCACCGACGGCACCGAGGACAGCGGCCGGTTCGGATCCATCGCGTCGGCATCACCGAGCGAGAATTCGTGGGGCAGCTGCCCCGCGCTGATCCGGGCGACGGCGAGCGGCATGCGCGGACCCTGCGCCGCGCGGGCCACGATGAACACGGTCGCGTTCGGATCGACCCGCGCACGCAGCGTGTCGGCCACCTGCACACGTCCCTTGAGCAGCGTGCCGGCGACCGGCGGGCCCACCGCCGTGCCGCCCGGTGCACCTTCGCGGCCGGCCTGCGGCCGCTGGGTGCCCGTTGCGGCATCCGGTGCGCCGAGTTCGCGTTCGATCCGCGTCACCAGCTGCGCGATCGCATGGGCCTGCTCGCCGGCATCGGCGGGCATGCCGTCACGGACCAGGCGCAGATGGCCGAGTGATTCGGCCAGGCGGCCGGCGCGGTACAACGCGACGCCCATCATCGCGTTGGCCCGCAGGTCCTTCGGCTCGGCCTTCAGCGCCTGCTCGAGCAGGGCCATCGGATGCCCGGCGAAATCGCCGCCGCGCGACAGTGCGGCCGATTCCGCGTAGTCGGCCAGCAGCGCCGCGTTCGGTGGCAGCAGCTTGACCGCGCGTTCGAACGCGGGCACCGCGGCCATGTGATCGCCGCGATATCGGCTGGCCTCAGCCAGCATCGCCCAGGCTTCGCCGTCTTCCGGGTTCTTCTCGACCCGTCGGCGCAGATCGGCCACGGCGGCCTCGACCTGGGCCTCGCTGACGCCGGCGCGCAGTTCGTCGGCGCTCATCGCAATCAGCTCCGGCGCACCGAGCCGCTGGTACAGCGGCACGGCGATCAGCGGAATCGCGACCGCAACCGCCGCCGCGACGATGCGCAACGCGGATGACGTGGGCACCGGCGCGGGCACCGCGATCGCATCCGGCCCGCCGGGCGGCGGGAACTGCCGCGCGACATCACCGACCAGCTCGTCGAGGGCACGCGCCGCCTCGGCTTCGCTCAGTCGACCCGCCGCACGTTCGGCTTCGATCTCCTGGCGGCGATCCCGGTACACATCGAGACGGCGCTGCTCGCCATCGTCGCGAAGCGGGCGCGCGCGCACCATCGGCAACACCAGGGTGGCGATCGCCGCACACGTCAGCAGGGTCGCGACGATCCAGAATGCAGTCATCGTTGGCGGGATCGTTGGATCGATGGTCGGATCGATCGTTGCCTCGATCGTTGCCTCGACCGTTCCATCGATCGTCGGGTAAGCGCTTGATTTTCCGGTGATTGTCTCACACCCCCGCGAGGGTCGTGTGATCGGGCACAATGCCTGCCGTGTCCGCTCGTCTCCGTTGCCCACCGACTGTCGCGACGGCACTGTTCGCCGGCCTCGTGGCCGTGCTGATGGCGATGACACCCTCGGCTGCCCAGTCGCCGCGTGTGCTCGAAGCACCACCGAAGGTCGCGTTGTGCGCCGGTTGCCACGGCCGCACCGGCAACTCGGTCGAGTCCCGATATCCGATCCTCGCCGGCCAGACCACGGAGTACCTGGCACGGCAACTCGAGGACTTCCGCGACGGCCGCCGCCGTCACGAGCAGATGTCGGCGATCGCCGCGCTGCTCGAGCCCGAGGAGATCGCTGCACTCGCGGACTGGTTCGGCGACCAGCCGCGCTGGCCGACCGGATTCATCGCCGACCCCGTGCTGCTTGCCAGCGGAAGCGAACGCGCGCGTGAACTGGGCTGCGGCGCCTGTCACCGGTCGGACTTCCGCGGCAACGGCACGATCCCGGCACTTGCCGGCCAGCATGCCGAATACCTGATCGCGCAACTGCTGGCGTTCCGGTCAGGTGCCCGGCACAACGACGGTGGTGTCATGGGTGCGATCGTGCCGTCGCTCGGCGAGGCCGACATGCGCGACATCGCCCACTACCTCGCGACCCTCGCACCGAAGCCGTGAAACGCCTCGGCCGGTCCGACCGCGACCACGGTGGCCGCCTGCGGCACCGATCAGGCGAAGATCTCGCCGACCGCGACACTCGCCCGCGGCAGCTTCTCCGGCGTGATCACGTCCAGCCGCGTTCGCTCGAGCATCACGCCGTAGCTGCGCTCGCGCGGCTGGCGGAACTTGATCATCGTCTTGCCGGCGAGATTGACCAGCCAGACCTCGGCGATGCCGTGTTTCGCGTACACCGGAATCTTCACTTCGCGATCGTAGGCCAGCGTCGTGTCGGACACCTCGATCAGCAGCAGCACGTCCTCGGCCGATGCACACTCGTCCTCGGCGAGTGTGCGACGCACGACGAGGATGTCGGGCATCGGTTCGCAGTCCGGCGGCAGGCTCAGGCGCCGGCCGGCGACCGCGTTGGACGCCGGCCCGATCTGCGGTTCGAGCTTGCGCACCAGGGTCTCGAGCACCTTGCCGTGCGCGGCACCCGGGGTGGCCATCGAATGCAGGTCGCCGTGCATCAGTTCGATCCGCTCGTCGGGGCCGAACAACGCGACGTCGCGCATCCGGTGGAACTCCGCGACCGTGAAGGGGCGGCGGGGAACGGTGGGGGTACGAGCCATGCCGAAAGTCTAGCAGGCCGACGCGGGCGACCGTCGCCGGGTGCCACACGGACGCAACGCCCGTGTCAGGACAGTTTCAGCGTGCCGGCCTCGGCCGCGGCGAGCAGGCGGTCGAGGAAATCGAGGCATTCGCCGAGCTGCGCGATCTCGATCGATTCGTCGGGCTGGTGCGCCACCCGGATGTCGCCGGGCCCGCAGACGATCGTCGGCACGCCGATGTCCTGCAGCAGGCCGGCCTCGGTGCCGAAGCTGACGCGACCGAACACCGAGTGCCGGCACAGCGGCTGGATCGCGTGACCCAGGTAGACGTTGCCGCGTTCGTCGAGTGCCGGTGCATCGAGGATTTCGACGATGTCGATCGCACACTCGGGCGAGATCGCACGCATCGACGGCAGCAGCGTATGTTCGCACCAGCCGCGCAGTTCGTCGACGACGTCGCCGGCACGGGTGCCGGGCAGCGCACGGACCTCGAAGGTCACCTCGCAATCGCGGGCGGTGATGTTGTGCGCGGTACCGCCGCGGATCATGCCGACGTGCACACTCGTGTGCGGAAACTCGAAGCCGTCATGGCGCGCGGCGGCGTTGAGCCGCGGCTGCATCGCGTTGATGCGGGTGACGATCTCGGCGGCCATCTCGACCGCGGACACGCCCTGGTCGCGCAGCGACGAGTGCACCGAGAAGCCGCGTACGCGGATGCGGTAGATCGCGGCCCCCTTGTTCGCGACGACGACCCGCATCGACGTCGGCTCGCCGATGATGCAGCCGAGTGGCCTGACCGGCGCCGCGGCGAGATGGCGCGCGAGCACACGCATGCCGCCCATGTCGCTCTCTTCGTTGTACGAGAGGGCGACGTGGATCGGGAACGGCAGGCGGGCGCCGGCTATCCGCGGCAGCATCGCGAGCACACAGGCGATGTATCCCTTCATGTCGGCCGAGCCGCGGGCGACCAGGCGTCCGTCGCGTTCGGTGAGCTTGAACGGATCGCTGCTCCAGGCCTGGCCGGTGACCGGCACCACGTCCGAATGCCCGGACAACATCAGCCCGGGCCGGCCCGCGGGGCCCACGGTCGCGAACAGGTTGGCCTTGCCGGGTTCGTCGCCGTGCTGCACGAAGACCTCGGCGCGATGGTCCTCGAGCCGCTGCGCGGCCCAGTCGATCAACGCCTGGTTGCTGTTGCTCGAGGTCGTGTCGAACGCGACCAGGCGGCGCAGCAGTTCGATCGTCTGCCGCAGCGGCTCGGTCTGATGATTCAGTGAACTGCGTGCACCGGTGTCCATCACTGTCAGTGTAGCGCGGCGCGTCGCCGCCAGAGCCATGCCCCGACCGGCCAGAACAGGATCACGAACGTGCCGATCGCCAGCCACATCGCGATCGGCCGGGTGAAGAACGCGCTCGGATCGCCGTCGGACTTGATCAGCGAGGTCACGAAGTTCTCCTCCATCATCGTGCCCAGCACCACGCCGAGGATCGCCGGGGCGACCGGGAACCCGTTCTCCTCCATCAGGAACGCGATGATGCCGAAGGCGAGGATCAGCACGACGCCCCAGACCGAGTTGTTGATCGCGAACGAACCGACGATGCAGAACAGCAGGATCACCGGCATCAGGATGTTGCGCGGCGCGCGCAGCACATGGGTGGCCAGCCGGATCGTCAGCCAGCCGAGCGGGATCATGATCAGGTTGGCCAGCACGAAGACGAGGAAGATCGCGTAGATGTTCTGCGGGTTGTTGACGAAGATCGTCGGCCCCGGGTTCATGTTCTTCAGGTA
>CADEEH010000124.1 GCA_902826305.1 uncultured Burkholderiales bacterium
GTAGCCCTTCGGCAGGTCCGGATAGAAGTAGTTCTTGCGCGCGAACACCGACCGCTCGGCAATCACCGCGCCGATCGCCAGCCCGAACCGAATCGCACACTCGACCGCACTGCGGTTGGCCACCGGCAGCACGCCGGGCAACGCCAGATCGACCGGACAGGCCTGTGTGTTCGGCTCGGCGCCGTACGCGGTGGACGCCCCCGAGAAGATCTTCGAACGCGTCGCGAGCTGGGTGTGTGTCTCCAGCCCGATCACCACCTCCCACCCCGAGTTCGTCACCGCCGCTGCTCCCACCTCATCGACATCTGGAATCCGTTCAGGGGCGCAGCGAGCAGGCCCGAGTTGCGCGCGAGAAGCGCAGCCGTACCAGGGTACGGCGAGCATCGAAGCACACAGATCGGGACGCGCAGCAGCCCGGCAACGGTTTCAGTCGTGGATCTTGCTGCAGGAGCCGGTCACCGGATCGAACATCACCGGCCATGCCTGGTCGTAGATGCCCTTCGTGCAGCGCTGCTCGCAACCCGCGTGGGCGAGTGTGATCCGGCGCGGCTCCTGCCAGACCATCAGCTTGCAGCCGCTGCCGTCGCGGGCCGCCATCTCGATGTGCGGCCGGCGCCTGGTCTGGCTGAAATCGCCCTGCGCGAAACGGCAGCTGCCACGCTTGCCGACCCACAGCTGCCAGGACACCTCCTTGACCTCGTTGTCGGTCACCTTCAGCGTCGCCTGCTCGCGGTAGCCGTCTTCCTCGGTCTGCGTGCACTGGCCGTTCAACGTGATCGGCCGATCGGGAATCGGCGCCGGCTTGCCGTCCTGCGACGGGGCAGGCGCCCGTGACGGCGGTGCACCGGGCACCGGCGCGGGGGCCGGGGCCGGCGTGCGCCAGGGGCCGCTGTCGCGCACGGTGCCGCAGCCCGCCGCCAGTGCCAGGAACATCATCGCTGCGATGCCGGCGGCACGTGTCGCACGCCGCGGCCCTGCCTCGCTCGAGTCGCTCATCGGGTCTTCCCGTGGTTGTTGTTGATGTGTGAGGTCCGGAGGCCGGCACATGGTCCACACGCGGCGACAGGCGTGGCGAAAGGCGCGGCGACACATGCGGCGGTACACGCGTCGGATGCCATGCACCCGTCATCACACCTCCCCTGCGCGCCGGCGATGCCAGTCGGTTTCCTGCTGGAACCGATGGCCGACGCCGAGCAGGCGGGCCTCCGAGAAGTAGTTGCCGATCAGCTGCAGCCCGATCGGGCGGCGGCCCTGCGCGCCACCGAAGCCGCACGGCACCGACAGGCCGGGCAGGCCGGCGAGCGACGCGGGCAGCGTGTAGACGTCGGCAAGGTAGTTGCGCACCGGGTCGTCGGTCTGCGCGCCGATGTCCCAGGCGACCGTCGGCGAGACCGGCCCGGCGATCACGTCGACCTCGCCGAACGCGCGCTGGAAGTCGTCGGCGATCAGCCGCCGCAGCTGCTGCGCCTTCAGGTAATACGCGTCGTAGTAGCCGTGCGACAACACGTAGGTGCCGATCAGGATCCGCCGCTTGACCTCGGCGCCGAAACCTTCGGCCCGTGTGCGTGCGTACATGTCGGCGAGATCGCGGTATCCGGTCGCGCGATGGCCGTAGCGCACACCGTCGAAGCGCGACAGGTTGCTCGACGCCTCGGCCGGTGCGATCACGTAATACGCCGGGATCGCCAGGCGTGTGCGCGGCAGCGAGATCGGCCGTACGTCCGCGCCGAGCCGACCGAGCACCGCGATCGCCGCATCGATCGCCGCCCGCACCTCGCCGTCGAGCCCGTCGCCGAAGAACTCGGCCGGCACGCCGACGCGCAGGCCGGCCAGATCACGGCCGAGGTCGCGGCCGAAGTCCTCGGCCGGCCGCTCGACGCTGGTCGAATCGCGCCGATCGAATCCGGCCATCACGCCGAGCAGCCGTGCGCAATCGTCGGCCGACCGGCCGAACGCGCCGGCCTGGTCGAGGCTCGAGGCGAACGCGATCATCCCGTAACGCGACACGCGGCCGTAGGTGGGCTTGATGCCGGTGACCCCACACATCGCCGCCGGCTGGCGCACCGAACCGCCGGTGTCGGTGCCGGTGGCCGCCGGTACGAGATCGGCGGCGACCGCGGCTGCCGAACCGCCCGACGAGCCGCCGGAGATCGCGGCCGGATCCCACGGGTTGTGCACCGGGCCGAAATGGCTGTTCTCGTTCGACCCGCCCATCGCGAACTCGTCGCAGTTCGTCTTGCCCAGGCAGACCGCGCCGGCGGCCGCGAGCCGTTCGACGACGGTGGCGTCGAACGGACTCACGTAGTCGGCGAGCATCCGCGAGCCGGCGGTCGAGCGCCACCCGCGGGTGACGAAGATGTCCTTGTGGGCGATCGGCACACCGAGCAGCGGTCCGCGTTCACCTGCGGCCAGACGACTATCTGCGGCCCGCGCCTGCTCGAGCGTGAGTTCGGGCTTCACGTCGATGAATGCGTTCAGCCGGCTCGACGCGATCCGGTGCAGGCACGCCTGGGCGAGCTCGACGGCGCTGAAGCGACCGTCGGCCAGCCCGTCGGCCAGCTCGGCCAGCGACGGCAGCACCGACGGCGCACTCACCGCGCGCTCCGGCGAACGCGCGCCGGTCGACGTGATCGCGCGGCGCTCATTCGATGACTCGCGGCACCAGATACAGGCCCTGCTCGACGGCCGGTGCGACCGCCTGGTAGTCGGTGCGCCGGTCCGGTTCGTCGACCTGATCCGGTCGCAGGCGCAGCGCGATCTCTTCGGCGTGCGTCATCGGCGCCACACCGTCCGTCGGTTCGGCGCGCAGTTCCTCGATCAGTGCGAACACCGCGTTGAGCTGCGCAAGCGTGCGCCCGGCTTCGTCGTCATCGAGGCGCAGGCGTGCCAGGTGCGCGATGCGCATGACGTCGTCGAGGCTGAGGGACATCGGACGGATCTCGGGCGTGGCAGAGCGATGGGACAGGCGAATCGAGCGGGACTGCGCGCTCGCGCCGGCATCGGACGACGGTCGGATCGACCCCGGCGCAGCGGCCTCGGAACGCTGCCGTCCGCGCCGCGTCAGGTGTCGTCAAACCTCCACTGAATCCGCCGTCCGTCGCCTGGGCGCGTGGCGCAAAAGCGCCGATTAGCCAAGGGATTATAAGGTATCATTCAGGCCGCTCTTGAACAGCCTCTCGCGTCGACGCAGCCCCGACGACGGACGCTGTGGCGATGCGCCCGCCCCTGCGCAACCTGGCCGGCGGCGTGGTCGCGATGCACCGCGAACGGCCGGTCGTACCCACCCGGTACGACTCCACCTGAACGGACATCGGAACCCTGCATGATCGGCTTTTTCCGCAAGTACTTCTCGAACGATCTGGCGATCGACCTCGGCACCGCGAACACGCTGATCTACGTTCGCAGCAAGGGCATCGTGCTGAACGAGCCGTCGGTGGTCGCGATCCGCCAGGAAGGCGGGCCCAACGGCAAGAAGACGATCGCCGCCGTCGGCAAGGAAGCCAAGCAGATGCTCGGCAAGGTGCCCGGCAACATCGAGGCGATCCGGCCGATGAAGGACGGTGTCATCGCCGACTTCACGATCACCGAGCAGATGCTCAAGCAGTTCATCAAGATGGTCCACGACTCGCGTCTGTTCTCGCCGAGTCCGCGGATCATCATCTGCGTGCCGTGCGGCTCGACGCAGGTCGAGCGGCGGGCGATCCGCGAGTCGGCGCTCGGCGCCGGTGCCTCGCAGGTGTTCCTGATCGAGGAGCCGATGGCCGCGGCGATCGGCGCCGGCCTGCCGGTGTCGGAGCCGTCGGGTTCGATGGTGGTCGATATCGGCGGCGGCACCACCGAGGTCGGCGTGGTCTCGCTGGGTGGCATGGTCTACAAGGGATCGGTGCGCGTCGGCGGCGACAAGTTCGACGAGGCGATCGTCAACTACATCCGGCGCAACTACGGGATGCTGATCGGCGAACAGACCGCCGAGGCGATCAAGAAGAGCATCGGCTCGGCGTTCCCGGGCTCCGAGGTCAAGGAGATGGAAGTCAAGGGCCGCAACCTGTCCGAGGGCATCCCGCGCAGCTTCACGATCTCCAGCAACGAGATCCTCGAGGCGCTGACCGACCCGCTGAACCAGATCGTGTCCGCGGTCAAGATCGCCCTCGAGCAGACGCCGCCCGAACTCGGCGCCGACATCACCGAACGCGGCATCATGCTGACCGGAGGCGGCGCGCTGCTGCGCGACCTCGACCGGCTGCTGATGGAGGAGACCGGGCTGCCGGTCCTGGTCGCCGACGATCCGCTGACCTGCGTGGTGCGCGGCTGCGGCATGGCGCTCGAACGGATGGACAAGCTCGGCACCATCTTCACCAGCGAATAACCGCCGCACCGCCAAGGCAGCTTCAGCGTGGATCGAAGCCCGCCGCCATTCTTCAAGCAGGGTCCGTCGGCCAACGCGAGACTCGCGTTCTTCGCGCTGTTCGCGATCGTGCTGCTGGTGGTCGACGCCCGCATGAATGCGCTGACCGGCCTGCGCCAGGGCATCGGTGCTGTGCTCTACCCGCTGCAGCGCACGCTGCTGGTGCCGCGCGACGTGGTCGCGATGAGCACCCAGTACGTCTCCGAGGTCCAGCGCCTGCGCGCCGAGAACGAGGAGATGCGCAAGATCGAGGTCGCCAACGCGAAGTCGCTGCTCGAGGCCGAGCAGCTCGGCGCCGAGAACGAACGCCTGCGTGCGCTGCTCGGCGCGCGCAATCGCGCCGCGGTGAAGTCGATCACCGCCGAGGTCCTGTACGACACCCGCGATCCGTTCACCCGCAAGCTGGTGGTCGACCGCGGCGCGCAACACGGCGTGATCGCCGGCCAGCCGGTGATGGATGCCAAGGGTGTCGTCGGCCAGATCACGCGTTCGTTCCCGTTGTCCTCGGAGGTCACCCTGGTGACCGACCGCAACGCGACCGTGCCGGTCGAGTTCGTCCGCACCGGCCAGCGCTCGCTCGCCTACGGCGCCGGCCCGGTGGTCGGCCTGGAGCTGCGATACCTGCCGAGCAGCGCCGACGTCAAGGAAGGCGACCTGCTGGTCACCTCGGGGCTGGACAGCCTGTATCCGCCGGGACTGCCGGTGGGCCGGGTGCGTTCGATCGATCGGGCCGGCGCGCAGACGTTCATCCGGGTCTCGGTGCAGCCGGCCGCCGGCGTCGAACAGAGCCGGCTGCTGCTGGTGCTGCAGGTCGACGAGTCGCAGCTGCTGAAGGCGCCGCTGCCCGAGGTGCCGATCGAGGCGCGCAAGCGCGGCGGCAAGGGCTAGGACACACACATGCAGATCCAGTCCGAGTACCTGCTGCTGCCGGCCAACCGGGCGTTCATCACATTCACGATCGCCGGCGCCTTCATCCTCAACGTGATGCCGTGGGGCCGGGTCACCTACGTGCCCGACTTCCTGGCGCTGGTGCTGGTGTTCTGGAACGTGCACCAGCCGCGCAAGGTCGGCATCGGCATTGCGTTCCTGTTCGGCCTGCTGATGGACGTGCACGATGCGGCGCTGCTCGGTGAACACGCACTCGCCTACAGCCTGTTGTCTTACGGCGCGATCAGCCTGCACCGGCGGGTGCCGTGGTTCAAGGCGCCGGGCCAGATGCTGCATGTGCTGCCGCTGTTCCTGCTCGCGCAGACGTCGATCCTGCTGGTCCGGATGGCGGTGGGCGCGCCGTTTCCCGGCTGGGGCTACTTCCAGTCGAGCCTGACCTCGACGCTGCTGTGGCCGGTCGCCGACCTGCTGCTGTTCGCGCCGCAGCGCCGATCGATCGAACGCGACGACAACCGGCCGCTGTAGGAACCACGATGGTCGAGGTCAAGAACACCGAACGCGACCTGCAGCGGCTGCGCATGCGGCTGGCGTTCGCGCTGCTGTTCGTGCTCGCGTGTTTCGCCGGCCTGGCGGCGCGGTTCACCTACCTGCAGATCTATCGCTACTCGGATTTCCACGCGCAGGCCGAGGACAACCGGATCTCGGTGGTGCCGGTGGCGCCATCGCGCGGGCTGATCTTCGACCGCAACGGTGTGCTGCTCGCCGACAACGTGTCCGCCTACACACTCGAGCTGGTGCCCGACCATGTCGCCAACCTCGACGGCACGATCGACGCGTTGTCCAAGCTGATCGAGATCCCCCCGCGCGACCGGCGGCGCTTCCGCCGGCTGATGGAGGACTCGCGCAGCTTCGAGTCGATCCCGCTGAAGACGCGGCTGACCGACGCCGAGGTCGCGACCGTGGCCGCGCACCGCTACCGCTTCCCCGGCGTCGAGATCAAGGCTCGGCAGTTCCGCACCTACCCGCTGGCCGAGACCGCGGCACACGTGCTCGGCTACATCGGCCGCATATCGCCGGACGACAAGAAGCGGCTCGAGGACCAGGAAGTGCTCGCCGAGTACGCGGGCACCACCCACATCGGCAAGACCGGCATCGAGCTCGCGTTCGAGAAGCACCTGCACGGGCAGGCCGGCTTCGAGGAGGTCGAGGTGTCCGCGGGCGGGCGTGTGCTGCGTTCGCTGTCGCGCTCGGGTGCGAGGTCCGGCGGCAACCTGGTGCTGTCGATCGACGTCCGCCTGCAGAAGCTGGTCGAGGACCTGTACGGCGAGCGGCGCGGCGCGCTGGTGGCGATCGAGCCGAAGACCGGTGACATCCTCGCGTTCGTCTCCAAGCCCAGCTACGACCCGAACCTGTTCATCGACGGCATCGACCCGCAGACCTGGTCGCTGCTCAACGACGACCCGGACAAGCCGCTGCTCAACCGGCCGCTGCGCGGCACCTATCCGCCGGGATCGACCTACAAGCCGTTCATGGCACTCGCCGCGCTGACCAGCGGCACGCGCACGCCGGAGATGACGATCAGCGACCCCGGCTACTTCCAGCTCGGCAACCACCGCTTCCGCGACTCCAAGCCGGGCGGCCACGGCACCGTCAACCTGCACCGCTCGATCGTCGTCTCCAGCGACACCTACTACTACAAGGTGGCCTACGACATGGGCGTGGATACGATCCACGACTTCATGAAGTCGTTCGGCTTCGGCCAGCTGACCGGCATCGACATCGAGGGCGAGACGACCGGAGTGCTGCCGTCGTCGGCCTGGAAGATGAAACGCTACAAGCAGAAGTGGCTGCCGGGCGAGACCCCGTCGATCGGCATCGGCCAGGGCTACAACGCGTTCACGCTGCTGCAGCTCGCGCATGCGACGGCGGTGCTGGCCAACAACGGCGTGGTGATGAAGCCGCACCTGGTGCGTGCGTTCGAGGATCCGGTCGAGCGCAAGCAGACCCTCGCCGTGGCCGGCGAGAGCTACCGGATCCCGCTCAAGCCCGAGCACATCGCGCTGGTCAAGTCGGCGATGGTCGACGTCAACAAGTTCGGCACCAGCCGGATGGCGTTCGCCGGCGCCGAATACGTCGCCGCCGGCAAGACCGGCACCGCGCAGGTGATCGGCATCAAGCAGAACGAGAAATACGACGCCAAGAAGATCGCCGAGCGTTTCCGCGACCACTCGCTGTTCATGGCGTTCGCCCCGGTCGACGATCCGAAGATCGCGCTGGCGATCATCGTCGAGAACGGCGGCTTCGGCGCGCAGGCGGCCGCACCGATCGCCCGCAAGGTGTTCGACTTCCACCTGCTCGGCAAACTGCCCAAGGACGTGCCGGAACTGCAGCTCGGCCCCGAGTCCGAGTTGCGCGACGTGCCCGAGAGCATCGAGCCGGAACAGATCGGACCGGCGGAGCCCACCCGGCCATGATCAACGAGGCACGCCGCCCGTGGCAGGTCGCCAGGCCGTACGTCACGGTGTTCGACCCGACGCTGTCGATCTCGATCCTCGCGATCCTCGGGCTGAGTTTCGTCACGATGTATTCGGCCGCGTTCGACTTCCCGGGACGCTTCGACGGCCATGTCCGCAACGTCGCGACCGCGCTGGTCGTGATGTGGATCGCGGCCAACGTGCCGCCGGCGGTGCTGATGCGCGCGGCGGTGCCGCTGTTCGGCATCGGCCTCGCGCTGCTGATCGCGGTCGCGCTGTTCGGCGACATCTCCAAGGGGGCGCGGCGCTGGCTCAACGTCGGCTTCACCCGCATCCAGCCCTCGGAGATGCTGAAGATCGCGATGCCGCTGATGCTCGCCTGGTACTTCGAGCGGCGCGAAGGTGCGCAGCGCTGGTTCGACTTCGTGATCGCGACCGTGCTGCTGCTGGTGCCGGTGGCGCTGATCGCGCGCCAGCCCGACCTCGGCACCGCGATCCTGGTGCTGGCCGCGGGCGCCTACGTGATCTTCTTCGCCGGGCTGCCGTTCAAGGTGATCGGCGGGCTGATCGTCGCCGGACTGGCCGCGGCACCGCTGGGCTGGTCGGCGTTGCACGACTACCAGCGGCAGCGGATCCTGACGCTGATCGACCCCACGTCCGACCCGCTCGGCAAGGGTTTCCACATCATCCAGTCCGAGATCGCGGTCGGCTCCGGCGGCACGTTCGGAAAGGGCTGGATGCTCGGCACGCAGGCACACCTGGAGTTCATCCCGGAACGGACGACCGACTTCATCTTCGCGGTCTTCGGCGAGGAGTTCGGCCTGGTCGGCGCCGGCGTGCTGCTCGGGTTGTACCTGGTGGTGATCGGTCGCGGACTGGTGATCGCCGGGCAGGCCTCGACGCTGTTCTCGCGGCTGCTCGCCGGCGCGATCACGATGTCGTTCTTCACCTACGCGTTCGTCAACATGGGCATGGTGACCGGCGTGCTGCCGGTGGTCGGTGTGCCGCTGCCGATGATGTCGTACGGCGGCACCGCACTGGTGACACTCGGCATGGGCGCGGGCATGCTGATGAGCATCGCCCGCCACCGCCGGCTCGTGCAGACCTGAAAGCGGGTCCTCAGGACACGCGGCAGTCGAGCATGATCTTGCCGATGTGTGTCGACGATTCCATCAGCTCGTGCGCCGCGGCGGCCTCGCGCAACGGGAACACCCGGTGGATGACCGGCAGCAACGTGCCCGCCTCCAGACGCGGCCAGACGTGTTCGGCCAACGCGGCGGCCAGGCGCGCCTTCTCCGCCGCGGAGCGTGCACGCAGTGTCGACCCGGTGAAGGTGAGGCGCCTGACCATCAGCGGCTGCCAGTCGACCTCGACCTTCGCCCCCTGCAGGAACGCGATCTGCACCAGCCGGCCCTCGAGTGCGAGCAGCTTCAGGTTGCGGGCGATGTACGGCCCGCCGACCATGTCCAGGATCACGTCGACGCCGCGACCCTCGGTCAGCCGCATCACTTCGGCATCCCATTCGCCGCGTTTGTAATCGATCGCGTGATCGGCCCCGGCGGCCACGCAGGCCGACGCCTTCTCGCCGTTGCCCACGGTGGTCAGCACCGTCGCACCCCAGGCCTTGCCGAGCTGGATCGCCGTCAGGCCGATCCCCGACGAACCGCCGTGCACCAGCAGGGCTTCACCGGCGCGCAGCCGCCCGCGTTCGATCACGTTGGCCCACACCGTCAGGTAGGTCTCCGGCAACGCCGCGGCCTGCAGCATCGACAGGCCGCGGGGTGCACGCAACGTCTGCCCGACCGGGGCGACAGCGTACTCGGCATACCCGCCGCCGTTGGTCAGCGCACAGACCGCTTCGCCGACACGCCAGCCGGCGACATCGGGTCCCACGGCGGCGATCTCGCCGGCGATCTCGAGGCCGATGTGCGGAGAGGCGTCGGGCGGCGGCGGATATCGACCGCTGCGCTGGAGGACATCAGGCCGGTTGACACCCGCGTAGGCGACCTTGATCAGGACCTCGCCGGCGCGCGGCGTCGGCAGCGGACCGCGGCGGACCACCAGCACCGACGGCGGGCCGCCGGCGCCGTGATCGATGAAATCCATCGTGTCGGGCAATTGCATCCGTGTGTCTCCGGCCGTGATGTGGCGCGCGGCCGGTCACCTTACACAATCGGGGACCCGACGACCACCCCGATGCCCGTTGCCGGGCCCGTCAGCGTCGCGGCAGCGCGTGGACCCGCGCACTCGACGCCAGTGCGTCGTTGGCCGCCAGCGTCGCCGCCACCGTCGCCGGCGATCGCTCCGGACCGGCGCGCATCAGCGGCGCGTGCGGCATGACCGGTTGCGAAGACCCCTGACCGGCCAGCATGTCGGCCAGAGTCACTTCCTCGAGGAAGGACATCAGGTGCGATTCGAGTCGGTCCCAGAGAGCGGTCTCCAGGCCGACCCTGCCATCCTCGCCGTCGTCCTGGCGATCGACCGCGTTGACCACGTCGGCCACCCGGATCTCGGCCGCCGGTCGACCGAGCCGGTAACCTCCGCCCGGACCGCGGACACTGACGACGAGTCCCTTGCGCCGCAACTGCACGAACAACTGTTCCAGATACGACAGCGAGACACCCAGGCGTTCGCCGACCTGGCGCAGGCTCATCGGCGCCGGACCCGACTGGCGGGCCAGGTCCAACAGGGCGGAAACGGCAAAACGGGCCTTCGTCGTCAGCTTCATGGCAGGAGCCTCCTTGAACGGGAACTGGCACGATATCGGGCACTGCGGTTTAGGTAAATTCGTTTGAATCTATCGAAATCATCGGAAAATCCTGATGTTTGCCTACTCGGGAGACCGGCAATGGTCAATTTGAAGCATCTTCACTACTTCTGGAAGGTGGCACGCAGCGGCGGCGTCGTCCGTGCCGGCGAGCAGCTCAACGTGTCGCCCCAGACGATCAGCGAACTGATCCACACGCTGGAGGACCGGCTCGGCGTGCGGCTGCTCGAGCGGCGGGGTCGCGGCGTCCAGGTGACCGAGGCCGGCGAACTGGCGCTCGAATACGCCGACCGGATCTTCGCGCTCGGTGCCGAATGCGAGCAGGCGCTGCGCGAGGGCGGGCATCGGTCCCTGCGGTTGCGGGTCGGCGTGTCCGACGCGGTCCCGAAGTCGATCGCCTACCACCTGCTCGAGCCGGCGACCCGGCTGCCCGGCCTGGTGCACATCGTCTGCCGCGAATGGAAACTCGACCGGCTGATCGCGGAACTGGCCGCGCACCGGCTCGACCTGGTGATCGCCGACGGACCGATGCCCCAGAGCTCACATGTCCGTGCCTACAACCACCGTCTCGGCCACTCGACGCTGGCGTTCTTCGCCGCGCCGGCGCTGGCGCTCCAGCTCGGCGACGACTTTCCGCGCAACCTCGATCGTGCGCCGATCCTGCTGCCGGGCACCGACTCCGAGGTCTCGCCGCACCTGCTCGCCTGGTTCGAGCGCCAGGACGTGTCGCCGCGGGCCGTCGGCGAGTTCGACGACGGTGCGCTGATGATGGCGTTCGGTCGCGCCGGCAGTGGTGTGTTCGCGGCACCGGCGGTGCTCGCCGATGAGATCTGCGAGCAGTATGGTGTGCAGGTGATCGGCCGCACCGGCGAGATCCGCCAGGAGTATTTCGCGATCTCGATCGAACGTCGGATCACCCATCCGTGTGTGCTGGCCGTCAGCCATGCCGCCAGCGACATGCTGGAACGCTGAGCGGGCCGGAACGGGTCAGCGCATGAACCGCTTCACGTAGTCGGCGCCGTAGCCGATCGCCTCGAAATGCGCGCGATATATCTCGATCCGCGTGAACACGTCGTCATACCCGGTCGACACTCCGTCCGGATCGACATACATCAGCGCGCCGTGCACGGTGAACAGCGTGATCATCTCGGCGCAGTCGTCGGGCACCACCAGCGTGTGGGTCTCGCCCGGCGGCTCGAAGATGTAGCTGCCGCGCTCGGCGATCCAGTCGTGTTCGAGGTAGCGCCAGCGGCCCTCGAGCACCCAGGCATGCACCGGGCCGGAGTGCCGGTGCCGCTGCAGCAGTCCCGAGCGGCGCACGCGCAGCAGGTGCACGTAGAAGCCACCGAGCGGATTCAGGTGCAGCGGGCGCGAGCAGATGCCGTCGGCGACCGGCGCCCACAAGCGCTCGTCGCCGGTCAGCGCGTCGGGGATCACCAGGTCCGGTGCCATGCCCCACGGCTGCGGACGCTGGTACGGGATCAGGCGCCGATCCGGCGGCTCGACGTGGATCGCTCGGGTGCGGGGGTCGTTCATCGGGGTCTCCGGGAAAGAGGTGCACTCCATCGCCGCACCTCGCATCCAAACAAGCCTTCGATCATCGCACGCAAAAAGCCGGTTGACCCAGGCCCTCGGGCAGGACTACGCTGGGACTGTATCGGATGGTCCTGGCCTCGTGGCGGCCACTGGAGACCTTCCGTCTCGGGCTCCAACGGCGGCTCGGGTGCCGTGATCCAGGACGTCATGGATCCGGTCCGGGTCGTACGCGGTAGACAGCCGCTACTCGCGGCTAACCCATGCCACTTCGGTGGCTACAGGGCGCGCCCAACGGGCGCGCCCTTTCATTTCGTGGCGCGTCCCAAGGCACCCTTTCATGTCGTGGCGGGTCTCAGGGCGCGCCCTTGGCGGCGGCCCGCCCGCTCAGAACGGACCGGGCAGGATCTTGAGCCCGAGCCACGCGACCAGCGTGACCACCCAGATCGGAATGCTGACGGCGACCGGAACGTAGATCAGCAGTTGCAGCAGCGGCGGCAGGATCGAATCGACGGCGAGTCCGAGCACATAGGTGGTGCTTCCGAACACCATCCAGCGGCGCAGGTAGGTGGGCAGCCAGCGTGCGCAGTCCTGGTTGTGCCGCCAGGCCGCCGCCCGCTCGATCACGGAACCGCGATTGACGTCGCGGAACAACCAGCCGAAGAACCAATAGCGGTACAGAAGGCTCAGTAGCGACGACGGTTGCATGCGATCTCTCCTGTCGGCTGGCGTGCCTGGCACTCGCAGGCCGGGTCTCCGGAACTTTCGTCCGGTCTCGAAGACCGATCTTTCGTCCGCCACCGGCCGGCAGACAAGCCCTCGACGGCCGGATGGCATTCTCCGACGGGCCGACCGGTCGACCGGCGCGGCATCGACCCAACGAAACACCGCGCCCGATCGGCCCGCCCGTCCCGGGTTCGGCACGGCGCTCGCAGTTATCATCGGCCCGGATGACCTCTCCCGTCCTCGCAGCCGCCCGCGAACTTCGCACCGCGGTCGATGCACTCGTATTCACCGCCCCGGTGCACCACGTGTACAACCCGCTCGGTTATGCATGGCAGGCCTACGCATCGTACGTCGATCGATACGGCCGTGGCACCAAACGGGCGATCCTGCTGGGGATGAATCCCGGCCCCTTCGGCATGATGCAGACCGGTGTGCCGTTCGGCGAGGTGGCCAGCGTCCGCGACTGGATGGGGATCACGGCCGACATCGAACCGCCCGCGCTGCAGCATCCGGCGCGTCCGATCCTCGGCTTCGCCTGCCCGCGCTCGGAAGTCAGCGGCCGCCGGCTCTGGGGCTGGGCCGCGCGCCGCTTCGGTGCGGCCGACCGATTCTTCGCCCAGGCCTTCGTCCTCAACTACTGTCCGCTGGTGTTCCTGGAACCATCGGGCCGCAACCGCACACCCGAACAGCTGCCGGCCTCCGAGCGGGTGCCGCTGGAACGGGCCTGCGACCTGCACCTGGTCGCCGCGCTGAAGGCACTCGGCCCGACCTGGGCGATCGGGATCGGGGGCTTCGCCGCGAAGCGGCTGCGTGCGGTCGGTGGCTCGGTGCCCGGACTTCGCATCGCGCAGATCCTGCATCCGAGCCCGGCCTCGCCCGCCGCCAATCGCGGCTGGGAAGAAGCGGTCGATCGCGAGCTGGACACGCTGGGCGTCTTCGGCTGAGCGGGCCGCGATGATCCTGTTCGGTGCGACGATCACGCTGTCGGCGTTCCTGCTGTTCCTGGTCCAGCCGATCATCGCCAAGCAGATCCTGCCCTGGTTCGGCGGGTCGGCGGC
>CADEEH010000125.1 GCA_902826305.1 uncultured Burkholderiales bacterium
CGTACATCTCGACCGAGGTCGACTACGCGATCGCCGCCCACGCGGCGATCGAGGCCTGGCGCGGCGATCGCGACCTTCACGGCGAGGCCGACGCGGTGCTGATCGGCTGCTTCGGCGATCCCGGTGTCTTCGCGTTGCGCGAACTCACTTCGCGGCCGGTGATCGGGCTGGCCGAAGCGGCGATCCGCGAGGCGGCGGCGATCGGACGTCATGTGATCGTCACCGGCGGCGCGCGCTGGCCTGCGATGCTGCGGCGGCTCGTGTTGTCGCTCGGGCTCGACGACCCGGGCGAGCGCATCGTCGCGCTGGATCTCACCGGCGCCCAACTCGCCGCACAACCGCAGGCCGCGATCCGGCTGCTTGCCGACGCGGCCACGGACGCGGTGCGCCGGCACCGGGCACAGGCGGTGATCCTCGGCGGTGCCGGCCTGGCGTCGTTCGCGACGGAGGTCGGCGCCGCGCTCGACGTGCCGCTGGTCGACAGCGTACGCGCCGGCGCCCGCGCCATCGGCTCGCGGCTGGGGTGACCCCTCGACTCGATTGTCGTCGAGGCTGAGTTGGTCACGAGCCTTGCGGTGGCGAATCCGTCCGGTCATCGGCACGGACCGACGCGGCCAGCGGCACCACCAGCGCCCGTTTGACGAACGCGTCGACCATCGAGTCGGCGGCCCGCTCGAGCAACGGACCCGCCAGACGCGTGACCAGCCCGCGGTCGAGTTCGTAGTCGAGCGAGAACGCGACCTTGCATCCGTTGTCGGACAGCGGCGTCAACCGCCATTCACCGTCGAACCGCCGGAACGGTCCGCGTTCGAGCCGGATCGTCATCCACTCGGGACGTGCCTTCGCGTTGCGGGTGCGCATCGTGAAGCCGACCCCGCCGAGCCGGATCGCGATCTCCGCGGACACACTCGACTCGTCGCGATGCACGATCGTCGCGCCGACGCACCAGGGCAGGAACCGCGGATAGTGTTCGGCCGCCTCGATCACGTCGAACAGGTGCGAGGCCGGCTGCGTGACGAGTGCGGTGCGACGGACGATCATCGCACGGTCCGATCGGGCGTCATCGGAGCTGCACCGGATGACACGTCAGAACTTCGCGATCCGGCCCTCGTCGACCAGTGGCGCATAACGTGCCGCATCCTCGGCGATGCGCGCGCGCAGCGCCTGCGGCGACGATGGGGTGATCTCGAAGCCGGCGCTCGCCGCGCGCGCCAGCACCTCGTCGCTTCCCATCGCCTCGACCAGGTCGTGGTGCAGCCGCTCGAGCAGCGGCGCCGGCGTACCGGCGACCGTGACCAGCGCCGCCCACGGGTGCATCTCGGTCGGCGGGCCACCGGCCTCGGCAACGGTGGGGATCTCGGGGTTGCTGGCGAGCCGCCGTCGCGCCGCCACCGCGAGCGCGCGCAACTTGCCGGTGGCCGCGAGCCCGGCGACGGTGTTGTAGCCGAACGCGGTGAAATCGACGTCGCCCGCCGCCAGCGTCGAAGTCAGCGAACCGGCATCCCGGAATGGCACGTGCAGCAGCCGGATGCCCGCCTCGCGGGCGAACGACTCGATCGCGACCTGGCTCGCATGACCGTTGCCCAGGCTCGCGTAGCTGACCGCGCCCGCGCCGCCGCGTGCGGCGGCGAGCATGTCGGCCAACGTCGCGAAGCGTCCCTTGCCACCGGTCCACAACACGAAGGTGGCGCGGAACAGCTCGGTGAGCGGCACCAGGTCGCGCTGCACGTCGTACGGCAGCGACGAATGCAGCAACGGATTGACCGCGAGGGTCGCGGTATCGGCCACCAGCAGCGTGTGGCCGTCGGGTGTCGTCCGCCGCACGTCGCCGAAGGCGATGATGCCCGAGCCGCCGGGTTTGTTCTCGACGATCACCGACTGTTGCCAGCGCCGCTCGAGGCTGTCGGCCAGGCTGCGTGCGACGACATCGGGTCCGACACCGACCGAATACGGGACGATGATCCGCACGCTGCGCGACGGAAAGCGCGGCGGGTCGGCCGCCAGTGCTCGCGACGATGCGGACGAGCCGACGATCAGGCCACCGAGACCCGCACCAGCCGACATCGTCGCGCCACCGAGCGCGGCCAGCACACGAACGGCCTCGCGACGAGCCGGATCGTGCGGCGACGCCCGCTTCGTGTTCATCCGAGCAGACGCCCGGACAGCGCTCCGGCCGACAGCAGCGCCGCGTACCAGAGCTCGAGCCGGAAAGTCCGGTACAACACGTCGTTGAACGCGATTCCCGGCGGGCAGCGGACGAAGTCCCGCCACAGGCTCCACGCGGCCGGAGCCAGCGTCATCGGCAGCAGCAGGCCGACGTTCGCGTCGACCACGGCCATCACCGGCAGCAGCCCGAACGGCAGCACCAGCAGCACGAGATACAACCGCAGCGACGCGGCCGCGCCGAAGGTGACCGCATAGGTGCGGCGGCCGACGAGCCGGTCGTGTGCGATGTCGCGATGGTTGTTCACCGCGAGCGCGGCCGCCGCCAGTGCGCCGATCGCGGTCGACGCCATCATGCTGACCGGCCCGACACCACCGGTCAGGACCCAGTCGGTGCCGATGACCGCGACCAGCCCGAAGAACACGAACACCGTCAGTTCTCCGAACGGCGTGTACGAGATCGGCCGGGGCCCGCCCATGTAGCCGAGCGCGGCGAGCAGCGAGGCGGTGCCGATCGCCAGCACCGGCCAGCCGCGGTGCGCAACCAGCGCGACACCGACGGCGATGCTGAGCAACGAGACGACCACGATGCCGGCGCGGACGTGGCGCACGCTGAGCCAGCCGTTGGCGGTCGCCCGCGGCAGGCCGGTCCGGGTGCCGCTGCTCTCGCCGCCACGCACCGTGTAGCCGACGTCGTTCTGCATGTTGGTGGCGACCTGCATCAGCAGCGCGGCCGCGAACACCAGCAACGTCGCCAGTGGATCGATCGTGCCGTGGCGGTCGAAGCCGAAGGTCGCGCCGACCAGCACCGGGCTGATCGCGACCAGCAGGCTGCGCGGCCGGATCGCCACCGCCCATGCCTGCCACGATCCGGAACGGATCGATGGTGCCGTACTCAATGCCGCACGGTCGACATCCATGCACACCCCCGTTGTTGTCAATGAATGCTGACTTCGCAGATGTATCCGATCACTGACTATTGTCAAGGACAGCGAAGCGCCACGCTCCGAGACTTGATCGAGTCGGGCAGCCGTCAACGCCCGCACAGGAGGTTGTCCGGTGACTGTCTCGCCGAAAAAGACTCGGGTCCATGGGCGCGGGGTCGTGCGCGGCGTCGTCGCGCTGGCCTGCCTCGCACTGATCACCGTGATCACCGCGACCATCGGTTCGACCAGCGCACGCGCCGACGACCCGCCGCCGACCCATCGACCATTGCGCGACAACCAGCCGCCGGCCGCGCCGGAGCCGACCGATCCGCTGGTCTTCAGCGGCTATCCGGACGCGCCGGCGTTCACCGTCGTTCCGCGCAAGCCGGCGCTCGCCTTGTATCCGTGCAGCCAGTGCCACAAGGACATGCCGCTCAATGCGACCCCGCGCAAGCTCGACGCGGCGCCCCACAACGCGTCGCTGCCACACGGCAACGGCCGCTTCTGGTGCCTGGACTGCCATCAGGGCAACAACCGCGACCTGCTGCATTCGATCGGCGGCAAGCCGATCGACTTCGACGCGTCTTACCAGCTGTGTGGCCAGTGTCACGGCGCTCGGCACCGCGACTGGAGCTACGGCGGCCACGGCAAACGGGTCGCGGGCTGGAGCGGCGAGCGGCAGATCTACGCCTGCACCCATTGCCACGATCCGCACGATCCATCGCTGAAGGCCCGTGCACCCTCGCCGCCGCCCCGGGTCCGTGCCGGACTCGTGCCGATGCCGGCCGGCAAGGATCACCGGACGATGCCGTGGGACAGGCAACAGGAGCACAAGTGACCATGTCCGACTCCCGCAACAGCGACACCCCGGGTGACGGGTCCGTCGATACCGACCGGCGCCGCTTCCTCGGCGGCCTGGGCAAGGCCTGCGCGGCCGGCGGCGCCGCCGCCGGCGCGGTGGCCGCCGCCGCGACCGCGACCACCGCGGCCATCGCCGCCGAGGGCGGCGCGGGTGCCTGGGGCGGCAGCACGATGCGTGATGCGCTGGGTTCGTTCTTCCAGGATCACTACCAGCGGATGACCGCCGACGAGGTCAAGGACGCGCTGGCCCGCATCGAACGACGTGCGCTCGCGCGCCATGGCGTGCCGATCCGCTGCGAGGACACACCGCCGATTCCCGGCACGTTGTTCGGTTACGCGCTGAACATCTCCAAGTGCAAGGGCTACCGCGACTGCGTCGAGGCGTGCGTGCGCGAAAACAACATCGGCCGCGATTCGCAGGTGCAGTACATCCGCGTGCTGCAGATGGATCGCGGCACGATGGATCTCGAGCACTCCGAGCACTACTTCGCTCCCGAGTCGGTGCCGACCCCCGGCAAGTACTACATGCCGGTGCAGTGCATGCAGTGCGAGAACCCGCCGTGTGTGAAGGCGTGCCCGACGAAAGCGACCTGGAAGGCCGAGGACGGCATCGTCGTCATCGACTACGACTGGTGCATCGGCTGCCGCTACTGCATGACCGCGTGTCCCTACTGGGCCCGGCACTTCAACTGGACCGAACCGCGGATCCCGCCCAACGAGATCAACCCGAACACGAACTACATCGGCAACCGGCCCCGCCCGCGCGGCGTCGTCGAGAAGTGCCACTTCTGCACACAACGGACCCGCAAGGGCCGCCAGCCGGCCTGCCAGGAGGCCTGCCCGACCGGTGCCCGAGTGTTCGGCAACCTGCTCGACCCGAAGAGCGAGATCCGCTGGGTGCTCGAGCACAAGGCTGTCTTCCGGCTGAAGGAAGAACTCGGCACCGAGCCCAAGTTCTGGTACTTCAGCGACGACCTCGCGAGTTCATGATGAAGGTGCTGCACTTCGTGTTCGATGGCGTCGGGGCGATGGCCCGCGGTGGTGCGCGCTACTACGCGTGGCTCGCACTGCTCGCCGTGCTGGTGCTCGTGGGCGCTTCGGCCTACCTGATCCAGCTGCGCGACGGCCTGGTGGTCACCGGCATGAGTGACCAGGTGTCGTGGGGCTTCTACATCTCGAACTTCGCGTTCCTGGTCGGGATCGCCGCCGCCGCGGTGCTGCTGGTGATCCCGGCGTACCTGTTCCATCGCGACGACGTGAAGAAGGTCGTGCTGATCGGCGAGGGACTCGCGGTGGCCGCGGTCGTCTGCGCGATGATGTTCGTGCTCGCCGACCTGGGACGACCGGACCGCGTCTGGCACATGATCCCGTTCATCGGCCGCTTCAACTGGCCGGCGTCGCTGCTCGCCTGGGACGTCGTCGTGCTCAACGGCTACCTGGCACTCAACCTGGCGCTGCCGTTGTACGTGCACTGGTCGACCTACAACGGCCGCAAGGCCGGCGGCACGCCGTATTTCGTGCTGGTGGTGGTCGCGATGTTCTGGGCGATCTCGATCCACACCGTGACCGCGTTCCTGTTCTCGGCGAACGCCGCCCGGCCGTTCTGGCACACCGCGCTGCTCGGACCGCGGTTCATCGCGTCGGCATTCGTCTCCGGCCCGGCGCTGATCATCATGATCCTGCTGCTGCTCGACCGGATCGGTGCCTGGCCGGTCAGGCGCAGCGTGATCGACATGCTCGCGCTGATCATGACGGTGACGCTGCAGATCAGCCTGTTCTTCGTGCTCGCCGAACTGTTCACCGACTTCTACAACGAAGGCAGCCACTCGGCGTCGATCCGTTATCTGTTCCTCGGGCTCGACGGACTGGGCTCCCTGACCTCCTGGATCCGCACGGCACTGGTGCTCAACGTGATCGCGGTCATCCTGCTGTCGTTCCATCGCACCCGGCGTGCGACCCCGACGCTGGTGGCGGCCTGTGTGCTCGCGTTCATCGGCATCTGGATCGAGAAGGGGATGGGACTGGTCGTGCCGGGATTCATCCCGACGCCGCTGGGCGAGGTGTTCGAGTATCGGCCGACGATGAACGAGATCCTGGTGTCGATCGGGATCTGGGCCACCGGTGCGCTGGTGTTCACGCTGCTGGCCAAGGCCAGCATCGCGATCGACACCGGCCGGGTGCGTGCCCGGCCGGCGACGGCGACATCGGTCCTCAGTCAGCCTTCAGCAGCCACGCGACCAGCGTCCTGACCGTCGCGTCGTCGACCTTGGCCGGATCGGTCGGCGGCATCGCGACCTGTCCCCAGACGCCTTTGCCACCCTTGCGCACCCGCTCGGCGAGCAGCGCCGGCGCGTCCGCCTGACCCTTGTAGCGCTCGGCGATCTGCTTGTAGCTGGGGCCGACCATCTTGCGATCGGCCGCATGGCAGGCCACACACCCTGATTTTGCGGCCAGTTCCTGCGAGGCATGTGCCGGCGGCATCGTCGCGATCGCCAGCGCCGACACCGCGAGCGCAGCGAGGGTGATCCGGAGGCCGCGCAGCGGCCAACATGGGCGGCCTGCAAGGCCTGGGTCATCACAACGGACGGTGGACACAGTCATCGTGGACTCCTGTTCTCGTGGCATCACACAAGCCGGGCGGACCTGCGCCGCGCCGTTGCACGCGGCCCTGGGCTGCCTCCCGGGGCTCGCACCAGCATCACGGGCGAGCCGGGCCGGCGCGATGACCGATCGCAATCGGCCCTGCCCACAGATTACAGATTTTCTCGATGGCGCCCGGGCCCGGCAGCGGATACCTTTGCCGCCCCATCCCTCGCGACAACAACAACGATGACCACCCGCGACGCCGTCCCGAGCCCGACCTCCACCGCTGATCCCGCCGTCATCGGCACCGTCTCGGCCCGGCCGGCGCGCCTGGCCGGCCTGGTCGCCGCAGCCTGTGCCGCCCTGTCGGTCAGCACCGAACCGCGCGCCGAAACCCTGTCCGATGTCGTCGTCTCGGCCACCCGCGGCGAGCAGCGTTCGTTCGATGCGCCGGCATCGATCCAGGGCGTGACCCAGGAAACGCTGCGCGAGGCCGGCCCGCAGATCAACCTGTCGGAGAGCCTGAACCGGGTGCCGGGTGTGGTCGTGCTCAACCGCCAGAACTACGCGCAGGACCTACAGCTGTCGATCCGCGGCTTCGGCGCCCGCTCGACCTTCGGCATCCGCGGCGTGCGCCTGCTGGTCGATGGCATCCCGGCGACGATCCCCGACGGTCAGGGGCAGGCATCGACGATCAGCCTGCCCTCGGCAGCCCGCATCGAGGTGCTGCGTGGTCCGCTGGCGCAGCTGTACGGCAACGCGGCCGGGGGGGTGGTCCAGGTGTTCACCCGCGACGGCCCGGCGCAACCCGAGCTCGGCGCCGACGCCTGGTTCGGCTCGTACGGGACGCGACGGTACGGACTGAGCGGCGGCGGCCAGGCCGGCGCACTCAACTACTACGCCGACTACTCGACGTTCGAGACCGACGGCTATCGTGCCCATGGCGCCGCCGAGCGCAAGCAGCTCAACGCCAAGCTGCGTTATGACCTGTCGCCTTCGACGCGTTTCACGCTGGTCGGCAACTTCTTCGACCAGCCGACGTCGCAGGACCCGGCCGGTCTGAGCCGTGCGCAGCTGACGGCCGACAGACGCCAGGCGGGCACGAACGCGATCGCGCAGAACGCCGGCAAGTCGGTGTCGCAGAACCAGCTCGGACTGGTGGCCGAGCACGCGATCAACGCCGACAATCGATTCACCGCCCGCGTCTATTACGGCCAGCGTGAACTCGACAGCCGGCTGACCGTCCCGCTGGGTGCCCAGCAGGCGAACACGTCGGCCGGCGGGATCATCAAGCTCGATCGCGACTATGCGGGCGTGGGGCTGCAGTACAGCAACCGGACCCGGCTCGCGCAGGGTGTGCTGACGAGCACGGTCGGCATCGACTACGACCGGGCCAAGGACGCCCGGCTCGGCTACATCAACAACGCCGGCGTCCAGGGTGCGCTCAAGCGCGACGAGGACAACACGTTCTCCAGCTTCGACTACTTCGCACAACTGGCCTGGGCGATCAACCCGGACTGGACCCTGACCGGCGGCGTTCGCCGCAGCACGGTCAAGTTCGAGGTCGACGACCGGTTCATCCAGGCCGGAACTCCGGTCAACCCGAACGACAGCGGATCGGTCGACTACAGCGCGACCAATCCGGTGCTCGGCATCACGCGGCACCTGTCCGAGAGCGTGAACCTGTACGCCAACGTCGGCCGCGGCTTCGAGACGCCGACCTTCACCGAAATCGCCTACCGCAACGGCGGCAGCGGACCGAACTTCCTGCTCGCCGCGTCGCGCAGCAACCATGCCGAGGTCGGCGTCAAGGCGCGGCTCGGACCCGACCATCGGATCGACCTGGCGCTGTTCACGATCCGCACCGACGACGAACTCGTCGTCGAGACCAACAGCGGCGGACGCTCGACCTTCAAGAACGCCGGCCGCACCCAGCGCGACGGCGTCGAGTTGTCGTATACCGGCCGGCTGTCACGCGACTTCACGACGCTGGTCGCGCTGACGACACTCAACGCACGTTTCAAGGACTCCTTCACCGGCAGTTCCGGCGCGGTCGCCGCCGGCAACAAGCTGCCGGGCGTGCCCGATCGGTTCCTGTACGGTGAACTCGCGTGGCGGCCTGCGATGAGCGGCTGGCTCACCGGCCTGAACGCCGGCATCGAACTCGTCCACGCCGGCAAGCTGTACGTGAACGACACCAACAGCGACAGCGCAGCCGGCTACACGATCTTCAACCTGCGCGCCGGACTCGAGCAGCGCGTCGGCGCCTGGCGATTCCGCGAATTCGTCCGTCTCGACAACGTCGGCGATCGCGACTACGTGGCCTCGGTGATCGTCAATGACGCCAACGGCCGCTACTTCGAACCGGCGCCGGGACGCACCTGGCTGCTGGGAGTGTCGGCGGCCTACACGTTCCGGTAGCGCGCTGGAAAAAAACCGGGCGGGTCGGTCAAGCCGGCCACGCCCGGTCAGGCGGAGACAACCCATGGCCATGGTACGACCGGGCCCGCGCCGCCGACATACCGGAAACGCGCGATCAGGCGGGCTGTTGATCACGGCCGCTGGGGTACGGCCGGTCCGCCCCCGCCGCTTGCTCAGGTGTTCTGCACGACGATCGAAGGGAACTTCGAACTCATGTCCTTCGCCTTGTCGGCGATCCGGACCGCGACCCGGCGCGCGATGCGCCGGTAGACCTCGGCGATCGGCCCTTCGGGATCGGCGACCACGGTCGGCCGGCCCGAGTCGGCCTGCTCGCGGATCCGGATGTCCAGCGGCAGCCCACCCAGATACTCGACGTCGTAGTCGCGGGCCATGCGTTCGCCGCCGCCCTGGCCGAAGATGTGTTCGGTGTGGCCGCAGTTCGAGCAGACGTGCATCGCCATGTTCTCGACGATGCCCAGGATCGGGATGCCGACCTTCTCGAACATCTTGAGCCCCTTGCGGGCGTCGAGCAGCGCGATGTCCTGGGGTGTGGTGACGATCACCGCGCCGGTGACCGGAATCTTCTGCGCCAGTGTCAGGTGGATGTCGCCGGTGCCCGGCGGCATGTCGACGATCAGGTAGTCGAGGTCGCGCCAGTTGGTGTCGCGCAGCAGCTGTTCGAGTGCCTGCGTGACCATCGGGCCGCGCCAGACCATCGGCGTGTCGGGATCGATCATGAAACCGATCGACGAAGCCTGGATGCCGTGGCCCACCATCGGCTCGAGTGTCTTGCCGTCATGGGTCTCCGGCCGGCCGCTGATGCCGAGCATCGTCGGCTGCGACGGGCCGTAGATGTCCGCGTCGAGCATGCCGACCGACGCCCCTTCGTCGGCCAGCGCGAGGGCCAGGTTGACCGCGGTCGTGCTCTTGCCGACGCCGCCCTTGCCGGAGGCGATCGCGACCACATTCTTGACGTTGGGCAGCAGCTTGACCCCGCGCTGCACCGCATGGGCGACGATCTTCTGGTACACGTTGGCGCTGACGTTGAGGACATCGGGCAACGTGCGCAGCCGCGCGATCACTTCGCGCCGGATCGGGTCGATCTGGCTGCGGGCCGGGTAGCCGAGTTCGATGTCGACCGACACGTGGCCGGCATCGACCCGGGGGTTGCGGACCGACTTCCCGGCGACCAGGTCCTTGCCGGTGTTCGGATCGACGATCGTGCGCAATGCCTCGGTCACCTGTTCGACCGTAACACTCATGCCGGGGATCCTTCGTGGGCTTCGTGGCTTCGTGAATTTCCGGGTCCGCGTCGTCCGCCGCGCCCGGCGAGGGCCGGGCCAGCCTCGGCGCTCGGCCGCGGGCATGTCCCGGAGTCTAATGGAAGGCGCGCTCGAGCGCCGGGGCATCGCCGTCGCCGCAGGGGTCGCGGCGACGGACTGCTAGACTGCGGGGAACCCCCATCCTTCGCGTCCGCATGAGCGCCCCGACCCGCCAGATCTTCGTCACCACGGCACTGCCGTACGCCAATGGCCCGTTCCACATCGGCCACATCATGGAGTACATCCAGGCCGACATCTGGGTCCGTTTCCAGCGCGCGCGCGGCGCGCGTGTGCTGTTCGTCTGCGCCGACGATGCCCACGGCGCGCCGATCATGATCGCCGCCGAGAAGGTCGGCGTGACGCCGCGCGAGTTCGTCGCCGGCATCGCCGCCGGCCGGCGCCAGTATCTCGAGGGTTTCGAGATCGCGTTCGATCACTGGCACAGCACCGACTCGCCGGAGAACACCGAACTGTCGCAGTCGATCTACACCGCGCTCAAGGCCCGGGGGCTGATCGCCTCGCGTTCGGTCGAGCAGTTCTTCGATCCGGTCAAGGGCATGTTCCTGCCGGACCGCTACATCAAGGGTGAATGCCCGAACTGCGGCGCCAAGGACCAGTACGGCGATTCGTGCGAGGTCTGCGGCGCGGTCTACGCCCCGACCGACCTGCGCGATCCGTATTCGACGCTGACCGGTGCCCGCCCCGAGCTGCGCAGTTCCGAACACCTGTTCTTCCGCCTGTCCGACCCGCGCTGTGTGTCGTTCCTGCAGCGCTGGACCCGCGAGGACGACCGCTGGGGCCGGCCGCGCCTGCAGGCGGAGGTGCTGGCCAAGGCGAAGGAATGGTTGGGCGAGGGGCTCGCGGCCGACGAACCCGGCCACGATTCAACGCCGGCCGACGACGGTGCGTCCTCCGGCGCACGGCTCGCCGACTGGGACATCTCGCGTGATGCGCCCTACTTCGGCATCGAGATCCCGGATGCGCCGGGCAAGTACTTCTACGTCTGGCTCGACGCGCCGATCGGCTACCTGGCTTCGCTGAAGGCGTTCTGCGCGCGCGAGGGCATCGACTTCGAGGCGCTGCTCGCCGATCCGTCACTCGAGCAGGTGCATTTCATCGGCAAGGACATCATCTATTTCCACGTGCTGTTCTGGCCGGCGATGCTGCACTTCGCGGGCCGCAAGGCACCGGACCGGGTCAACGTGCACGGCTTCATCACCGTCAGCGGCGAGAAGATGAGCAAGAGCCGCGGCACCGGCATCTCGCCGCTGCGTTATCTGGAGCTCGGCCTGAATCCCGAGTGGCTGCGCTACTACATCGCGGCCAAGCTGAACGGGCGCGTCGACGACATCGAGTTCAACCCGGACGATTTCCTGGCGCGCATCAACAGCGACCTGGTCGGCAAGCTGGTCAACATCGCCAGCCGCTGCGCCGGCTTCCTGGTCAAGCGGTTCGACGGACGGCTGGCTGCGGTCGACACCGCGGTGGCAGCCGATTTCGCGGCGCGCTGGGCGGGCATCGACGCGGTCGCCGAACTGTACGAGACCCGCGAATACGGCCGCGCGATCCGCGAGGTGATGGCCTATGCGGATCGGATCAACGAATACATCGATGCCGAGAAGCCTTGGGAACTGGCCCGGGATCCGGCGTGTGCCGCCGACCTGCATCGGGTCTGCTCGAGTGCGCTGCGTGCGTTCGCCGACCTGGCGCTGCTGCTCGCGCCGGTGCTGCCGGTGACCGCGCGGCGTGTCGCCGCGATGCTCGCGCTGCCGAGCCAGGCCTGGTCGGCGATCGGCGTGCCGCTGCCCGAGGGCCACCGGATCCAGCCGTACCAGCACCTGATGACCCGAGTCGAGGAGAAGCAGCTCGACGCGCTGTTCGGTATCGAGCCGGCGCTGCCGGCCGGGGACGGCAAGACGGCAGCAGGTCCGATCGCCGCGACGACCGCCGCCGGCGCCACAGCGACCTCGGCCTCGGCCGGTGCCCCGCCGGCGACGATCACGATCGACGAGTTCGCCAAGGTCGACCTTCGCATCGGCACCATCGTCGCCGCCGAGCGGGTCCAGGGTTCGGACAAGCTGCTGAAGTTGAGCGTCGACATCGGCGGGCCCGCGCCACGAACGGTGTTCGCGGGCATCCAGGCCGCGTATCAGCCGGACCGGCTGGTCGGGCGGCAGACGGTGGTGGTCGCCAACCTCGCGCCGCGCAAGATGAAGTTCGGTGTCTCCGAAGGCATGGTGCTGGCCGCATCCGACGAGTCGGGCGCGGTTGCCGGACTGTATCTGCTCGAGCCACATGCCGGGGCGCGCCCCGGCATGAAGGTACGCTAGGCAGGATCTCTGGAACCTGCCGGAACGCCTGCGTGCCCCGATTCGTTCGTCAGTTCCCGTCCGAGCCGCGCTGATCCATCGAGCGCGAGGTGTTCTTGACCTTGCCGGCCGGGTCGAAGTGCACGTTGAAGAATTCCGAGCGCTGCTGGTCGGCGATGTAGCGCCAGCTCCAGACGATCTCCTGCTTGAGCTTGAACTCGTTGCGCTCGGTCTCCTTGCCCAGCAGCCGGCGCACGTCGTCGCTCGACATCCCGGGCCGGACCTTGGCGAAGTTCTCCGGCGTCAGCGCCTGCGCCATGCCACGGTACTTGCGATCCGGTCCGATGCGCACGAAGTAGGTGTGGTGCCCGGTCGGACCGCGGACGTATTCGAGTGTCTGCGATCCGTCGTTGTCCTCCCAGATCATCTCCGGCTTGCCCATCAGCTTGCGCACGTCGTCGACGGTCGATTCGCCGACCTTCAGTTCACGCTGGGCGATCCAGTCGCAGCCGCCGAGCGCCGCCAGTCCCAGCACCATCACCCACGCGGCCAGCCGATGCCGCAGCGTCGTTTCGTTGTTGTCCATTCGTTCCCTTCCCGATCGAGGCGCTAAAATACCATTCGGTGATCCCGGGCTTTTGCGCCGGGCACCGGGCCGTGACCCGCTTCGCGACCGCCGGATGCCGAGCACTCCCGGCCCACTTCCTTCACCGATGGCTGCCATGTACGAATCAGAGATCACCCGTTTCCTGCGCGAACTGAAGGCGGCACGTCCGCAGATCGAGCAGGAGCAGCGTCGCGGCCGCGCGATCTGGTGGGACAAGCCGCAGGAGTTGCAGAAGGACCGCGACGACCGCCAGTCGCGGGTGCCCCAGAAGCCGTACGTCTACCAGACCGACGAGTGACGCCCGGTATCGCCCGGCTCGTCGCCACGAGCCCCGACAACGACGCAGTGCCGCCGCCGGATGACGCGGACCTGCTGCTGGCCGAGCCGCCGCCGGCCGCGCCGGACGTGGCGCAGTCCAAGGCGCTCGCACGGCTGTATGGCGAGCCGGTGCTCGCCATGCCGCGCGACCTGTACATCCCGCCCGATGCCCTCGAAGTGTTCCTCGAGGCGTTCGAGGGACCCCTCGACCTGCTGCTGTACCTGATCCGCAAGCAGAACTTCGACATCCTCGACATCCCGA
>CADEEH010000126.1 GCA_902826305.1 uncultured Burkholderiales bacterium
CACCGAGCAGCGTGTCGTTGCCGATGCCACCGACCAGCCGGTCCTGCCCGTCCATGCCACTGAGCGTGTCGTTGCCGGCCAGGCCGTTCAACGTGTCGTTGCCGCCCAGCCCGTTGAGTGAGTCGTCCGCGTTGCCGCCGGTGATCGCGTTGGCCAGCTGGTTGCCGTTACCGGTGAACCCACCCGTGCCGGTGTAGACCAGGTTCTCGACCTCCGAGCCGGTGGGCATCGTGTAGGCGGCCAGCCCCGTGCGGATCGTGTCGGTGCCCTCGCCCGGGGCCTCGATCACCTGGTCGCTGAAGTCATCGACGATGTAGGTGTCGTTGCCCTGGCCCCCGCGCATCTGGTCGGCGCCGGGGCCACCGTCGACCGTGTCATCACCCCCGAGGGCGTTGATGATGTCGTTGCCCGCCAGCCCGTTGATCGCGTCGCGACCGGCCGTGCCGTTCAACGTATCGGCCAGCGGCGTGCCGTTGATCGCCCCGCGGGTGCTGACCGCGATCGTGACGGTCGCCGGTGCGCTGTTGTCGGTGCCGTCGTTGGCGCGGTAGGTGAAGCTGTCGGTGCCGGTGAAGCCGGTGTTCGGGGTGTAGGTGATGCGGCCATCCGGCAGCACACTCGCCGTGCCGTTGGCCGGGTTGGTGGCGATCGCCGCGGTGAGCGGGTTGTTCTCGACATCCGTGTCGTTGGCGAGCACCGCCACCGTGACCGCGGTGTCCTCGCTGGTGCTCGCGCTGTCGGCGACCGCGATCGGGGCGTCGTTGACGGGGGTGATCGACAACGTCAGCGTGCCGGTGTCGTTGCTGACCTGGGGGTTTGCGAAGCCGGTGCGATCGACCACCGTGTACGTGATCACCGGCACCGGACCGGCGTAGTCCGGAGCCGGCGTGAAGATGTACCCCCCGTTGCCCAACACCGTGATCGTGCCGGCCGCACCGAGTGATGCCTCGGTGTTGCTCGCGTGCACCGTCGGGTCGCCGGCGATCCGGAAATCACTGACCAACAGCCGATCGCCCAGGTCGACATCCGTGTCGTTGGCCACCAGTCCGTCTTCCGGCCGGACGATCAGTGCCGTGTCCTCCTGCGTGGTGCCGACGTCGTCGACCGCCACCGGCGGATCATTGACCTGGCGGATCTCGAATGAGATCGAGTTGGACGTCGGATCCGTGTTCGTGCCGCTGGTCGTCCCGCCATCGTCCTGCACCTCGAAGCGGACGGCGAACGCGCCGTTGTCGTTCGGCAAGGGTGTCAGCACCAGGTCGGACAATCGCGAGACCGGGATGAAGTCGCCCAGCACGACCGGGGTTCCGGACAGGAACAACGTGCCCGGCTGGCTCGTGAACGTGAACCTCACCGCCTGGAAGTTGTCGGGCGGATTGTCCTGCGGATCGGTGAAGCCGAAATCGGCCGCGGTGAAGTGGTAGCTGGTGTCCTCGTCGATGATGCGGGTCGTGTCGGTGCCGGACGGTGGATTGTTCGGCGCCACGAAATCGGCGACGAAGACGTCCTGACCTGCAGTGTCGCCGGTCACGAGGTCCGGGGCTGTGCTCGAAAACGCCATGAAGCGGCCGTCCGTCGAAATCGACGGTTCGAAGCTCAGGCCGTTGCCTCCGATCCGCTCGATCGCGCCGGTCTGCAAGTCGGCCCTGAAGACATCCAGGACGCCGTTCGTGTCACCGTTTGCCAGATTCGAGGCCGCGCTCGTGAAGGCCAGGTAACGACCGTCGGCCGAGATCGACGGTTCAAGGCTCCGGCCGTTGCCTCCGAAGAGCTGGATCGCGCCGGTCTGCAGATCGGTCACGTAGACATTCTGGCTGGCGTTCTGGCCCCCGGACACGAGGTTCGTCGACGTACTGCTGAACGCCAGGTAGTGACCGTCGGCGGACAGCGAGGGATCCTCGGCGCCGCGGTTGCCGCCGATCCGCTGGATCGCGCCGGTCTGGAGGTCGGCCACGAACACATCGACGAAGCCGTTCGTATCACCAGCCACCAGATCGGTCGCGGCGCTCGTGAACGCGACATGACGACCATCGGCGGAGATCGAGGGATTCGCGCTGGCATCGTTGCCCCCGATGCGCTGGATCGTGCCGGTCTGCCGGTCGAGCACGAAGATGTCGTCGGTATCGTTGATGTCGCCGGCCACCAGATCCGAGGCGAGGCTCCTGAACGCCACATAGCGGCCGTCTGCCGAGATCGAGGCACCCGCGCTTTGCTGGTTGCCACCGATGCGCTCGGTCGTGCCGGTCTGCAGGTCGGTGACGAAGATGTCCTGATTGCCATTCGTGTCGCCGGCCACGAGGTCCGAGGCAGCGCTCGTGAATGTCACGTGGCGGCCGTCGGCCGAGATCGACGGCTGCAGGCTGAAGTTGTTGCCTCCGATCCGCCGGACCGTACCGGTTTGCCGGTCCGCGACGAAGATGTCCGACTGCCCGTTCGTGTCGCCAGCCACGAGGTCCGAGGCAGCGCTCTCGAACGCCACGTAGCGTCCGTCGGCCGAGATGGATGGGGCCACGCTGCGGCCGTCCGGTGTATCCCCGGTGGCGTCGTCGATCCGATCGATCAGGATTGCCATGGCTGCGCTCCTGCTGTGATTCATTGTTCGCCGTCACGCCGAGCAGGCGGACGAGGGTATGGGGCCATGCGGCGAGAACATCGGCAGGCCGTGGAAGCAGCGCAGGCAGCATGCCCTTTTCCTGCCGAAACGTAAAGTAGCGGCAGGGCCGCGTCAGCAGGTCCGGCGAGAGCCGTCCGGTGGGTCTACTTCGCGTTCGGCGACGAGAAGTCGTTCCTGCACTCCGGGTCGCTCTTGAACGCCCGCTTGAAGCAGTAGATCGTGCGCACCTTCTCCTTGCAGAAGAACATCGCCGCGTCGCCGCGCGGCTTGTCCTCGCATTGGATGCAGCCCTGCTGCGCGAGGCCGGTCAGCGAGGCGCAATGCGCCGGCACGGCGAGTGCAGCGCCGGCGGTGTTCGGGGCGGAGTCGGTCTTCGCGTCGGTCTTCACATCGGCCTTGGCGTCGGCCTTCACATCGGCCTTCGCATCGGCCTTCTTGTCCGCGCCGGCCTTCGGGTCCACCTTTTTCGTGGCCTTCGCGGCGGGTTTGGCCGGCGCCTTCGCGTCGGATCCCGGCGAGGCCTCGGCCGCACCCTTGCCGCCTGGAGCGCTGCGGGCCTTCGATCCGGAATGCGCCGGCGGCGATGCCGCCGGCTCGTCCGCGGCGAGCGCGACACCCGGCAGCACGAAACACGCCGACGCGACGATCATCGCCGCTCGTCTCCATCGTCCGGTCGGTCTCGTTGCCATCGTCGGATCGGTCTCGTCGCGATCGCGTCACTGCGCGGGCCGGCGCGCGGTGTACTCGGAGAAGATGCCGACCTCGACATGTCGTCGTGCCGACTCCAGTCCCGCCTGGCCGAGCATCGTCATCACCTCGGCCGGTGCGATGCAGGCTTCGATCGTATCCCAGTAGTAACGCCAGATCATCGGCGTGTTGCCGTGGCGCGAGGTGAGGCGGGCGATCGCCGGCACGACACCGCGCATGTAGGCTTTCAGCAGCCACTGCGCGGCACGGGTCTGCGGTCGTGTCAGCTCCAGGATCAGCACCCGCCCACCCGGCTTGAGGACACGCCGGAACTCGGCGAACGCCGCCGGCAGCGAGCCGATGTGGCGCAGCGCGAAGCCCATGGTGACGAAATCCGCGCAGCCGTCGGCCAGCGGGATCGACTCGGCCTTGCCCTGCAGCAGCCGTACACCCGCGGGCAGCTTCGCGTTGTCCATCATGCCGGCGCTCGGGTCGACCCCGGTGATCAGCGACGCGTCGCCGACGATACGCGCCACCTCGCGGGCGACCAGGCCGGTGCCGATGCCGACGTCGACCACCGACATCCCCGGTGCGAGCCCGGCCCGCAGCAACGCCTGGCGCCGATACCAGGAGCCGGTGCCGAAACCGATCAGTTTCTCGATCCGGTCGTAGTCGACCGCGGTCTCGTCGAAGATCCGATCGAGGAACGCGCGCCGTCGCGCTTCCGTGGGGTAGTAGTCGCGCAGCACCCGGTGCGGCAGCCCGCGGTCGATCAGCTCGCGATCACCCGGTTCACTCACGCCAGCCCCCCGTTGACCGAGATCACCTGGCCGGTGACGTACGACGCGGACTCGCCGGCGAGGAAACCGACGACGGAGGCGACCTCGGCGGCGCTGCCGGCGCGTTTCATCGGCACCAGCCGGTCGATCATCTCCTTCGGAAACGCCTGGGCACTCATCGGCGATTCGATGATGCCGGGGGCGACGACGTTGACGGTGATGTTGCGGCTGGCCAGCTCGAGCGCCAGCGAACGCGACGCGCCGTGTACACCGGCCTTGGCCGCCGCGTAGTTGGCCTGGCCGCGGTTGCCGGTGATCGCGGCCACCGACGAGACGCTGACGATCCGGCCCCAGCGTGTGCGCACCATCGGCATCAGCAACGGCTGGGTCACGTTGAAGAAGCCGTGCAGGCTGACGTCGATCACGCGGTGCCACTGCTCGCGCCGCATGCCCGGCAGCGGCGCGTCGTCGTGGATGCCCGCGTTGTTGACGACGATCTGGATCGGACCGGCCGCCAGCAGCGTCTCGAGTGCGGCTGCCGATGCCGCGCCGTCGGCGACGTCGAACACCACCGGCTCGGCCGATCCGCCCTGCGCGCGCAGTTCGTCGACCAGCGCCTCGGCCTGCTCCCGGTTGCGGTTGCCGTGCACGATCACGTGTCGGCCCTGGCGCGCGAGTTCGCGGGCGATCGCCGCGCCGATCGCGCCGCTGGCGCCGGTGACCAGTGCACGGATCATCGCGACCGCCCGCCGCCGGCGCGAAACGCGGCCCGATCCAGCACGACGGCCGCGCGGCCGGTCAGCCATTCGTGACCGTCGCCGGTCACCCGCATCGCGTAGAGCGCATTGCTCGCATCACCGGACACGATCTCGGCCTCGATCGACAACGGCCCGCCGATCCGGTCCAGTCGCCCCGCGCGCAGGGTCATGTTGCGCACGCTGACCAGCGCACCGGCGGGCAGGCGTCCATCGGCACCGGTGGCCGCTTCGCCGACCGAGAGCGCGACATGCAGCGCCATCGCCTGCGCCGCGTATTCGATCGCGATCGCCGGGCCGAGCCCGTCCGCGTCGCGCAGCGGATGCGTGGGACTGCGGTGATTGCTGCTCGCGCAGACGATCCGCTGCGGGTTCCAGTCGACCACCTCGTCGATCAGGCACATCGCGCCGCGATGCGGCAGACGCGCCTCGATCCCGGCACGGTCCAGTGTGGTCACACCGCCACCTCGGCATGCAGCACGACCGGCAACACGCGGCGATGGCTCATCTCGAGCGAGGCCACCGTGTCACGCCCTCCGTTGCGGGCGATCGCGATCAGCAGCGGCAGCGCGCGTGCGGCCGGAATGCCGTGGCGGAGTTGTTCGAGACCGCGATCGCCCAACGCGGGGAGCTGGCCGCTGACCGGTCGGCCGATGTCGATCACGCCCAGGACCGCATTGCCGTTCATGGACACCGGCACCAGCATCATCGCGACACCGAACGGCGCGCTGATCGGCCGCGCCGCGTGCAGCGGCTCCGGATACGGCACGTCATAGGCGATCAGCGCCACTGGCATGCCGTCGGCGACGACCTGGGTCGCGGCCTCGCACAGGCCGGCCGCGAAGCTGTCGTCGTGGGCACACAGCGAGGTCGAGGGCGCCATCGAACGCGCGGCGATGCTCCAGTAACCAGCCGGCGCGTTGTGGACCGAATTCGTGAAGCGGGTCGGCGAGACCATCGGGTCCGGGCTCGCCAGCGACTCGCACAGGGTGTTGCAGTTGTCGCCATCCCCGCCGGAGGACGTGAACACGGTTGCCGTCTCGGCCGCGGCGATCTGCGAGCGGGCGAACAGATCCTCGGCCAGCGCCAGCGCGAGCTTGACCGACAGGCCGACGCGCCGGCGCTCGGCCGGCGGCAGGCCCGCCGGCGGCGGCAGCTGGGTGGGCTGCGAGACGAACGGCTGTTCGCCGCGCAGCACGGTGCGTGCGCTGGTCCAGCCGGACAATCCCGGGCCGAACACGGTCACCGCCTCGATGCCGACGCGCATCTAGTGGGCTGTCTCGCCGAACACGAGCGAGCAGTTCGATCCACCGAAGCCGAACGAGTTGCTGAGCACACGGGCCACCGGCGCGCGCCGGTTCTCGAGCAGATACGGCGACTGCAACGCGGGATCGACCTCGCGGGTGTTGACCCCGGCCGGGATCAGCCCCTCGCGCAGCGCGAGCAACGAGACCACGGCCTCGATCGCACCGGCCGCGCCGAGTGTGTGGCCGTGTGCACCCTTGGTCGAGCTGACCGGCACGCTGCCGCCGAACACCCGATGCACCGCGCGGTCCTCGGCCAGGTCGTTGCTGGGGGTCGCGGTGCCGTGCAGGTTCAGGTAGTCGATCGCCGCCGGTTCCAGTCGTGCGCAGTGCAGTGCGCGCCGCATCGCCAGTTCCGCACCGGCACCTTCCGGATGCGGCGAGGACATGTGATGGGCATCACTCGATTCGCCGATGCCCAGGCACAGCGGCGCGTCAGCGGTCGCGTCCTCCCGCCGCAGCAGCAGCAGGAACGCACCGGCCTCGCCGATCGAGATGCCGTCGCGTTCGCGATCGAACGGGCGGCACGCGGTCGACGACAGCAGCTCGAGCGAACTGAAGCCGTACAACGTCGTCAGGCACAGGGTGTCGACGCCACCGACGATCGCGACATCGACCAGGCCGGCGGCGATCGCGCGGGCCGCCGATCCGAACACCTTGGCACTCGAGGCACAGGCCACCGAGGTCACACTCGCCGGTCCGCGCGCGCCGGTGGCCGCGCAGACGAACGCGGCCAGCGAGTAGGTGTTGTGGGTCTGTGCGTAGTGGAAGTCGGCGGGCAGCGCGAACTGCGGCGTCTCGCGGCGGCGGTAGGCCAGTTCCGTCTGCAGCAGGCCCGAGGTGCTGGTGCCGACGAAGACACCGACACGATCGGCACCGTAACGGGTGATCGCCGCGTGGACCGCGGCATCGAAACCGTCCTGGGCGAGGGTCAGTGCCGCGAGCCGGTTGTTGCGACATTCGAAGTCGGCGAGTGATGCCGGCAGTTGTGCATCGTCCAGGCCGTCGACCGCGCCCAGGAACGCGGGCCGCTCGAACGTGTCGAATGCCTGCGGGAGCAGGCCGCTGCGCTGCGCCAGCAACGCCCCCAGCAGCGCACGATTGCCGCGACCGACACAACTGGTCGCGGTGTAGGCGCCGATCGCGAGAGGCCAGGCGGTCATCATGTCGGCGATCCGGAATCGGCGATCAGCAGCACGTTGGCGAACGGGGTGCCCCGGCTCATCGGGCGGGTCCGGACTTCGAAGCCCGCCCTGCGGACCGCATCGGCCCACTCGCCCAACGGTCTGCAGTATAGCCGCGACAGCCGATGGCCCCGGGAGAAGGTGACGATCCGGTCGACCGCCTGGCTGACCCGGAAACCCAGGCCGGCGCCGGCGTCGCCGACCCGCAGCAGCAGCCGACCCGACGCGGGCAACGCGGCGCGCACGCGGCGCAGCACATCGGCCTGGGCGTCGTAGTCGATGTAGTGCAGCACGTCGAGTATCACCACCGCGTCGGCCGGCTCGAAACGGGTGGTGACGATGTCACCCTGCTCGATGTTCGCCTCCGACCCGAGCGCCTGCTGCGCGCGTTCGACGTCGCGTGGCATCAGTTCGATGCCGGTGACCTGCGCCCGGGGCGGCGCCGGCCACGAAGGCGGCCAGCGCCCCGCGTCGGCCGCACGCGCCGCCTCGGCGAGCAGGGCCGCCAGCAGGCCCTGGCCACAGCCGAGGTCGAGGATCCGCGAGGCACCGGTGAGCAGTCCCCCTTCAAGGATGTGCTCGAAGGCCGGATCACCACCGAGCTTGCCGCGCGCGAAACCGTGGGCGAAACGACCCGCCGGCCGGTAGCGATCGGCGGCGGCATCGACCAGGCGGCTGAACTCGGGCGAGGTCATCGGCGCGTGACCGCCTCGCCGATCGTGACGCTGACCAGTCCGCGTTCGGCGAGCAGCGCGAGCAGGCGTGGCAGCACCTGCAGGACCACCGGGATCGACCGCGCGTCGCGGGCCGCATGCCCGTCGTGCAGCAGCAGCACGTCGCCGGCCCGCAGGCCGCGGGCCAGCCGGTCGAAGACCCGATCCGGATCCGCGGCGACCGTGTCGTAGCCGCGGCGGGTCCACGCGGTCAGTCGCAGGCCGAGCCGTGCCAGCACCGGTTCGAGCAGCGGGTTGCGCAGGCCCGCCGGTGCGCGGAAGAAACGTGGTCTCGCGCCGGTCAGTGCGGTGATCGTCGCCTGGCCGGCGTCGATCTCGCGGCGCAGGCCGGCCGGACCGAGGAACGAGAAGTGATGGCGATGGTGCTGGGTGTGATTCTCGATCGCATGCCCGCCGGCGACGATCTCGCGCGCGAGCGCCGGATGCGCGGCCAACCGCTCGCCGATGCAGAAGAACGTCGCCTTCATCCGCGCGCCGGCAAGCAGTTCGAGCACCCGCGGGGTGACCTCGGGATCGGGTCCGTCGTCGAAGGTCAGTGCGACCCAGCCGCGGCTGGCGGCTGCCTCGGGCAGGCGGCGAAGGTTCGGCCCGAGCAACGCACAACGCGGCAGCAGCCCGGCGACCGTGAGCAGCACGTGATTGGCCACGATGCCGCCGAGCCAGGCGCGCCAGCCGCCCGGGTCGAGCAGCCACGCGACCGCCATCACCAGGTGCCAGGCGACCGACCAGCGCAGCGCGCGCGGCCAACGCACCGCGCCGGCTGCCGGCGGCTGCGCGCTGCCCTCGAGTGTGATCTCGTCGGACGACGGTCGCGGATCAGCCACCGGCGCCCTCCCTGGTCGTGGCCTCGCCGCCGGCCCACGCCGCCGCCAGCAGCAGCGACAGGAACGCGCCGAGGCCGACGGTGGCGCCGAGTGCCGACAGCAGCGGCACGCTGGCGCTGGCCAGCACACCGAAGCCGGTGACCGTGGTCAGGTTGGCGATCAGCAGGCCCGCGAGTGTGCCGCCGGCGGCATCGGCCCGGGCGGCCTGCAACCGGAAGAACAACGCGTAGTTCGATCCGACGGCAACCACCAGCAACAGTCCGACCAGGTGCAGCAGGTTCATCTCGCGGTTCATCAGCGCAAACGTGGCGATCACCAGCACGACCGCACCGGCCAGCGGGGTGACCACCGCGATCCATCCGCGCAGCGAGCGCAACGCGACGGCGAGCAGCGCGACGATCGCCGCGGCGCCGGCCAGCGACAACAGGATCGCCTCGCGCAGATAACTGCCGTAGAGTCTATCGGATTCACCCTTCAGGTCGAGCACCGAGGCACGCGCCTGTCCGGCCGCGCGCAGGCGCTCGCCGAGTCCGATCGCATCGATCGACCCGCCCGCCGGTGCACGCAACGGAATCACGACCGCGAAACGTCCGGGTTCCTCGACCAGCAGCGACTCGATGCGCAGGCCGATCAGCGTGTCGGCGAGCCGCGCGCGATCCAGCAGCGGACCCGATCGGGCCGCGGCGACATCGGCGACGAACGGCTCGAGCCGCTCGGCACGCAGCGGCAACCCGGCGAGTGCAGGGCGCAGTCGATCGCGCAGCGTCTCCGGATCCGGCAGCGCCTGCTGGCGACGTTGCTGCGTCGCCCGACTCGGCAACCAGTCGGCCGGGGATTCGTAGCCGGTGATGCGGCCGGCCGCGACCTCGGCATCGAGCACCGGTGCCAGCGCCTCGGCCGCCTGCAACGCCTGCTCCTGGTCGGGCGCACCGACGATCAGCAACGTGCGTGCATCCGGGGCGACCAGCGTGTCGCGCAGATCGGCATCGATGCGCTGGGACACCGCCGAGACCGGGCTCAACGAGGCGATGTCGCGATCCCACAGATGGTCCTTGCGCAGCACGATCACGCCGATGGCGACCACGATCAGCGCGGCGATCGGCCAGCGCAGGCCGCGCAGCGCGGCGACGATCGTCGCCAGTCGTGTTTCCAGTGCGCCCAGGTCGCGCGGGCGGAACGTCGACGGGGTCAGCACCGGCAACACGAAGCGCGTGGCAAGGGCGGCGCCGACCAGGCCGGCGATCGAGAACACCGCGAGTTGGCCGAGCCCCGGAAAGCCGGAGAACAGCAACGCCGCGAAGCCGACCACCGAGGTCAGCACACCGAGCCGGATCGTCGACCAGAAACCCGGGCCCGCATTCGAGGCGCCGCGGGTCAGGAAATACAGCGCGTAGTCGACCGCCTCGCCGACCAGTGTCGCGCCGAAGCCGAGTGTCAGGCCATGCAGCGCGCCGAACACCACCGCGACCGCGGCGGCGCCGCAGATCACCGCCGAGACCATCGGCACCAGGCTGAGCGCCATCGCGACCAGCGAGCGATAGACCAGGCCGAGCAGCAGCAGGATCAGCCCGGTGGAGATCGTGCTCAGCCGCGACACGTCGCCGCGGATCGCCTCTCGCGACTCGACCGCGAAACGACCCGGCCCGCTGAGCACGAGGCTCGCGCCCGGCACCCGCTGCGCGGCGACGACCTCGCCGAACGCCCGTTCGACCGCGGCCAATGCACGCTGCTGTCCGTCGAGGTCGGCGCCCGAGGCCGCGGTATGGGCGAGCAGCGCGAGCCGTCGGCCATCGGTCGACACCCAGACACCGTCGTGGCTTCGCGGTGCCTGGCCGCGCTGCAGGCGGTCGAGCAGCACCAGCATCTCGGCGGTCGGATCCCGCGCCAGCCAGTTGCGTGCCATCATGCCCATCACACCGGCCATCGAGTCGATCGCCTCGCCGATCGCGGCGCGCAGCGCCGGCACCTCGAACCGGCCGGCATCGACCGCCGGCGACAGCAGATAACGCGATTCGAACAACAGCCGGCGTTCGGCATCGAAGCCTTCGACATCGCCATTGTCGACCCGGCGCAGCGATGCCTCGGCGCGCAGCCGCTCGGCCAGCGCGCGCGAGAACGCCGCCTGGTGGTCGGCGGGCACACCGTCGACACCGACCAGCAGCAGCCGCGACGCGACGCCGCTCTTCAGGCTTTCGATCAGCAGCCGCTGCTCGGCGCTCGGTGCGCTGGGCAGGAACACCGACATGTCGGTCAGGAACGGGGCGCGCATGATCAGCACGGCGCCGATCAGCAGCACGGCCAGCCACGCACCGACGGTCACCCGGGCGGCGGGGCTCACTCGACGCTCAGCACCCGCAGGACCGACCGATCACCGCCGGACAGGTCGACGTCGATGACATCGATCTCACCGCGTGCGCCGTCGATCCGGATCTTCGAGACCAGGTTGCCGATCCGTTTCTCGCGCGGCACCAGCACCAGCGACCAGCGCTCGCGACCGCCGTCGAGCACGACCGCGAACACCCGTTCGAGCGACTCGCGATCACCCGCGAGCACCGCCCGCAGGCTGCCGACCAGCGCGCCGGCCTCGGGGATCTGCGCCAGCGTCGCCGAGCGCTTCACACCGTCGCGTTCCATCGTCAGCTGGTCACCATCGATCAGCAGCAGCTCGGGCCGCGGCTTGAGTGTGCGTTTCTCGAGCCGATCGGGCGCCTTGAAGAACAGTTCGCCGCTGGAATCGACCGGGGCGTCGAGCATGCCGATGAACTGGCGTTCGGCGAAACGGGCGCGTGCCTGCGGCCGCCGGCCGACCTCGGCGAGCAGTGTCGCCAGATCCCAGGCGCCCCTTGGTTGCGCGGCCCTGTTCTCCGGTGCCTGCGCTGGTGCCTGCGCAGGTGCCTGCGCTGGTGCCTGCGCTGGTGCCTGCGCTGGTGCCTGAGATTGCGACTGCGCGTGTGACGGCGCCGGCCCCGTGCCGATCATCGTCGCGGCGACCAGCATCACCGCGGCCAGTCCGGCCGAGCCGCGGCCGGCCGCGGCGGCACGATCCGGCTTGACGACCACGACCTCGGCGACCGCGGCATCTGCGACCGCAGCATCCGCCACCGCCGCATCCGCGTTCGACCCGTCGACGCCCGGCGTACCGGCGACAACCGGCGGCAGCGGCGGTGCCGCGGATGCAGCGGCGTCGCCGGTTGCCGCGGCCGCGGCCGCGCAGTCCCGTTCGTAACGGGCACGTCGTGACGCCGGCGGTGATTCGTCCTGCCAGAAGTCGAAGAAGTTGAACCAGTTGTACGGCGCACGCCGGCACCACTGCTCGACGCGCTGCGCGAAACGGACCGTCGCCGTTTCGACCGCCGCGGCACGCTGGCCGCGCGGCACGGTGCTGAAATCGGCGATCGGCTCGATATGCACCTCGTACAGGTTGCCGCCGCGGTACAGGCCCGCCATCGTCAGCACCGGCTGGCCCATCGCCGCCGCCAGTCGGAACACGCTGACCGGAAACGGCGCCGGCGAACCGAGGAACGGCACGTCGATCGTGCGATCGTTGCCCAGCGACCGGTCGGCGAGGAAACCGACGAAGTCGCCCCGGTCCAGACGCTCGCGGATGCGCAGCATCGAATCCACATGGCCGAGCGCGACGACATCCATCTCCAGTCTCGGATCGATCGCCCGCAGGGCGGCCGAGATCATGCGGGCGTTGTCCTCGTACATCGCCAGAGTCACCCGCAGCCCCGGCTGGCTGTCCGCGAGCACCCGGGCGACCTCGAAGCTGCCGAGATGGGCGCCGACCAGGAACGCGCCGCGTTTGCGCTCGCGGGCGTCGATCAGGTGCTGCTCGCCGTGGACCTCGATCCGGTACTGGCCGGCGCGGCCGGCCAGCAGGTAGTACCGATCGAGGATCGTGGTCGCGAACGTCAGGTAGTGGCGAAACGTCGACCAGGCGCCGACGGTCGGACCGTGGATGCGACGCAGGTAACGCAGCGAATCGTCGCGGACACGCGGCGTGCGCACCCAGAAGAACAACGTGATCGGCCAGAGCAGCGCACGCGACAGCGATCGCCCGGCGAAGCGGGCGATGCCCATCATCACGCGCAACCAGAACGCGTTGCCGCGTTCGGAGCGTTCGAGCCACTGGGTGGTTGCCATCGGCGCCTCAGGCCGTCGCGTCGCCGGCCGCGGCCGTCGCCACCGCGGCTTGCGGACGGAACGACCCGCTCGCCACCGCGACCCCGGCGACCGTGCACTCGAAGCGGATCAGGCCGCGTTCGCCGGCCTGCCAGCCGACGTGGACCCGGTCACCCGGTCGCACCGGCGCGAGGAACTTGACGGTTGCGCCCTCGATCGCGGTCCCGCGGTCGATCGCGCCGGCCTCGGTCATCACCCGCAGCATCCGGTCGAGCAGCCGCGCCCCCGGCAGCAGCGGGTCACCCGGGAAATGACCGTCGAACGCCGGATCGTCGACGGCCACGAAAAAATCGGCGGCTGCGGTCAGGATCGACCCCGCTCGGGATCCGGACGTCCCGCCGACAATTCCTCGGCCAGTGCCACCAGGCGCGCGCGGGGCAGCTTGCCGGTTGCATCACGCGGCAGTTCGTCGACCTTGAACAGCGGTCGCGGCATGAACGCGGGTTCGATCAGGCGGCGCAACCGGGTGACCACCTCGCCGCGTTCCAGCCCCGGCGCGACGACGAATCCGACCAGTCGCGCCGGCCGGTGCGCGCCATCGTCGCCGGTGTACAGCAGCGCCGCGTCGACGACCCCTTCGATCGACAGCAACT
>CADEEH010000127.1 GCA_902826305.1 uncultured Burkholderiales bacterium
GCACGATCGAGCTGCCGGCCTCGCGCGGCAAGATCGTCGATCGCAACGGCGTCACGCTCGCCTCCAGCCTGCCGGCGCGCGCGGTGTGGGCGATCCCCGGTGAGTTCGAGGCCTCGCGCGAGAAGATGACACAGGTCGCCCGCCTGCTCGGCGTGCCGGAGAAGGACCTGGCGCGCAAGGTGGCCGACGAGGATCGTGGCTTCGTCTACCTGAAGCGCCAGGTCGAGTCGAACGTCGCCGAACAGGTCGCCAAGCTGAACGTGCCCGGCGTCTACCTGCGCAACGAGTACAAACGCTACTACCCGGAAGGCGAGACCGTCGCCCACGTCGTCGGCTTCACCAACGTCGAGGACAACGGCCAGGAGGGCATCGAGCTCGCGCAGAACGCGACGCTGGTCGGCCGCTCCGGCACCCGGCGCGTGATCAAGGACCGCCTGGGCCAGGTGGTGCAGGACGTCGGCGAGGCACAGGAGCCGAACGACGGCGGCGACATCGCGCTGACGATCGACACGCGGATCCAGTACCTGGCGCACAACGCGCTGCGCGACGCGGTCCGCGAGCATCGCGCCAAGGCCGGCGCCGCGATCGTGCTCGACGTGCGCACCGGCGAGATCCTGGCGCTTGCCAACTGGCCGACCTACAACCCGAACCAGCGCGAGAAGCTGACCGGCGCACAACTGCGCAACCGCGCGCTGACCGACATCTTCGAACCGGGCTCGACACTCAAGCCGTTCACGATCGCGATGGCCCTCGAGCAGAACCGGGTCACGCCGCAGTCGGTGATCCAGACCGCACCGGGCAAGCTGACGATCGGCCCGGACACGATCCACGACGCCCACACCTACGGCCCGCTGACCGTCGAGCAGGTGATCCAGAAGTCGTCGAACATCGGCACCGCGAAGATCGCGCTGTCGATGCCGGCCCAGCAGATGTGGGAGACCTACACCGCGCTCGGTTTCGGCCAGGCGCCGCGGATCGGTTTCCCCGGCGCGGTCGCCGGCCGGTTGCGACCGTTCAAGAGCTGGAAGCCGATCGAGCAGGCGACGATGTCCTACGGCCACGGCATCTCGGTGTCGCTGCTGCAGCTGGCGCGCGCGTACACCGTGTTCGCCCGCGACGGCGAACTGATGCCGGCGACCCTGCTGCGCCAGTCGACACCGCCGCAGCCGGTGCGCGTGCTGCGGCCGGAGACCGCGCGTGCGGTGCGCAAGATGCTGGAGATGGCCGCCGGCCCGGACGGCACCGCGCCGCGGGCCCAGGTCGCGGGTTACCGCGTGGGCGGCAAGACCGGCACCTCGCACAAGGAGGAACGCGGCCGCTACGTCAACAAATACGTGTCGACGTTCGTCGGTTTCGCGCCGGTCTCGGGTCCGCGCTACATCGTCGCGGTGACGATCGACGATCCGTCGGCGGGCAAACATTTCGCCGGTCAGGTCGCCGCGCCGCTGTTCGCGAAGATCGCCGACGATACGTTGCGTGTGATGGCGGTGACCCCGGATGCCCCGGTCGCCACCGTCATCATCCCCGATCACCCGGCCCCGGAGAACCTGTAGGTGTCCCGCTCCGGACAGACCTCGCGGCTCGCCGACCCGATCCGCTCGGGCGGGACCTGCTCGCGGGCCGTGCGATGACCGGCGAGCTGATCCCGATCGCCGCCCGCACGACCGGCGACTGGCTGCGATCGGTGCTGTCCGATGGTGCCGACCTGCACGCCGACAGCCGCGCGATCACCAGAGGCGACGGCTTCCTCGCCTGGCCCGGCGAGCGCAGCGACGGTCGTGCCCACATCCCCGAAGCGATCCGCCGCGGCGCGGCCGCGGTCGTGTTCGACGAGGCCGGCGGCTTCACCTGCCCGGACGACACCGTGCCCGCGCGTGCGCTGCCGTCGCTGCGACGGGTCGCCGGTCCGATCGCGAGCCAGTACTACGGCCGCCCCAGCGAACGACTCGACGTGATCGCGGTCACCGGCACCAATGGCAAGACGAGCTGCACGCAGTGGCTGGCCTCGGGGCTGGCGAGCGGCGGCCGGCGCAGCGCGGTGATCGGCACGTTGGGCAGCGGCGTCGTCGGTGAACTGGTCTCCTTCGGGCTGACCACACCCGATGCGGTCGCGTTGCAGCGGATGTTCGCGGGATTCGTCTCGCGCCAGGTGTCGGCGGTTGCGATCGAGGCGTCGTCGATCGGGCTCGACCAGGGGCGCCTGGACGGCACACGGGTCACGGTTGGTGTGTTCACGAACCTGACCCGCGATCATCTCGACTACCACCACACGATGGACGCGTACGCGCAGGCGAAGGCGCGGCTGTTCACCTGGCCGCGGCTGCGCGCCGCGGTGATCAACACCGACGATCCGTCGGCGGCGATCATGCTCGATGCGGCGGCTCGTGATGCGGCGGCCCGCGATGCGGACGAGACCGTGCCCGCGCCTCGTCGTGTCGGTTTCGCGCTCGGTCCGGTCGATCGTTCGCTGCGCCTGGACGCGCGGCTGATCGGGGAATCGGTCGAGGCCACCGGCGACGGGCTGCGGATGACGATCGGCGGTGACTACGGTCGCGCCCGGGTCGGCCTGCGCCTGCTCGGCCGCTTCAACGCCAGCAACGCACTCGCGGTCGCCGCCGCCTGGCTCGAGTCGGGTGTTGCGTTCGACGACGCGATGGCGCTGCTCGAGACACTGGCGCCGGTCAGCGGCCGGATGCAGCAGATCGACCGGCCGGCGCGACCGCTGGCGGTGATCGACTATGCCCACTCCCCGGATGCACTGGACAGTGTGCTGGCGACGTTGCGTCCGGTGGCCGCCGCGCGGGGCGGGCGGCTGTGGTGTGTGTTCGGCTGCGGCGGCGATCGGGATCCGGGCAAGCGGCCGCAGATGGGGGCGATCGCCGGCAGGCTCGCCGACCGCGTGGTGATCACCAGCGACAACCCGCGTTCCGAAGCGCCCGAGGCGATCATCGCGCAGATCGCCGCCGGCCTCGGCACCACCCCGCACCAGATCGAACCCGATCGTGCACGCGCGATCGAGCAGGCACTCGCGGCAGCCGACCCGGCCGATGTCGTGCTGATCGCCGGCAAGGGCCACGAGGACTACCAGGAGATCGCCGGCGTGCGCACGCCGTTCTCCGACGCGGCCGTCGCCTCGGCCGCGCTCGCGCGCGAGCGCGGAGGCGCCGGTGTTTGAGCTGCGCGAGGCCTTCGGCTGGCTGTCGGCCGGTGTGCTGCACGGGCACGGCGCGACGACGGTACGCGGCGTGTCGACCGACACCCGTACGATCCGCGACGGCGACCTGTTCGTCGCGATCCGCGGCGAGCGCCATGACGCGCACGACTTCCTCGCCGATGCACAGTCCGCCGGGGCCGCCTCGCTGCTGGTCGAGCGGATCGTCCCCGGCATCCGTGTCCCCACACTCGAGGTCGACGACACCCGGCGTGCACTTGGCGAGATCGCCGCCGGGTGGCGCCGCCGGCTCGCGCTGCCGGTGATCGCGGTCACCGGCAGCAACGGCAAGACGACGGTCAAGGAGATGGTCTCCGCGATCCTCGCCGCCTGCCACGGCGAGGCCAATCGTTTCGCGACCCGCGGCAACCTGAACAACGACATCGGCGTGCCGCTGTCGGTGTTCGCGCTCCAGCCCGGCCATCGCGCGGCCGTGCTCGAACTCGGCATGAACCGGCCCGGCGAGATCGCCTGGCTCGCCCACATCGCCGCGCCTCAGGTCGCGCTGGTCAACAACGCACAGCGCGAGCACCAGGAGTTCATGCAGTCGGTCGAGGCGACCGCGCGCGAGAACGGCTCGGTGTTCACCCTGCTCGGCGCCGACGGCACCGCGGTCTTCCCGGGTGACGACGAGAACACGCAGGTCTGGCGCGAGCTGGCCGGCCGCCGTCGCACGATCGAGTTCGGTCTCGACCCGCGACTGCTGGTGCATGCGCCGGCCGATGCCGACCCGTCGGCGTTCACGCTGACACTGGCCGGCGCGTCGATCCCGGTGACGTTGTCGATCGACGGTCGCCACAACGTCCGCAATGCCCTGGCCGCCGCGGCCTGCACCCATGCGCTCGGTGTGCCGGCACCGATGATCGCCGCCGGCCTGGCTGCGTTCCGCCCGGCCAGGGGACGACTGGTCCGGCGACAGACGCTGGCCGGCGCGGCGCTGATCGACGACAGCTACAACGCCAATCCGGATTCGGTCCGGGCCGCGATCGACGTGCTCGCCGACGCCGCGGCGCCCCGGGTGCTGGTGCTGGGTGACATGGGTGAGGTCGGTGAACGTGGCCCCGAGTTCCACCGCGAGGTCGGCGCCTATGCCGCCGCGCGTGGCATCGACACGCTGCTCGGCTTCGGCGAGGCCATGCGCGACGGCGTGGCCGCGTTCGGCCCGGGCGCCGAACACTTCGACAGCCTGGCGCAACTGGTCGCGCGCCTGCTCGAGGCCGCGAAGCCGCCGGCCACGACCCTGGTCAAGGGTTCACGTTTCATGCGCATGGAACGGGTCGTCTCGGCGCTGTGTGATCGCGACGTCGCGGGCGGGGAAGCGCACTGATGCTGCTGGAACTGGCGCAATGGCTCGCGCGCGACATCCGTGCGTTCTCGGTCTTCAACTACATCACGCTGCGCGCGGTGCTGGCGGCATTGACCGCGCTGGCGATCGGCATGATGTTCGGTCCGCTGGTGATCCGGCGCCTGGCCGAACTGAAGATCGGGCAGGCGGTGCGGCAGGACGGCCCGCAGACCCACCTGACCAAGTCGGGCACACCGACGATGGGTGGTGCGCTGATCCTGATCGCGGTCGGCGCCTCGACGCTGCTCTGGGGTGACCTGTCGAACCGGTTCGTCTGGGTCGCGCTGATCGTCACCCTCGGCTTCGGCCTGGTCGGCTGGGTCGACGACTACCGCAAGGTCGTCTACCAGAACCCGAAGGGCCTGTCGGCCGGCGAGAAGTACTTCTGGCAGTCGCTGATCGGCATCGTCGCCTCGGTCTGCCTCGCGTTCATGGTGCCGTCGCAGAGCGCCGACCAGGCCTGGTACCTGTTCCTCGACTGGGTCGAGAGCGGCCTGGCCGCCGACCTGCCGCCGAAGGCCGACCTGATCGTGCCGTTCTTCAAGAACGTCGCCTATCCGCTCGGTGTGTTCGGTTTCATCGTGCTCACCTACCTGGTGATCGTCGGCACCAGCAACGCGGTCAACCTGACCGACGGCGCCGACGGGCTGGCGATCATGCCGTCGGTGCTGGTCGCAGGTGCGCTGGGCATCTTCGCCTACGTCGGCGGCAACGCGGTCTTCGCCCGCTACCTGCTGATCCCGCACATCCCGGGCGCCGGCGAGATGACCGTGTTCTGCGGCGCGATCGTCGGCGCCGGCCTCGCGTTCCTGTGGTTCAACGCCTATCCGGCGCAGGTGTTCATGGGTGACGTCGGTGCCCTCGCGCTCGGTGCGGCGCTGGGCACGGTCGCGGTGATCGCGCGCCAGGAGATCGTGCTCTTCATCATGGGCGGCGTGTTCGTCGTCGAGACGCTCTCGGTGATGATCCAGGTCAGTTACTTCAAGTACACGAAGAAGCGTTACGGCCAGGGCCGGCGCATCTTCCGGATGGCGCCGCTGCATCACCACTTCGAGATCGGCGGGGTCAAGGAGTCCCAGGTCGTCGTCCGCTTCTGGATCGTGACGATGATCCTGGTGTTGTTCGGCCTGTCGACGTTGAAGCTGCGTTGATGCGCGCCGCCCGCACCCCTCGCAACACCGCGCCGGTGGTCACGCTGCCGGCGTTGCCGGCCGATCTGGCCGGGCGTCGTGTGCTCGTGCTCGGCCTCGGTGAATCGGGGCTGGCGATGGCGCGCTGGGCGGCGTTTCGCGGTGCCACGCTGCGTGTGGCCGACACCCGCGCCGAGCCGCCGGGTCTGGCCGGCCTGCGCGCCGCGGTCGCCGACGTCGAGTTCGTCGCCGGCCCGTTCGCCGAGTCGCTGCTCGACGCGGTCGACCTTGTCGCCTGGAGTCCGGGCCTGTCGATCGAGATCGGGCCGAGCGCCGAGTTCCATCGGCTGGTCACGCAGCGCGAGCTGCCGGTGGCCGGTGAACTCGACCTGTTCGCGCAGGCGCTGTCCGCACTCGGCGCGGACGGTTACCGGCCGCGGCTGGTCGGTGTCACCGGCACCAACGGCAAGACGACGGTGACGCGGCTCGTCGGCCACCTGTGCCAGGCCGCCGGCCTGTCGGTCGCGGTCGCCGGCAACATCAGCCCAGCGCTGCTCGACTCGCTGCGCGAGGCGGTCGCCGCACAGGCGCTGCCCGAAGTCTGGGTGATCGAACTGTCGAGTTTCCAGCTCGCGTTGTCGCGTTGCTGGATCGCCGACGCGGCGGCGATCCTGAACATGACCCAGGATCATCTCGACTGGCACGCGGCCACCGGGTCATACCTGGCAGCCAAGCAGAAGATCTTCGCCGGCGTCAAGGTCGCGGTCTACAACCGCGACGATCCGGCGACCCGGCCCGCCGCCCGGCCTGCCGCCGGGTCCGCCACCGCGTCCGCTGCCGCCGGCGCGGGTGCAGTGTCCAGCTTCGGCACCGATGCGCCGGCCGAGGTCGGTGCGTTCGGCCTCGCGTCGACCCGCGGCATCGACTGGCTCGCCGAAGGGGTCCGCGCCGACGATGCGCCGACGCGGCGCGGCCAGCCGGTGGCGGTGGCCGTGCGCCCGCTGATGCCGGCCGAGGCGCTGCGCATCCGCGGTCGCCACAACCAGTTGAACGCGCTGGCGGCGCTCGCGTTGTGCCGGGCGATCGGTGTGCCGATGGCCGGCATGCTGCACGCGTTGCGTGAATACGCCGGCGAGCCGCATCGCTGCCAGCCGGTCGCCGTGATCCACGACGTCGAATACGTCGACGACAGCAAAGGCACCAACGTCGGCGCGACCGCGGCCGCACTCGCCGGGCTCGGCCGGCGGGTGGTGCTGATCGCGGGTGGTGACGGCAAGGGCCAGGACTTCGCACCGCTGGCCACACCGGTGCGTGCCCACGCGCGAGCGGTGATGCTGATCGGGCGCGATGCGCCCCGGCTGCGCGCCGCCCTCGCCGACACCGGTGTGCCGCTGGTGGATTGCACCAGCCTGCCCGACGCGGTGCGCCAGGCCGCCACCCATGCCAGGACCGGCGACGCGGTGCTGCTGTCGCCGGCGTGTGCCAGCTTCGACATGTTCCGCAACTACGGCCACCGCGCCGAGGTCTTCGTCGCCGCGGTCCGGGATCTGGCCGAGGAGGCGGGCCAGCCATGAGAGCCGAATTCGTCGAGCGCCTGCGCTGGCCGACCTGGCTCGGCGGCGAGCGCCGCCGCGCTCCGGTGCGGGCCCGGCCGAAGGTCAACTCGGCGATCGACCTGCCGCTGCTCTGGGTCACACTCGCGCTGCTGCTCGGCGGGCTGGTGATGGTCTACTCGGCGACGATCGCGCTGCCCGATTCGCAGCGCTTCGCGGCCTATTCGTCGACCCATTTCCTGGTCCGTCACGCCCTCGCGCTGATGATGGCCTCGATCGCCGCGCTGGTCGCCTTCGCGGTGCCCACGCGGGAACTGCAGCGCTGGGCCTCGTGGCTGTTCCTGCTCGGGCTGGTGCTGCTGGTGATCGTGCTGATCCCGGGCATCGGCAAGGTGGTCTTCGGCGCCCGGCGCTGGCTGCCGCTGGGCATCCTGAACCTGCAGCCCTCCGAGGTGATGAAACTCGCGGTGGTGATCTACATCGCCGACTACACGGTCCGCAAGCAGGACCACATGCACAGCTTCCGCAAGGGATTCGCGCCGATGGGTGTCGCGGTCGCGCTGATCGGCATGTTGCTGCTGCTCGAACCCGACATGGGTGCGTTCGTCGTGATCTGCGCGATCTCGATGGGGCTGCTGTTCCTGGGCGGCGTCAACGGCTGGATCTTCACCGGGCTGGTCGCCACCGCGATCACCACCTTCAGCGTGCTGATCCTGACCTCGCCGTATCGTCGCGGCCGGATGTTCGCGTACCTGGATCCGTTCGAGCCGGCCAACGCGATCGGCAAGGGTTACCAGCTGTCGCATTCGCTGATCGCGTTCGGCCGCGGCGAGATCTTCGGTGTCGGCCTGGGCGGATCGGTCGAGAAGCTGCACTACCTGCCGGAGGCGCACACCGACTTCCTGCTCGCGGTGATCGGCGAGGAATTCGGCCTGGTCGGTGTGCTGGTTGTCATCGCGCTGATGTTCTGGCTGGTCCGGCGCTGCATCGGCATCGGTCGCCAGGCGGTCGCGCTGGACCGGATCTTCCCGGGGCTGGTCGCCCAGGGCGTGGGCCTGTGGATCGGCGCGCAGGCGTTCATCAACATGGGGGTCAACACCGGCCTGCTGCCGACCAAGGGCCTGACCCTGCCGCTGATGAGTTTCGGCGGTTCGGGCCTGCTGATGAACTGCATCGCGATCGCGATTGTCATGCGCGTCGACTTCGAGAACCGCAAGCTGATGCGCGGGGGGTCGGCATGAGCGGCGCTGGCAGCATGACCATGCCCACCGCGATGATCATGGCCGGTGGCACGGGCGGGCACGTGATGCCCGGGCTCGCGGTCGCCTCGGTGATGCGCGCACGCGGCTGGCAGGTGGTCTGGATGGGCAATCCGGACGGCATGGAGGCATCGCTGGTGCCGCGCCACGGCATCGACCTGTTCGGTGTCCGTTTCTCGGGCCTGCGCGGCAAGGGCCTGATGGCCAAGCTGCTGCTGCCGGCGACGTTGCTGCGCGCGTTCTGGCAGAGCCTGGGTGTGTTGCGCAAGGTGCGCCCGTCGGTCGTGCTGGGCATGGGCGGCTACATCGCGTTTCCGGGCGGCATGATGGCGGCGCTGCTCGGCATGCCGCTGGTGGTGCACGAACAGAATTCGATCGCCGGGCTGACCAACAAGGTGCTCGCCGGCGTCGCCGACCGGGTGCTCGAGGCGTTCCCGAAGACGATCGGCGGTGCGGAATGGACCGGCAACCCGGTGCGCCACGAGATCGCCGCGCTGGCGCCGCCGGCCGAGCGGTTCGCCGGTCGCGAAGGTCCGCTGCAGGTGCTGGTGGTCGGCGGCAGCCTGGGCGCACAGGCATTGAACCGGACCGTGCCGCAGGCGCTCGCGCTGATCACCCGCGAACAGCGCCCGGTGGTCACGCACCAGAGCGGTCGTGCGCATCGGCAGGCGCTCGAGGACCACTACCGCGAGGCCGGTGTCGACGCGAACCTGGTCGAGTTCATCGACGACATGGCCAGCGCCTACGCGAAGGCCGACCTGGTGATCTGCCGCGCCGGCGCGATGACGGTGTCGGAACTGGCCGCGGCCGGCGTCGCCAGTGTGCTGGTGCCGTTCCCGTTCGCGGTCGACGACCACCAGACGACCAATGCGAAGTTCCTCGCCGATGCCGGCGCCGCCGAACTGCTGCCGCAGTCCGAGATGACCGCCGACCGGCTCGCCGGCCTGCTCGTCTCGATGACCCGCGATCGGCTGGCCGAGATGGCCGGGCACGCGCGGGCGCTCGCCCGGCCCGAGGCGGCCGAACGGGTGGTCGAGGTGTGTGCCGAGGAGATCGCCACCAAGGAAGCGCGCCGGCGATGAGGCACAAGGTCAAGCACATCCACTTCGTGGGCATCGGCGGGGCCGGGATGAGCGGCATCGCCGAGGTGCTGCTGAACCTGGGCTACCGGGTCAGCGGCTCGGACACCCACGCCAGCAGCGCCACCCGCCGGCTCGAGGCGCTCGGCGCCACGGTGGCGATCGGCCACGACGGCGGGAACGTGAGCGGCGCCGACGCGGTGGTCACCTCGACCGCGGTCCGCGGCGACAACCCCGAGGTGATCGCGGCACGTGCCCGCCGCGTTCCGGTGGTGCCGCGGGCGCTGATGCTGGCCGAGCTGATGAAGCTCAAGCAGGGGGTGGCGATCGCCGGCACCCATGGCAAGACGACGACCACGTCGCTGGTCGCCTCGGTGCTGGCCGCCGGCGGACTCGATCCGACGTTCGTGATCGGCGGCCGGCTCAACAGCGCCGGCGCCAACGCGCGGCTCGGCACCGGCGACTACATCGTCGTCGAGGCCGACGAGTCCGACGGTTCGTTCCTGAACCTGCTGCCGATGATCGCCGTCATCACCAACATCGACGCCGATCACATGGAGACCTACGGCCACGACCCGGCCCGGCTCAAGCACGCGTTCGTCGAGTTCACGCAGCGCCTGCCGTTCTACGGCGCGGTCGTGTTGTGCATCGACGATGCCCGCGTGCGCGAGATCATGCCGATGTTGTCCAAGCCGCTGCTGACCTACGGTTTCGCCGCCGAGGCGCAGTACCGCGCGGTGGACCCGCGCGCCGACGGCCCGCAGATGCGGTTCACCGCGGTGCGTGAAGGCGGCCGCGAGCTGCCGATCGTGCTCAACCTGCCCGGCATGCACAACGTGCAGAACGCACTGGCCGCGATCGCGGTCGCCGACGAGCTCGGCGTGGCCGACGAGCCGATCCAGCATGCACTCGCCGAGTTCCACGGTGTCGGCCGCCGCTTCCAGCGCTACGGCGAGATCCCGATCGTGCACGACGGCCGGGAAAGCGGCCGTTTCATGCTGATCGACGACTACGGTCATCACCCGGTCGAGATGGCGGCGACCCTGGGCGCGGCGCGTGGCGCCTATCCGGGCCGCCGGATCGTGCTCGCGTTCCAGCCGCATCGCTACACCCGCACCCGCGACCTGTTCGAGGACTTCGTCAAGGTGCTGGCCGGGACCGACGAACTGCTGCTGGCCGAGGTCTATCCCGCCGGCGAGGCGCCGATCGTCGCCGCCGACGGCCGCGCGATCGCACGCGCGCTCCGGGTCGGCGGCCGGATCGAGCCGCGGTTCATCGAGGACATCGCGCAGATGCCGGCGGCGATCCTCGAGGTGGTCCGCGACGGCGACGTGGTGATCACGATGGGCGCCGGCTCGATCGGCGCGGTGGCGGGGCAGGTGCGCGATGCGGCCGCGCAGGGAGTGCAGCGATGAATACGGCCCGATTCGGACGAGTCGCGGTGTTGTACGGCGGTCGTTCCGCGGAACGCGAGATCTCGATCCGCTCCGGATCGATGGTGCTGGCGGCGCTCCAGCGCAAAGGTGTGGACGCCCACCCGTTCGATCCGGCCGAGCGGCCGATGGACGACCTGGTGCGCGACGGATTCTCGATCGCGTTCATCGCGCTGCACGGTCGCTACGGCGAGGACGGCACGGTGCAGGGCGCGCTCGAGCTGCTCGGCATCCCGTACACCGGCTCGGGTGTGATGGCCTCGTCGGCGGCGATGGACAAGGTCTTCACCAAGCGCATCTGGGCAAGCGCCGGCCTGCCGACACCGGCCTGGGCGGTCCTGCAGCGCGGCGACCGGCTCGACGACCTCGGCGAGCGGCTCGGGCTGCCGTTCATCATGAAGCCGCCGCACGAAGGCTCGACGATCGGCATCACCAAGGTGACCACCGCTGCCGAGATCCCGTTCGCGTTCGACACCGCCGCGCAGTTCGACCGCAGCGTGCTCGCCGAGCAGTTCATCGACGGTGCCGAGCTGACGGTGGCGATCATCGGCTCGGGTGACAAGGCGCGTGCGCTGCCGGTGATCGAGATCCGCGCGCCGCAGGGCAACTACGACTACCAGAACAAGTACTTCACCAACGACACCCAGTACCTCTGCCCGGCGCCGCTGCCCGAGCCGGTAGCGCGCGAGGTGCAGCGGATCGCCCTCGAGTCGTACCGGGTGCTCGGCTGCGAAGGCTGGGCCCGCGCCGACGTGATGCTGCGCGCCAGCGACAACGCGCCGTTCCTGCTCGAGATCAACACCTCGCCCGGCATGACCGACCACTCGCTGGTGCCGATGGCCGCACGCGCCGAGGGCATCGACTACGACGACCTGGTGCTGCGGCTGCTCGCTGGCGCCAGCCTCAAGATCGGAGCCGGCCAGTGAACTTCTGGCACGACAGCCGGCTGCTGAACCGCGGCGCCAACGCGATCTTCGCGGCGGTGCTGGCCGCGCTGATCGTCGGTGCGTTGTGGCTGGTGTCGCAACTGCCGGTGTTCACGCTGCGTTCGGTCGAGATCGAGCCGGTCGCGGTCGCCAGCGCGCCGCTGCCGCTGCCGGCGGTGCTCGACAACGAACCCTCGCTGCGCCACGTCGCGTTGCCGATCCTGCGCGCGACCGCCCGCGACCAGGTGCGCGGCAACTTCTTCACGATCGACCTCGACCAGGTGCGCCAGGTGTTCGAGGCGGTGCCGTGGGTGCGCAAGGCCACCGTGCGCCGGGTCTGGCCCGACGGGCTGGTCGTCGGCATCGAGGAGCACCGTCCCTACGCGCTCTGGGGCGACGGCCGGCTGATCAACACGTTCGGCGAGATCTTCGCGGCCAACATCGGCGAGATCGAGGAATACGGCCCGCTGGCCGAGCTCTCCGGGCCGCCGGGCACCGAGCGGGTATTGGTGCAGCGTCATCGCGAGCTGATCCAGTGGCTCTCGCCGCTGGACCTCAAGCCGGTGTCGGTGTCGCTGTCGGCCCGGCACGCATGGTCGGTGGAAGTGGACGACGGCTCGAAGCTGCTGCTCGGGCGCGAGGACGGCCTGCCGATCGCCGATCGTGTGCTGCGCTGGGTGGCCGCGCAGCCGCGGATCGAGGCGCGGCTGTCCGGTGCGCCCGAACTGATCGACCTGCGTTACCAGAACGGCTTCGCGATCCGTGCGGTCGCGCTGCTCGACGAGGACGGCGAGCCGGTGGGTGCGTCGCCGAAGAATGCGCCCGGACGCCGATCCGGGACCAAGAGATGACAATGGCAAGAGACGCGAACGACCTGATCGTCGGCCTGGACATCGGCACCTCGAAGATCGTGGCGATCGTCGCCACGATGCTGCCCAACGGGCGCTACGAGATCGTCGGCCTGGGCCAGCACGAATCGCGCGGATTGAAGAAGGGCGTCGTCGTCAACATCGAGACCACGGTCAACTCGATCCAGCGCGCGCTCGAGGAAGCCGAGCTGATGGCCGACTGCAAGATCCGCACGGTCTACACCGGGATCGCCGGCAACCACATCCGCAGCTTCAACTCCAGCGGCATGGTCGCGATCAAGGACAAGGAAGTCTCCGAGGCCGACATGGCGCGGGTGATCGAGACCGCCAAGGCGGTCAACATCCCGACCGACCAGCAGATCCTGCACGTGCTGCCGCAGGAATTCATCATCGACGGCCAGGAGGACATCCGCGAGCCGATCGGCATGAGCGGCGTGCGCCTCGAGGTCAAGGTGCACATCGTCACCGGCGCGGTGTCGGCGGCGCAGAACATCGTCAAGTGTGTGCGCCGCTGCGGGCTCGAGGTGCAGGACCTGATCCTGCAGCCGCTGGCCTCGAGCAACGCGGTGCTGACACAGGACGAGAAGGAACTCGGCGTCGCGCTGGTCGACATCGGCGGGGGCACCACCGACATCGCGATCTTCACCGGCGGGGCGATCCGGCACACGGCCGTGATCCCGATCGCCGGCGACCAGATCACCAACGACGTCGCGATGGCGCTGCGCA
>CADEEH010000128.1 GCA_902826305.1 uncultured Burkholderiales bacterium
CCTTGCACCAGCCGCACTCGCTTTCCTGGCCGCCGTTGCCGACGATGGCGTTCCAGTAGCGATCGGTCTCGGCCTGATCGACGGTCTCGATCTGCATCGAGAAGGCTTCGTCGGGCTTGAAGGTGGGGCCGCCGTTGAGACCCACACACGGCAGACCGCAGACCGTGAACTCGACCAGCAACACGTCACCGGCCTTGCCCGACGGGTAGTCGCCGGGTGCGTGATGCACCGCGCCGACCCGGCTGTCGGGAAACGTTGCCGCATAGAATCGTGCCGCCTCCTCGGCCGATTTGTCGTACCAGAGGCACAGGGTCGCCTTGCTCATCGGAATGTCCTTTCGAAGCTGAAGTTTCGGATCGGATCGCCGCGCCGGTGGGCGCCCTCCAAGGTCGGTCGCATCTGCGCGGCCACTCGCATCCGCTACGACGATCGGCGCCGCACGAAATCGACATCAGGACGAATGGGGCGCCTGTTTCGTCGAGAAGCAGTGCTCCGGTGCGTGCGCTCACGAACAGATCGGACGCCCCGAATCCCCTAGATTCGGTGCTGCTGACAATCGCAGTGCCATCAAGGACATCGGCTGTTTGTGAAGACCGTTGACCGCCCCGGAGGGACGAGCATGACATGGTTGCCCTGGCTCGGCGCGTGCCTGGTCGTGCTGGTACTCACGGCTGTCGGCCTGACGGCCGTTGGCGACCGCCGTTGGGCCCGGGAAGTGAACACACTTCGGGCCAGCCTCGAGGCCGGCCGCCGGGATGGCAGGCCAGGCCCGGATTCCCTGCCGACACACTACGACGCCCGCGAGCTCGAGGGGCTGCCTGCGCCGGTGCAACGTTACTTCCGCGCCGTGCTGAAGGACGGCCAGCCCATCATCACCGCGGTCACGATCGACATCGGTGGCACATTCAACATGTCGGCTGCCGGCGAGCAGTGGAAACCGTTCACGTCGCGTCAGCGTGTCGTGACGCGCCGCCCGGGCTTCTTGTGGGACGCGACGATCGCGATGTTGCCTGGGGTGCGGGTTCGGGTCGTCGACAGCTACATCGCCGGCAACGGCCTGTTGCACGCGACGGTGCAGGGCCTGTTCACGGTTGCCCGACAGCAGGGCGACGGCGACATCGCCCGCGGCGAGTTCATGCGCTGGTTCGCGGAAGCGCTCTGGTACCCGACCGCGCTGTTGCCCAGCCAGGGGGTGTTTTGGGAGGCCGTCGACGACCATTCCGCCAACGCCACGATGGTGGACGGCCCGCTGAGCCTGACGCTGCTGTTCCGGTTCGACGACGCCGGCCTGATCGGCTCGTTTCGTGCCGAGGCGCGCGGCGGCATGGTCGGCGACAAGCTGGTCATGGCGCCGTGGGAGGGCATCTGGTCGAACTACCAGCTTCGTGACGGTGTGCTGGTGCCCTTCACGGGTGAGGTGGCCTGGATGCGGCCCGAAGGGCGAAAGCCGTACTTCATCGGCACGGTCACCGGCCTGGCTTTCGAATTCGAGTCCGGCGGGCCCGCGGCTGCGGTGCCCAAGGCAGCACGGTGATCGCCGCACTTCAATGTTCGCCCGCCAAGCCCATGCCCATGCGTTCCATCGTGTGTCGGACGGCCTGCTTGAGCACCTTGGCCTTCAGTCCGAGCTGCTCGATGCACTGGCCGTTCATGACACCAGCCAGGCCATGCATCGTCGACCAGATGTACAACGCATCGAGTTCCACGAGCTCCCGCACCTCGGCCGAGTCGCCGTGCATGCGACGCAGCACGCTGCGCAGCACATCGAAGGCGTGGGTGGCGTCATTCGCCAGATCGGCCCGTTCCGCCGACGCCGGCCAGGTCGTGCTGAACATCAGCCGGTACTCCAACGGATGCTCACGGGCATAGGCCAGGTACTGCAACCCCAGGGATTCCAGGTCCTGTTCGGGATCCTCGTGGCGGGGCCGCGCGTCCAGGTGTGCCGCGAAGTGCCGGAAGCAGCGGCGCATCACCTCCGCCAGCAGGTGATCGCGGCTCGGGTAGTGTTTGTACGGCGCCTGGTGTGACACGCCCAGCTTGCGCGCCACCTCGCGCAGGCTCAGGTTCTCGATGCCGCGTTCGGCAATCACCTCCTGCGCCGCCACGATGCAGGCGTCGCGCAGTCCGAGCGGGGGCGCAGAGCGGGTCTTCCTGGCAGGCATGCGATGTCGGGGCCGGTCGGTCGGCTCAGCCAAAGCTACCACACGTGCAGCGCCACCTCGACGCTCCGTCCGGCTGCCTTCGTTCGGCTGCACGGCTCAGGCCGATCGTTGCCGGGCGGGCCGCTCCTGGTGGACCGTCATGCCCTTCATCACCTGCGTGATCACCATCACCTGCCCCCAGCGCGGCAGCAGGGCCAGCGACCAGCCCAGCAGCTTGGACAGCCAACCCGGCCGCACCGTGGTCCTGCGGCCGAGCGCCTGCATCGTGACGCGCGCCACGACCTCGGCAGGCATCGCCTGGGCCATCTGCAGGTTGGCCCGTGCCGAAAACCCGGTGGCGATGGGGCCGGGCGCGGATGCGATGACGTCCACACCCAGCGGCGCCCACTCGACGCGCAGGCCCTCGGCCAGCGTCTGCACATAGGCCTTCGTCGCCGCATAGTGGGCCGCACGCGGCGTGCCATGGAAGGCCAGCAGCGAACTCATGAACACCATGCCGCCACGGCCCCGTCTGGCGAAGCGGGGGCCGAAGTGCCAGGCCTGCGCAAGCACCGAGGTGCAGTTCAGGCCGGCCATCGCGGTCTCCACATCCAGTTCGGCATCGAGCAGCGGGCCTGACGTGCCGAAGCCTGCTGCCGCCACCAGCAGGCCCACGTCCAGATCGCCGGTAATGTCGGCGAGTCGGCGAACGGCTTCCAGATCGGCGAGGTCGGCGGGTACCACGCGGCATGACACGCCATGGTTGCCTTGCAGTTCGGCCGCGAGCTGTCGCAGCAGGGGCTCGCGCCGCGCGACGAGGACCAGATTCAGGCCGCTGGCCGCCAGGTGGCGGGCGAAGGCCCGGCCGATGCCGTCGCTGGCCCCGGTGACCACGGCCCAGGGGCCGTAGCGATGAACCAGTCGGCCGTCGGTGCTGCTCATCGCGCCCCCTGGTCCATGCCGGCCACTGACGGCGACAAGGCCAGTGTGCCCGCGAGTCTTTCGGCGGCCTCGCTGAGCGGTCGTACGCGGGGTGACGGCATCAGGTCTCCGAGGATGAGGCCGCGCCTGAAGAAGACCACGCAGCGGGTTGACAGTGTCTACGAATATAGGAACAATGGTAGACACTGTCAACAACACGCGCCATGCAGTCGGACTGGATCGATCCGGTGATTGCCGTTCACGTCAACGCGATGCGCCAGGGCCTCGGCGTCCTCTTGTCCGCCGCCGCGGCAGCCACCGTGCTGATCGGCTGCGCTCCGTTCAACCACACCGGCCCCGACAGCCCAGTCGCACGGCCATCGCTGCAAGCCCTGGACCCACGGCCCCGCGTGGCCCTGGTGCTCAGCAGCGGTGGCCCGCGAGGCTACGCCCATATCGGCGTGATGCGGGTGCTGGAAGAAGCCGGTGTCGAGATCGACCTGGTGGTGGGCACCAGCGTGGGGTCCTTGCTCGGCGCGTTCTGGGCCGACGGCCGCACCGCGGTCGAAATCGACGCGTTGTCCAAGGATGGGGGTCCTCTGACGCTGTTCGACCTGTCGCCCTTTGCCGATCGCGGCTGGATCCGCGGCCAGCGGCTGCAGGACTACGTCAACACCCGCCTCGTCCACCGCAACATGGAACAGATGCCGCGGCGGCTGGTAGTGGGTGCCACGCGACGTGACGACAAGGCACCGGTGTTCTTCACCAGCGGCAATGCCGGCGTGGCCGTGCGCGCGTCCAGTGCCGTACCTGGCATCCTCTCGCCGGTGGGCATCGACGGTACCGAATACGAAGACGGTGACGAGTCGCTGCCCCTGGCCGTGCGCGCCGCCCGGCAGGCGGGCGCGCGGTTCGTGATCGCGGTCGATGTCACGCCGCGCCCGGAGAGTGCACCTGAAGGCACATCGCAGTCGCAGCGCGAGCGCGTGGCCAGGCGGGCCGCCCGCATCGCTCCGGAAGCCGCGCTGGCGGACTACCTGATCCATGCCGATCTCGGGTTCGGCGCCTCGCCGCTGCCGAGCTACTTCGAGTACGCACGCGCGACCGGCGAGCGCAGTGCGCGGACCCACCTGCCTCGGTTGCTGGCGAGTCTGGACCGCGCGGGGCTGCTGCCCCCGGCCGACTCCGCGGGTGTCCCACCGGCTCGTGCCAACCGGTGACCGGGCCCGTCGGCGACTTCAACTCCCTTCGACGCGCGCCTTCAGGCACGCTGCAAATTCGTCGAACGCGGGTTGCAGGTCGGGAACGATCCATGGTGTGTGCTATGGCCAAGGTAACGATTCATCCGATCGACCGCGAACCTCACGAACGGGTCCGCGTCGAACAGTTCGGCGACGCACTGCCCGAGCTGGCCCATGCGAACGCAACCGGTCGCGCGATAGTCCAGGAAGATCTGCGGGAAGTAGTCTCCGCCTTGCCATGTTGCGATGCCGTCCGTGTCGTCGATGTCCACCGGCGAGCGCAGCGCGTCGAAGGGCTCGGTCTCGTCGGCACACAACACCATCAACAGGGTTCCACTGTCGCCAACCCCTTCCCGGAGTGCGTCGATCAGCCCGAAAGCTCCCCGCTCGACGGGACCCACTTTGCGCATGCTCGCGTGGATCATCAGAAGATCGCCCGCGATGACTCCCAGCGCGCGAACCTGCCGGGCAAGGTCAGCGATGGATGTCATCCGGACCGGTCGGCGCCCCATCGAGGGGGCGTCGCAGTGTTTCCGCATCGAACACGATCACCGTCGGCGGCGTCGATCGGAAGTCGCTGTAGCGGATCCACACCGGCAAGACTCGGAAGTAGGTGATGTCCGCGTGTACGGCTCGCTCGAACCCATCGGGGAAGCGGCGGAGATACGCGGCCTTCAGCCGCTGGAGTTCATCCCCCGTGGGCTCGTCGACGATGCCCTCGATCTGGGCGGTCTGGCCGTCATCCCAGCCCATCACGAGTGCGATGCGTCGATCGACTCGCAGGTTGGTGGCCTTGCGCGAGTCCGACAGGGTGTCGAAGATCAGTTCAAGCTGGTCGGTGACCGCGACCCCGATGACCGCCGCCTCCGGCTGGCCTCGCGGATTGACGCAGGCCTCGACCGCCCAGGGCTGGGCGCGCAGGAAGCGGAGCAGTTCGCCGCGTGTCATCGTTCAGCTCACCGGGGCCCCACCACCGCGAATGCGGCACCCTGCGGGTCCAGGCCCGACACGATCCAGTTGCCGCCAGGCACCTGCTGAGGGCCCATCAGCACCTGCCCGCCGCCGGCAGTGATGCGCGCCGACGAAAAGTCCACGCTGGCCACGTTGATGTAGTAGAGCCAGTAGGGCCTCGGTGCATCGGGCTGCTTCCGCACCATGCCGCCGTCGGCGTTCTGGCCCTGGGCACCCGTGGCAAACAGCTGGTAGACGCCATTGGGGCCCATGTCCATGGCTTCGCCCTTGCGCCAGCTGAACAGGTCGCCATAGAACGCCAACGCGGCGTCGAGACTGGTGGTGTGCAGTTCGTGCCATCCGATGTGACCGGGTGTACCCGGCGTGGGCGGCGGGGGCGGCTCCATACCCTCGGACGGCGTGCCCTTGAACAGCGACAGCACCGCGCCCTGCGGGTCGCATACGATCGAAAAGCGGCCGACTTCCGGGATGTCCTGCGGCGGCACGAGGACCTGGCCGCCCAGGCGGCGCGTCTGCGCAGCGGCGGTGTCCACGTCGTCGACCGCCACGTAGCCGGTCCAGCCCGGGCCGGCGCCGCCAGCTTTCATCTCGTCGGTCAACGTCATCATGCCGCCCACCGCATGATCGGCAGGGCCGACCATCGTGTATTGCATGCCCGGCATGCCGGAATCGCGGGGCACCCAGCCGGTGACGCTGGCGTAGAAGGCCTCAGCCGCCTTCAGGTCGGTGGTGTTCAGTTCGAACCAGACATGTTTGCCCTTGAAATCGGTCATCGACTGCTCCTGGGGATGGCGCACGAACGATTCCAGCACGACGGCTTGACGGCGGCAAGACAGCCGAGGCCGCGGATCGCAGCCACTAGTCCGACGATGGCGCTCGCCCGCACGCTTGCCCGTGGATCTTGTCTACCCCCGATGCCCGATGGCCACCATCCGGGGCGTGATGCCGAGCCACTTGTGACAACGGCAGGGGGTCGCCAGGAGGCATAGGGCTGGCAACGTCAGCATATTGGCAGCCCAAGTGATCTTGACGGGTGTCATGCGGACTGTCCCGGCGTCGGTGCGTTCCACAACGCGATGACCCGCCGGTGCGGATGATCGGCCTCGAAGCCGAGGATGCCGATGGACGCCGGGTCGATGGCGAAGTGCTGCCCCTGCACCACCGGAAGGCCGATCCATCGGGCCGCGAGCACGCGACCGAACTGGCCGTGTGAGAAGAGCACGACCGTGCCGCTGAGGCCGCACAGGCGGGCGATGAGGTGGTCGGCGCGCACACTGACGGCGGTCGGCATCTCACCCCCCGGGCAACCGTCCTGCCACACGTCCCAACCCGGGTGCAGCCGGCGGATCTCGGCCGTATGAAGGCCCTCGTACTCGCCGTAGTCCCATTCGGCCAGATCCGGGTCGATCTCGGCATGTGCACCCAGGCCGCACAAAGTACAGGTGGCGCGCGCGCGGAGGCGGGGACTGGTCAACACCAGCGAGGGTGAGAGTCCTTGCATCGTCGGCGACAGAGCGCGCGCCATGGCCTCGCCGTGAGGCGTCAGCGCCAGATCGGTGCGGCCCGTGTGTTGACCGGACAGAGACCAGGCGGTTTCGCCGTGGCGGACCAGGTAGATCCGCAGTGGTGCCGTCATGGGCGCGCCAAGGGCGAGTTCATGACGCGGCGGCCCATGTCCACTCACGGATCTCCGGCAGGTCCTGGCCATGCCGATCGATGTAGTGTTTGTGCTCGATCAGCTTGTCCTGGGTGAACTGCTTCAGATACGCGCCCCGGCTGCCCAGGTGGGGCAGGCAGTCGAGCACCTTCTGCACGAGGTGGAAGCGATCCAGATCGTTCTGCACGCGGATGTCGAACGGTGTGGTGAAGGTGCACTCTTCCTTGTATCCGTGAACATGCAGGTTTCGGTTGCTGCGTCGGTGGGTCAGTTGGTGCACGACGGATGGGTAGCCGTGGAAGGCGAAGACGACATGTTTGTCGGGCGTGAAGATGGCGTCGAAATCCGCATCGCTGAGACCGTGCGGGTGGATGCTTGCGGACTGCAGCTTCATCAGGTCGACGACGTTGACGACCCGCAGCTTCAGCGCGGGCAGGTTCTTGCGCAGGATCGACGTCGCGGCCAGGATCTCCAGCGTCGGCGTGTCGCCGCAACAGGCCAGCACGATGTCGGGGCCACTGTCCGTATCCGCGGCGCCATCGGTGACGACGTCATTGCTGGCCCACTTCCAGATGCCGATGCCTTCGGTGCAGTGGACGATGGCCTCGTCCATCGTCAGCCACTGCGGAAGCGCATGCTTGCCGGCAACGACCACGTTGACCAGGTTGCGGGTCCGCAGGCAGTGGTCCATCACCGACAGCAGGCAATTGGCATCGGGCGGGAGGTACACCCGGACGATGTCTGCCTTCTTGTTGATGACGTGGTCGATGAAACCGGGGTCCTGGTGCGTGTAGCCGTTGTGGTCCTGTTGCCAGACGTGCGACGCGAGAAGGTAGTTCAGCGACGCGATGGGGCGGCGCCACGGCAGCTCACGCGTGACCTTCAGCCACTTGGCGTGCTGCGTGAACATCGAGTCGATGATCCGGATGAAGGCCTCGTAGCTGTTGAACAGGCCGTGGCGGCCGGTCAGCAGGTAGCCTTCGAGCCAGCCCTGGCACTGGTGTTCGCTGAGCATCGCGTCCAGCACCAGGCCTTCGGGCGCCAGGGACTCGTCGTTGGGCAGCAACTCGGCATCCCACTGCCGGCTGGTCACCTCCAGGACGGCACCGAGCAGGTTGGACACCGTCTCATCGGGCCCGAAGATGCGAAAGCTGCGTGCGGGCTGGTTGTGCTGAACCACATCGCGCAGGAAGCCGCCCAGCACCAGCGTGTCCTGCCTCTGGATCACTCCCGGTGACTTGACCTCGACGGCGTGCTCCCGGAAGTCGGGCAACTGAAGATCGCGCAGCAGGAGACCGCCATTGGCGTGGGGGTTGGCGCCCATCCTGCGTTCGCCCTCGGGTGCCAGGGCTCTGAGTTCGGGCAGCAGGCGGCCTTTGTCGTCGAACAGATCTTCGGGCTTGTAGCGCTTCATCCAAGCCTCGAGTTGCCGCACATGATCGGGGAACTCCAGGTTGACGACCAGCGGCACCACGTGCGACCGGAAGGTGTTCTCGATCTGCACCCCGTCCACCACCTTCGGGCCGGTCCAGCCCTTCGGAGAGCGCAAGACGATCATGGGCCAGCGCGGCCGCTGCTTCATGGGCCCTTCGGTTCCCGGGGCACGCGCATCAGCCTGGATACGTTGAATGCACTCGATGGCGCGGTCGATGGCCGCTGCCATCAGCCGGTGCATCGGCAAGGGGTCATCACCCTCGACGAAGATCGGAGTCCAGCCGCAACCGAGGAAGAAGTGTTCGAGTTCGTCGTGGCCGATGCGGGCGAGCACGGTCGGGTTGCTGATCTTGAAGCCGTTGAGGTGCAGGATCGGCAGCACCGCGCCGTCGGTGACCGGGCTCAGAAACTTGTTCGAATGCCAGGCCGTGGCCAGGGGGCCGGTCTCCGCTTCGCCATCGCCGACGACGCAGGCCACGATGAGGCCGGGGTTGTCGAACACCGCACCGAAGGCGTGGCTGAGCGAGTAACCCAATTCGCCGCCTTCGTTGATCGAGCCGGGTGTGCTGGGGGCCACATGGCTGGACACGCCGCCGGGAAAGGAGAACTGCTTGAACAGCTTCTTCAGGCCCGCCAGGTCCTGTGTGACGTCGGGATAGACCTCGCTCCAGGTACCCTCCAGATAGACATGGCCCACGATGGCGGCACCGCCGTGCCCAGGGCCTGAGACGTAGAGCATGTCCAGGTCGTACTTCCGGATCGCGCGGTTCAGATGCACGTAGATGAAGTTCTGGCCCGGCACCGTGCCCCAGTGGCCCACCTGGGGTTTGACGTGCGCCATCGTCAATGGCTCGCGCAGGAGCGGATTGTCGACGAGGTAGATCTGCCCCGCGGACAGGTAGTTCGCGGCCCGCCAGTAGGCGTCCATCTTGCTCAGCAGGTCGGGCGATAGGGGTTCGGTCTTCATGTGGCCTAAGGGGTGGATGGTTCGCTGATCTGTGATCGACACCACCGAGGCTCGAGGACCCGGTAGGCACGGTGCACCCTAGGTCACTTCGGGAGGGTGGTCTGTACGCTGGGGAACAGGCCCGCGTGTGCATTGCCACGCACACCTCGCACATCGGCGCGCAGCCGTTCGAGCCGATGTTCGTCAGGGCACGGACGGAGACCGTCGCCGGTGAGACCATGCTTCGATGCAAAATCGATCTTTGCCCAAGCCACGGCGCGCCGGCCCCGCGTTCGGCCCTGGCCTTCTCACGCTGTACTTGCTGGCCGCCTCCATGCCCAGTCACGCCACCGAAGAGCCCGAGTATCAGGTCGTACGCGAACTCGCGGACATCGAGGTGCGGCAGTACGTCGCCTACGCCGTGGCCGAGGTCGTGGTGCCCGGCCCGGCGGGCGAGGCCGGCAACCAGGCCTTTCCGATCCTGGCGGGATACATCTTCGGCAAGAACAAGGGAGAGCGGAAGTTCGCGATGACCGCACCGGTGACGCAGGCCGCCGTGCCCGTGAAGATGGAGATGACTGCGCCGGTCACCCGGACCGCTGCACCCGGCGGATTCCTGGTGCAGTTCGTTTTGCCCAAGGGCGTGACGGCGGCCAGCGCGCCCGAACCCCTGGATGCACGCGTTCAACTTCGCGAAGTGCCGCCCAGCCAGGTGGCCGTGATCCGCTACTCGGGCTTCTGGTCGGAGTCGAACTACGGCGAGCACCTGGCGAAGCTGCAGGCGGCGCTGCGTGCGGCCGATCTGTCCTGGGAAGGCGCGCCGGTGTACTCACGCTACAACGCGCCGTTCACGCCCTGGTTCATGCGGCGCAACGAGATCTGGCTGCGCCTGGCAAGTCAGCATTGATCAGCAGCCTGCCCCAAGAATAGCGGGGCATGTGCATGGCGATGGCCAGCGGCGTGCTCTGGTTCAGTGAGCTTCGGAAGTGGGGGTTGCGCGCCTGGGTCCAGGGCCGACGCAGGGTTGTCGGGGGCTGTGACCAGGGAAGTTCCTGACTGCCGTCAGCGAGGTGGGCGATCACGCCGTGTTCTTTGTTCGGCATCACACAGACGAGAGCGCCTCGACGCGCGATGGTGCGAGCTGGGTCACCGTCCGGTGATCGAACCCACACAAGGCCGCAGCCCATGAACCCGCACCGTCGACGCCTTCTCTCCGCAGCCACGGCGCTTGCGTTGTTCGGCCTCGGTGCCTGCAGCAAGGCGCCCGAGCCGACCGCTGCCAACCCGCCCGCGTCTTCCGCCGCAGCGAATGTTTCTGACATCGACGTGACGGAGCATGTGACGACGGCATTGCGTCAGACCGAGTCGCTGAAGGGAATCAACATCTCCGTCGTGACACTGAATGGCGACGTCCGCCTGACCGGCGTGCTCGACAGCCAGGCCCAGATCGACGAAACCCTCAAGATCGCGAGGGCCGCCGAAGGCGCCCACACGATTCATGACGAACTCACGATCAGGAAGTAGGCGGATCCTGAACCCCCGCGGCTCGCCGCGCTACGTTCACGTCTCCCGCTGGGCATCGATGGCCCACTGGGCAGCGCTGTTCCGGGCGCCGGATTTCGCCCGCCTCAGCGCGCACGGCAACGAGCACTACATGATCACCGCCAGCGCATTCGTGCCCGCCGAGTAGTTGCGTCGGGCCGCCGCTCGAGGCCGAGGCCGAGTCAACTTCGGTTCTTGGTCGACGTGTCCTGACGGGGTGAACGTGAACCGGCGCACCGATGCGTAAGGCGCTGGTCTCCACGGCCGAAACCGCTTCGCACTCGATGTGGTTCGCGCCAAGGTCCATGAAACCTGCCGGCAAATCGGGCGCCATCATCCCGGTGCTGTTGATGGTTCCGAACCTGGCCTGGATGCGGTTCCAATGCCTTGCGGTCGCGCTGCTGAGCGCACCATTGATGGGGATCCCACCGCCGCTTGCGCTTTCACCCGTCGCACTCTTGGTGCTGGCTTCACACCTGATGAATTCGCGGTGAATGTTCATCGTTGCCTTGTCCTTTGGCGTCTTTCACTTCTTGGCTTTGTTGCTCACCAGCTTGTGACTACGCTCTTCCTGCTTCAACTGGTGGTGCCGCTGGCTCTCGTCGCCTGGATGGGTCTCATGCCGCCCCGCGCCTGGTTGGCTTTCTGGCTTCAAGCTGTCGCCACGGCCACCGCTCTCTGGACGATGGCGCTGCTTGGGATCTGGCTGGTACCGCCGTGGTGGGCGCCGCTTGCGTTCGGCGTGGCACTGGCCGTCGTGGTTGCGATCGGGCTGCGTCGGCGCCTGCCCTTCGCCTCTAAGCTCCCGGTTGCTTGGGGCGCCCGGCTCAGTGCCGGGTTTTTCCTGGTCCTGGGCATGGCTTCGGCCTATGGGCTGGCAAGTGCATGGCGCAGCCGCGCGGCATTGCCGCCGCCGGCGGTGAACCTGTCGTTTCCACTGGAGCCGGGCAGCTATCTGGTCGTCAACGGCGGCAGCAGCATCAAGACCAACGCGCACCTGATGACCCTGGATGCCGGCGTTATCCGATTCCGCGAATGGCGCGGTCAGTCGTATGGCGTGGACATCGTCAAGCTGGATACGTTCGGACTTCGCGCCCGCGGCTTGCTGCCTGCTGACCCGAAGGCCTACGCCATCTACGGCGCCCGCGTCCTGGCCCCGTGCGCCGGGTCGGTCTTGCTCGCGGTGGATGGTCTGCCCGACATGCAGGTTCCTGAGGCCGACCGCGAGCACATGGCGGGCAACCACGTCTTGCTGCGCTGCGCGGAAGCCGATGTACTGCTCGGCCACTTGCGCCCGGGCAGCGTGCAGGTCCGTGCAGGCGACGCCGTCGCCGCAGGGGTCTGGCTCGGTGCCGTGGGGAACTCGGGCAACACGGGTGAACCCCATCTGCATGTCCATGCGCAGCGGCCGGGTCCCGTGGGCGCGCCCGTCGGCGGCGATCCCCTGCCGGTCACGTTCAACGGCCGCTTCCCCGTGCGCGGCGACCGCATCGGTTCGCCATGAAGCTGAGCCTGCCACGGTCTGTGCTCATCCTGGCGGTCCTCGGGCTGGCCGTCGCGTCGGTCCAGATCGGGTGGCTATTCAACCGCGACATGGCGCTTGCCACGACGCGCGCGGCACAGGGTGGGGTGCTGCTGCCGACGCGCTGCGGCCCGATCGAATACCAGGAAGCAGGGACGGGCGTCCCGTTGCTCGTTGCGCACGGCAGCGGCGGCGGGCATGACCAGGGCATGGCGTTCGCCGGCACGCTGGCGCGGCACGGGATCCGTGTGATCGCCATGTCGCGTTTCGGATACCTGGGCACGCCGATGCCGGCCGATGCATCGGCGGCAGCGCAGGCCGATGCGCACGTATGCCTGCTCGATGCGCTCGGCATCGGCCGTGCGGCGGTGATGGGTGGGTCGGCCGGCGGGCCGTCAGCGCTGCAGATGGCCATCCGCCACCCCGATCGGGTGAGCGCGCTGATCCTGCTGGTGCCGCTGGCCTACAAACCCGCTGACCAAGCCGATTCGGCGCCACCGATGCCGGCGTGGGTCGAGGCTTTGATGATGCGGCTGATCGGCTCGGACTTCCTGTTCTGGGTGGCGCTTCACGTCGCCCGCGATCAGGTGATCAAGCTCGTGCTGGCCACCCCGCCCGAACTGCTCGCGACGGCCAGCCCGCAAGAGCGCGCTCGGGTGAACGCGATGCTGGACAACATCCTTCCGGTGTCCACCCGTGCGCAGGGCTTGCGCAGCGATTCGTCGGTCGGCAAGGCCCTGGCGCCGTCGCCGCTGGAGTCCGTGCACATGCCCACGCTCATCGTCAGTTCTCGTGACGACGGGTACGGTACCTATGCCAGCGCGCAGTACACCGCCAGCCGGATCGCCGGCGCGAAGTTCGTCGGATTCGATCGGGGAGGGCACGTCTGGGTTGGCCACGACGACGAAGTGATCGCCGAGATCCTGAGGCTATTCAATCTGCCGGTCAGGCCATGAACAAGGCGGTCGGGCTCACGTTGGACGGGAGACGCCTGCGGTTGCCCGCACGTTGACAGCCAAGTCCGCAAAACAAAAAGGCCAGCAGGCGCCGCCTGCTGACCTTCGCATTTCTTGGCTCCCCGACCTGGGCTCGAACCAGGGACCTACGGATTAACAGTCCGGCGCTCTACCAACTGAGCTATCGAGGAA
>CADEEH010000129.1 GCA_902826305.1 uncultured Burkholderiales bacterium
CGGACCGCGGCCACGTTGTCGGCCGAGACCGAGCGCCGCGCGTTGATGATGACCGGCATCCTGGAGCCGGCGCTGATCCTGGTGATGGGTGTGGTCGTGCTGCTGATCGTGCTGGCGGTGCTGTTGCCGATCATCGAGATCAACCAGCTCGTGCGCTGAACGACGGGCGGGACGCGCAAGGCCCGATCCGTGACGGGTTGTCGGGCTGTTGGCGCGGCATCGGGCGGCGCGTGCCAGAATCGACGTCGAGGGGGATCGGGTCGCGACCGGCCGGATCGGCCTCGACGAACTGGGGAGGATCGACGATGTGGATGTTTCGACTTCGCAAGCTGTTCAAGGCCGCCGGTCGGGAAGCGTTGATCCTGTTCTTCGCGATCGGCCATCCCGCCACGCCGAAGGCATTGAAGGTCGCCGCGATCGCGGCGATCGCCTATGTGATCAGTCCGATCGACGTGATCCCGGACATCCCGCTGATCGGCTGGCTCGACGACGCGCTGATCCTCACCGTCGGCATCCCGTACTTGGTGAACCGGCTGCCGCGCAGCGTGTTCCACGCGGCCAGCGAGCGGGCGCAGCGGGTGATCGAGAAGTTCCGCTTCGGCGCCACGCCGAGCGACACGACCCGCTGAGCCGGCGAGCGGACCTCGCGCGCAGGGCGCGGGTAAGGGCGCCGCAGGGCAGGCGCCATCCCCAGCCGCGTCGTGATCAGGCCATCTGCAGCACCGACAGGATGTTGCCGGCCGGGTCCTTGAACCACGCGATCGTCGGCCCGCGCGGATCCCTGGAGATGCCGCGCTCGTCGGTCTTCAGGTCCGGCAGGTCGTAGACCTCGAACGACACACCGCGGCGGGTCAGTTCGGACACCGCCTTGGCCACGTCGGGGACCGGGAAATTCAGGATCGTGAAGCTCGCCGGCCGATGGTCGGGCTTCGGGTAGGCCAGCACCTGGTGCCCGCCGGCGAGGTGCAACGTCAACATGTCCTCGTTCTCCGACACGTCGAGCCCCAGGGTCTTGCCGTAGAAGGTGATCGCCTTCGACATGTCGTCGACGGAAAATCCGCTGAACGCCCTGCTGTCCTTCAGCATCGAATGCTCCTTCGCGAAGGGTGATCCGGCCGGTTGTCCCGGCATCGGTGGGGTGGCCCCATCCAGGCGACGTTCGGCCTCGGGATGGATCGACACGACCGGCGATGCATCGGCCGATGGCGACGCGTGATCGCGGCTGTACACTGATCGTCAGTCCAGTGACGAACCGGCCTGGCGGCCGGCAGACCCGATGAGCAGGAAACGACCGGCAGCGGCGACGATCGACCTGGAGTCCCTGCCCGGGCATCACATCCGACGGCTGCAGCAGATCGCGGTCGCGATCTTCCTGCAGGAGACCGAGGCACACGGCATCACGCCGGTCCAGTACGCGGCGCTGCAGGCGGTCCACAACAGCCCAGGCATCGACCAGCGCACGCTGGCGCGTTCGATCGGATTCGACACCTCGACGATCGCGGGGGTCGTCGACCGACTCGAGGTCCGTGGCCTGATGCAGCGCAATGCGTCGAGTGAGGATCGGCGGGTGCGGCTGCTGACGCTGACCGCGGCCGGGCGTGAACTGCTGGACGCGGTGGTGCCGTCGATGCTGCAGGCGCAGCAGCGGATGCTCGAGCCGCTGCCACGCGCCGAACGCGGCGAGTTCCTGCGCATGCTGCGTGTGCTGGTCGAGGCCAACAACGAGTTGAGCCGGGCGCCGAGCGAGGGCTGAACCGTCGCGGCAGGGGTGTGCCCGTGCCGCGCATTTGACAGTGCACGGCAAGACTCTATACTGATCGTCAGTATACTGAATAAATGCCCGGGCCGGGCATCCGGAACTCCGGTCCCGGCCCCCGGCCTGGAAGCCGGGCCGCAACCAGGAGACCCGATGACCGAACGATCCGCCTCGCTTCCCGTCCTGGTCGCCGGAGGTGGCATCGGCGGCATCGCCGCCGCGCTGGCGCTGGTGCGCCGCGGCTTCGCGGTCAAGGTGCTCGAACAGTCCGCGCAGCTCGGTGAGATCGGCGCCGGCATCCAGCTCGGACCGAACGCGTTCGCGGCCTTCGACGCGCTGGGCATCGGCGAGATCGCCCGCAGCCGGGCGGTGTACACCGACGAGATGGTGATGCACGACGCACTCGACGAGCGGCTGGTCGGTCGCATCCCGACCGGGCAGGCCTTCCGCGACCGGTTCGGCAATCCGTATGCGGTGATCCATCGCGCCGACGTGCACGGCTCGCTGCTCGAGGGTGCGCGGGCCAGCGACCGGATCGAGGTCGCGACCTCGACGCAGGTGCAGCGCATCGAACAGGACGACGGCTCGGTCACGGTCTTCGACGCGCAGGGTGGGCAACATCGCGGCATCGCGGTGATCGGTGCCGATGGGGTGCGTTCGGCGGTCCGCCGGCAGTACGTCGGCGACGACGTTCGTGTCTCCAACCATGTCGTCTATCGCGCGGTCGTCGACAAGGCGGACTTCCCGCAGGACCTGCAGTGGAACGCGGCCAGCATCTGGGTCGGTCCCGACTGCCACCTGGTCCACTATCCGCTGCGTGGCGGGGAGCAGTACAACGTCGTGGTCACGTTCCACAGCCGGCACAAGGAGGAGTGGAGCATCCGCGAGGGCAGCGCCGAGGAGGTGCAGGGCTACTTCGAGGGCATCTGCGCGCGGGCGCGGCAGCTGATCACGCTGCCGAAGGACTGGAAACGCTGGGCGACCGCGGATCGCGAACCGATCGGCCAGTGGAACTTCGGACGTGCGACGCTGCTCGGGGACGCCGCACATCCGACGCTGCAGTACCTTGCCCAGGGTGCGTGCATGGCGATGGAGGATGCGGTCACGCTGGGCGAGTCGCTGCGGGTCTGCGGCAACGACTTCGGCCGCGCCTTCGAGCTCTACCAGCGCTCACGCGTCGCACGCACCGCACGCATCGTGCTGTCGGCACGCGAGATGGGTCGGATCTTCCACGCGAAGGGTGTGCAACGGCTGGTCCGCAACGACCTGTGGAAGGGCCGCACACCCGAGCGTTTCTACGACGCGATGGAATGGCTGTATGGGTGGAAGGTCGAGAACTGCCTGGCGGCTTAGTGTCCGCTCGGTGTCCTGACTCAGGGCCCTGATGCACCCACCTCGGCGGCGCGACTCACTTCGCCGGGCTCGGCACTTCCTCGTGCAACGCGTCGATCGCCGCGAGTGTCGCCTCGTCGAGTTTCGTGTCCCAGGCGTCCAGATCCTCGACCAGCTGCTCGACCGACGTCGCGCCGATGATCGTGCTGGCGACATACGGCCGGTGGTAGATCCACGACAACGCGAGCCGTGTCGGTGTCAGTCCGGCCTCGCGGGCGATCGCCGCGTAACGATCGGCGGTGGGGGCGATCCGTGGCTTCTGGTAACGCGGCCAGCCGGCGCCGAAGCGGGTGATGCGCGCGTTGGCCGGCTTCGCGCCGCCGGCGAACTTGCCGGTGAGCCAGCCGAAGGCCAGCGGCGAGTAGGCGAGCAGGGACACCTCCTCGCGCAGGCAGGTCTCGACCAGCGCCTGGTCGAATTCACGCGAGATCAGGTTGTAGATGTTCTGGATCGTGTCGATGCGGGGCAGGCCGAAATGTCCCGCGACCCGGGTGAACTCGCACACACCCCAGGCGGTCTCGTTGCTGACGCCGACCGCGCGGATCTTGCCCTCGCGGCGCAACTGGTCCATCGCCTCGAGCTGCTCCTGGATCGGGACCGACTCGCGTTCCTTCCTCGGGTCGTAGCGCTCGGCACCGAACATCGGCACGTTGCGTGCCGGCCAGTGGATCTGGTACAGGTCGATGCAGTCGGTGCCCAGCCGCTTCAGGCTGCGTTCACAGGCGAGCAGGATGTCCTTCTTGCTCAGCTCGCCGACACCGGCGCGTTCACCGGCGCGCATCCAGTCCATGCCGCGGCCCGGGCCGGCGACCTTGCTGGCGAGCACGACGCGGTCCCGCGGCTTGCCGCGCAGCCAGCGTCCGATGAATTCCTCGGTGCGGCCGTAGGTCTCGGCCTTGACCGGGATCGGGTACATCTCCGCGGTGTCGATGAAGCGGATGCCGCGCTCGAACGCGAGGTCGAGCTGGGCGTGCGCCTCGGCTTCGGTGTTCTGTTCGCCGAAGGTCATCGTGCCCAGGCAGACGCGGGGCACGACCAGGTCGGAGCGGCCGAGCTTGACGGTGTCGATCATCGAGTTCTCCAGTTGCGCGCGTGGCGGCATTCGCGTCGCAGTCACATGTCCAGGTGCACCCGCACGCCCAGGAAGTTCACCGGGCCGCGGTCGCGGTTGTAGCCGGGGTTGACGATCCGCTGCGCGTGCGGAGAGACGACGACGCCGTCAGCGATCGTCCACGCATAGTACAACTCGACGATCTGCTCGGTGCCGTACGACAGGCGCCCGTCACCCAGGAAGAACCCGAGCCCGCCGGCCTCCAGGAAGCGCCGGTGCGACGTGTCCAGGCCGTTGCGGGCGAAGCCCACGCCGAGTGTGTCGCGGGCCCGACCCCAGCGCGATCCGCCGACGGCGACACCACCCGAGAACGATCGGTCGATCTCGGTGAATGCGAAGGTCTCGGCACCGGCGCTGTTCCAGCTCGCGCGCAGGAAGACACCGATGTCGTCGGTCACCGACTGCTCGAGGCTCACGCCCAGGCCGTGTTTGTCGCGACGCCGGGTCGTGCCCTCGAGCACCGGCACGCCGCCCGCGGCGGTGTCGAGCGCCTCCTGGTAGTTGCCGCCGTTGACCACGCCGCGAAAGCCGAGCAGGCGCAGCTTGCCGGGTGCGTCGAACACGCGATGGGCATGTTCCAGCTCGATCTGGTCCCCATAGAAGCGACGGAACTGGCGGTTCAGCACGAGCCCGTTGGAGACCCGTGGCTGCAGGAATCGACCGGCCCGGATCACCCAGGCGTCGTGGAAATATTCGAGCGCTGCCCCCCAGCTGTAGCCGCGGGCGTCGGCCGCGAAGTCGTAGGCGCCGTGGGTGTAGATCGACCAGTTCAGGAACTGGGTGCGCGGGTCGTGGCTGAACCGGTTGTCGTCGAAGATGTCGATCGTCGACAGGTTGCCGGCGGTGAACACCAGCCGGCGCGACTGGCGCTCGCCGCCGAATCGGTTCGGTGCGCGCTCGACCTGTTCGGTGCTGCCGCCGACGTCGATCGTCTGGCGCCAGAACAGCCGAGCCCGATACACCGTCAGGTCGGCGCCCGACGTGCGTGCGAGTTCACCGTTGGTGAAGCCGCCGAGTCCCTGCAGGCCGGAGAAGGGCACACCCTTCGCGGCCTCGACGTTCAGGTGCCACTCGCCGCCGCGCCAGGGTCGCCAGCCGACGTAGGTGGTCTGCGTCAGCGAGTAGCTGCGGGCGCGCTCGGGCCGAAGGCTCTTCGGTCCGCTGTAGGCGGCATCGAACGCACGCTGCTGTTGCCCGACCCAGGTCGCCTGGAAGTTGAGCTGCAGCGGCGAGTCGTCGCGATTGACGCCGAGCGCGGCGAACGATGTCGTGCAGGAGGCACCCAGGGACACGACGACGAGGGTTCGGAGCAGCGGGCGGCGGATCATCGACAGGGCCGATCGGACGGGACAGCGACGGGAAGCCGGCCGAGAAAGCGGCCGAGAAACCGGCCGGCGGATGCTACTACAGCCGCATCCGCTGCCAGTAGCCGGTCAGCTCCAGGTAACCTCGGCCGACGGGCTGACCGCGTTCGAGCACCCGGACCGCACCTTCCCAGTAGATCGTGCCCGAACTGGCCCGGGCATCGAGTTCCTGGTCATCGAACAGCGGCTGCAGTTCGAACGTCCTCGTGCCGACCGTCACCCGCATCGCGACCGGATAGCGCGCGCCCGAGGCCGCGGATTGCCAGACTCGCAACACTTCGAAGGTGGGTGTCGGTGACTCGGCGCGGCCATCATCGGAGTTTGCCGTTGTCGCGCGCGCCGGTCCGCGGACGCTGGCTGCATCGATCACACGCGCATGGGACCAGATCGTGTGGCCGTCGAGTGCGCGGATGCGGAACGCCATCAGCGCGGAACCGTCGTCGAGGTTGAGCCCGATCCAGTCCCAGCCCGCCGCGTCGCGATCGAGGATCTCGCTGGACCATTCGTGATCCATCCACGCCCGGCCGGTGACCTCGATCCGGCGCCGCGGTCCGGGCCGCGAGCCGATGCCGCTGTCGACGTCGATGCTGCCGTCGACCGCGAGCTGGGGACGGCTGTAGTAGTGGCTCGCCTGTTCCGGGCGCGGCCCCTTGCGCGAATAGCCCCGATCACCCTGGGCGATCGGCGGGCCGGCGGGTGTGAAGCGCAAGCCGAGCGAGAACTCGCGTGCCTCGATCGTCGTGTGGTAGCGGTCGTCGGCCTCGCGCCAGAACCGCCAGCGCGGCAGGTGGACGTCGGTCTCGCCGCTGCGCACGACGACACCGCCGCTGCCGGCGCGGGCAAGCGCCTGGTCGTGGAGCAGGCGCCCACGTCGCGGCAACGCGAGTGCCGCGTGGGCGAGCACCAGTTGTGTCGGCGCGAAGCGGCTCGGGTTGTCCGGCGGATGGGTGGTGCGGCTGCGAAAGAACGTGACCTGCACGCCGATGTCCTGGCCGGAGGGGTCCGCAGCCAGCTCGCGGGGGTGCAGCCAGCCGGTCACGTACCACCACTCGGTGCGGAACGCCGGATGGGCGCCGAAGTCGGCGGGAAACTGCAGCCCGCGGCCGGGCAGCACCGGCGCGTAGTCGATCGCCGTCGTGCCCGACGGTGTCGCGCCGAGCCGTTGCATCGACCAGGGCGCGGCCAGCGCGACGGCACCGGCGCGGGCGGTCGTGTGCAGCCAGCGGCGCCGGCTCACCAGTCCTCCCGGACCGCACGTACCGCACCGGCCGCGGTCGCATGACGTGACGCCGTGACCGCGGCGACTACGCCGAGCACCACCAGCGCGAGCCCGCTGCCGGCCAGCAAGCCGACCGGCCAGGTGGTCTGCATCGTCCAGTGGAACGATTGCGGATTGACCCGGTGGATCAGGACCTGCGCGATCGCCGCGCCGAGCACGGTGCCAAGCCCCACGGCGACCAGTGACAGCCACGATGCCTCGATGCCGAACACGGTGGCGACGTCGGCGCGGCGAAGGCCGAGGTGGCGCAACATGCCGAATTCCTTCGAACGGGCGAGCGCCTCGCCGGCAAAGGTTGCCGCGACACCGAACAGCGCGACCAGGATCGCGACCGCCTCGAGCACGTAGGTGACCGTGAAGCTGCGATCGAAGATCGCCAGCGACAGTTCACGCAGCTCGCGGCTGCTGCGGAATTCCATCGATGCGACCGCGGTCGGCTGTGATCGCACCGCCGCGAGCACCGCGGCCGGATCGGCGCCCGCGGCGAGCCAGATCGCGAGGTCGCTCGCCTTCGAATCACCGGTGAGTCGACGATAGGCGTCGCGATCGATCGCGACCGCGCCGTGCTGGCGGGCATAGTCGCGCCAGACACCGGCGACGAAGAAGCCGTCGCTTTGGCCACCGGCCAGCGGCAGGCTCACCCGCGTGCCGGGCCGCCAGCCGTACAGGTCGACCATCGCTTCGCTGACGAACACCGCGATCGTGCCGGCGGGCGCGGGCTGGAGTTCGCCGGTGATCGGCAGTTGCCGCGCCGGATCGTCGCCGTCGATGCGCCGGGCGAGCAGCACCGCCGGCGGACGCGCCGGGTCGATGGTCATCTCGACCGCGCGCAGCGTGTCGATCCGCGCGACGCCGGGCAACGATGCCAGCGGGGCGAACGCCGCGTCGTCGAGGGTGGCACCGGCGCCGGCGGCGGGCAGACGACCGTACAGGTCCGCCGGCAGCACGACACCGAGCCAGTCGTCGAGTGAATGACGGAACGACGACACCATGATCGCCATCGCACTGCCCAGCGCGACACTGGCAATCACACCCGCCAGCGCCGCGGCCGCGCCCCCCGGGGTGCGTCGCACCCGTTGCAGCGCGAGCCAGGCCGACGGATGTGGCCAGGCGCGTGCCGCGAACCGCGCGAGCAGGTGTCCGAGCCCCGTGTTGACCACCGGCACGACCGCGATGCCGGCCACCAGCCAGCACGCGATCGCCGCATACGACGGCAACGGCAGCTCGGCGATCGGTGGCAACATCACCAGCAGCGCGCCGGTGATCGCCAGCACCGCGGCGATCGGTCCCGCGTGGCGCGAGCGCAGCGTCTGCTCGGCCGCGCCGCTCTTGAGCGCACGAGCCGGTGCCGCGCGGGCGATCGCCCAGGCCGGTACCAGGCTGCCGGCGATGCCGGCGGCGAAGCCGAGCACGCCGAAGGCGACGATCGCGACCGCATCGATCGCCAGCGGTGGTCGCGAGCCGCGGAAGTAGCCGCCGCCGAGATCACCACCGAGCATCTCGAGCAGCGCGACCGCGAGGCCGATGCCGGTGGCCAGACCGATCAGGCTGCCGATCGCGCCCAGCAACGCCCCCTGGCCGAGCACGTGCACGAGGAGCTGGCGCGGCGACATGCCGAGGATGCCGAGCAGCGCCAGGTCGTGCTGCTGGCGGACGATCGACAGCGCCATCGTCGAATGCACGATGAAGGCACCGGTGACCAGTGCGATCAATGCGAGCACGTTCAGGTTGACCCGGTAGGCCCGCGACAGGTTCGACATCCGCTGCTCGTCGGCCGCCGGGGTGGACAACACCGCCTCGCCGCCCAGCAGCGGGCGCAGCCGGTCCTGCAGGCCGGTGATGTCCTGGTCGTCGGTGAGCCGCAGATCGATCCGTGACAGGCGGCCGATCCAGCCGAACTGCCATTGCGCGGCGGCGACGTCCATCACACCCAGCGGCTGGCCCGCGCCCGCGCCGGGCAGGTCGCCGGCAACCCGCAGTCCGACGCGCCGATCGCCGTAGCGGACCACGACGGCGTCGCCGGGACGCAGGTCGAGCCCGGCCTGGGCCGCGGCGGACAGGAAGATCGCGTCGGCGGCCAGCAGCGAGTCACCGGTGTCGTCGCGCGCGTCGGTCCTGCGTGCCTCGTTGCCGGGTTCACGGGCGCCGCTGTCGTCGCGTGCGGGCCGCGCGGGGGCTGGCATCAGCGACGGGGTGACCGCCTGCGCGCCGAACAGATCGATGCCGAGGATGCGCAGGGTCGGCGAGCGTGTGCCGGCGGCACCCGCCTCGGCGCCGGGCCGCGGCCGATCGACCGACACCTCGATGTCGACCACCGGGCCGGCGGCGCGCACACCGTCGGCGGTTGCGACCGGATCGAACAACCGGTCGTCGAGCGGGCCGATGCGTCCCTTGACCTGCAGCTGGGCCTCGCCGTTGACCACCGACAACGCACGCGAGAACTGCTCGAGCGCCGAGCGGTTGACGAGATGGATCGCCAGCGCGAGGGCGACCCCGATCGCGACCGCGACGATCGCGGTCAGCGCCCGGCCCGGCTGCATCCGCCACTGCGCGATCCACAACCAGCGCAGCAGGGTCATGCGACCGACACCAGGTGCCCGCCGGCCAGCCGCAGTCGTCGTTCGGCGATCGCCGCCGCCTGCTCGCTGTGCGTGACCAGAAGCAGCGCACCGCCGGCGGCCTCGGTCTCGCTGGCCAGCAGGGCGAGCGCACGGGTCGCCGTGGCCGGATCGAGATTGCCGGTCGGCTCGTCGGCGAGCACCAGCGCCGGACGGTGCGCGATCGCACGGACCAGGGCCACGCGCTGGATCTCGCCACCGGACAGTTCGCGCGGCATCGCGCCGCCGCGATCACCGAGCCCGACCCGGCCGAGCAGTTCGGCGACCCGCTGCTGTGCCCGCGCCAGCGGCCAGCCGAGCAGCAGCAGCGGCACCGCGACGTTCTGCGCGACATCCAGGTGCGGCAGCAGGTGGAAGGCCTGGAACACGAAGCCGAGCAACCGGCGTCGCAGCAGCGCGGCCGCATCGGGTGAATCGGCGAGCACCGGTTCACCGTCGATCGTCACCCGACCGGCATCCGGCTGTTCGAGTCCCGCGATCAGGTTCAGCAGCGTCGACTTGCCGCAGCCCGATTCGCCGAGCAACGCCACCCGCTCGCCACGGCCGATCGTCAGATGCAGCTCGTCGATCAACGGCCGCTCGCTGTTGAAACGTTTGCTGAGCCCCTCGATCCGGAGCACCGGCGCCGCGGCGGGAACACTCATCGGGTCATCAGGCGGCGCGAGGCGAAGCTGATCGCATCGACCAGCGCGACGATCGCCAGCATGGCCAGGATCACGGTCGCGGCCTCGCGCATCTGGAACAGGCTCAGGTGGAAGTGCAGCATCTGGCCCAGGCCGCCGGCGCCGACGACACCGAGCACCGCGGCCGCGCGAATGTTGTTCTCCCAGCGATACAACGCATAGGAGACGAGTTGAGGCATCGCCAGCGGCAGCGTCGCGTACAACAGCACCGCCGGTGCGTTGGCGCCATTGGCACGCAACGCACCCGCCGGTCCCGGCGGCACGTTCTCCAGCGTGTCGGCGAACAGCCGGCCGAGCACGCCGGTGGTGTGCGCGGCCAGCGCGAGGGTGCCGGGCAACGGACCCAGGCCGGCGGCGATCACCATCAGCGCCGCCCAGACCAGTTCCGGGATCGAGCGCAGCACGTTGAGCACGGCCCGTGTGGCGATACGGACGATCGTGATGATGCCAGTCGCCGTATGCGTCGACCCCGAGGAGCCCGACGAGCCCGACACCGCGCCGGCACTCGCCGGCATCGCGAGCGCGAGTCCGGCGATCGCGGCGATCAGCGTGCCCAGCGCCGACATCGACAGCGTCTCGAACGCCGCCCAGCCGGCGCGGGCGAGGAACGCGGCGCCGGTCTCCGGCGGCAGGAAGCCGGCAATGAACTCGCGCATCTTGCCCAGCGCGTCCGGCTCGAGGAAGGCCTTCCACTGCAGGTCCAGCGTGGCGAAACTGGCGACGATCAGCGCGACCAGTGCCGACAGCACCCAGGGTGTCCTCGCGTCCCGCATGGGCGGGGCCGGCAGCCGCGCGGTGGCGTCGCCGGCCCCGCCGCCGGGCGGCACGAGAGGGTTGCCGTCGTTCACGCGAGCATCCCGCGCAGCAGCCGGCTCGCCCGATCGGCCGCGGCGACCAGCACGACGAACGCGAGCAGCATCATCGACACCTGCCCGCCGTCGAGCATCTTCATCGACATGTCGATCTGCTGGCCCAGGCCGCCGCCACCGACGAAACCCATGATCACCGAGGATCGGACCGCACATTCCCAGCGGAACACCGTGTACGACACCAGTTCCGGCGCGTTCTGCGGCAACGCGCCGTACAGGAACGCCTGCAGTCGCGACGCGCCGTTGCGCAGCAGCGACTCGGTCGGCGCGGCGTCCGAGGACTCGAGCACTTCGGCATACACCTTGCCCAGCATCCCGGTATAGGTGAGCGCGATCGCCAGCACGCCGGCGGTCGGCCCGAGCCCGACGACCCGCACGAAGAGCAGCGCCCAGACCAGCTCGGGCACGCTGCGCAGGAACACCAGCAGCCAGCGCACCGCGTGACGGATCACCAGCGGCAGCCGTCCCATCGGCCGGCCGATCGACGACTGCGACAACCGCGCGGTGCCGACCAGGGTCAACGGCACCGCGGCGATCCACGCCAGCGTCAGGCCGGTGGTGGCGATCGCCATCGTGACCCAGGTCTCGCGCAGCAGCAGGCGCAGGAACTCGGCGTCGGCACTCGGCGGAAAGAAACTCGCGACGAAGCGCCAGGTCGCGTTCAGCGATTGCCGGTCGAACAGCAGCCAGGGCTTGAACTCGCTGGCGACCATGATCGGCCACAGCAATACAACGACGGCCAGCGTCGTGCCGACCCGTCTCGTCCAGGCCGGATCGCGAAGCCGCGGATCGACCGCGATGTCTGATACCAAGCGGCCGTCCTCAGAAGCAGCGGCTCGGACCGCCGGCCTGCACCGGGGATCCGTCGGCGACCTCGTCCGTGACGTCCGGCGCGGCGGCATCGCGGTTGAAGTACAGGCGCGCGATGTCGTCGGGGGTCACCGATTTCACGTCGCGATCGAACATCACCGACCCGTCGCGCAGGCCGATCACGCGTGGGAAGTGCGCCAGTGCGAGTTCCACCTGGTGCAGGCTGCAGACCAGTGTCGCGCCGCGTTCGGCGGACGTCCGTCGCAATGCCTGCAGCGTCATGCCCGCGAGCGTCGGGTCGAGCGCCGACAGCGGCTCGTCGATCAGGAACCCGCCCGCGCTCGACACCCAGCCGCGGGCGAGGCTGACCCGTTGTCGTTCACCCCCGGACAGGCGATCGACCCGTGACCACAACTTGTCGGCCAGCGAGAACCGCGCCAGGGCGTCGGCGGCCAGCGCCGCATCACCCGGGCGCACCAGCGAGGCGACTGCCTGCAGCAGGCTCCAGGTCGGCAGGCGCCCGGCGAGCACCGCGGTCACCACCCGCTGGCGCGGCGCCAGCGGCGGGGTCTGCGGCGCGAGGAACAGCCGCGTGCGCAGACGGCGCAACCCGCGCGAGCCGAGCTGCCACGGATCGGTGCCGTCGATGCGGACCCGACCGTCGCTGGGCGCCAGCGCCGCGCCGAGCACCGACAGCAACGTCGTCTTGCCCGCGCCCGAGGGCCCGATCACCGCGACCTGTTCTCCCGGCCGGATCTCGAGCGAGGCGTCACACAACGCGGCGCGAGAACCGCCGAGCCGCACGAACACACGGTCGAGCGCCAACGCGACCCCGGCCGCCGCGGCGGACCGCGCGGCCGAGGTCGGTCCGCTGGCGCGGCTCGCGCTACTTGAGTAGTCCGGCGCTGCGGGCAGCGGTCTCGATGGCACCGTAGTTCTCGGCCTTCGTCGGGATGAAACGGGTGGCGCGCTGCAGCTCGAGGATCTCCTTGCCCTTCGGATCGTTCCGATCGAGCGCGAGGAACGCCTCGGCGAGCTTCTGGCGCAGCGCCGGATCCATGTCGGCGCGCACGGTCCAGTTGTAGTCGTAATACGGCGGGGTCGTGTAGAAGACCCTGACCTGCTCGCCGTCGACCTTCTTGTCCTGCAGCAGTTTCTCCCACACCGAGATGTTCAGCGCGCCGGCGGCGACCCGTCCGCCGGACACGGCGAGTGCGGTCGCGTCGTGGGCACCCGAGAACGAGACCCGCAGGTCCTTGTCCGGATCGATCTTCGCGGCGAGCAGGAACGAGCGCGGCATCAGGTGTCCCGACGTCGAGGACGGCGAGCCGAACGACAGCGTCTTGCCTTTCAGGTCCTCGAGCTTCGTGATGCCCGAGCCGGCGGAGGTGATGAAGACCGACCGGAACTTCTCGTCCTCCTCGCGCTGCACCAGCGGGACCACCGCGTCGTTCGACCGGATCTTGGCCTG
>CADEEH010000130.1 GCA_902826305.1 uncultured Burkholderiales bacterium
CCGCCTACCCGCGCGCGCTGGACTTCGCCGCGTTCCGCCGCGCGGCCGATGCCGGCGGCGCGAAGCTGCTGGTCGACATGGCACATTTCGCCGGCCTGGTAGCCGGTGGCGCCCACGCGCATCCGTTTCCTCATGCGGACATCGTCACCACGACCACCTACAAGTCGCTGCGCGGACCGCGCGGTGCGATCATCCTGTGGAACGACGAGGCGCTGCGCAAGCCGATCAACAATGCGGTGTTCCCAGGCCTGCAGGGCACACCGTCCCTGCACATCGTCGCGGCCAAGGCGGTCGCGCTCGGCGAGGCGCTGCGTCCGGAATTCGCGGCCTATGCGCAGGCGGTGCTGGCCAATGCACGCACCCTCGCGGCCCGCCTGCAGCACCACGGCTTGGCCCTGGTCGGCGGCGGCACCGACACGCCGCTGATGCTGGTCGACCTGCGACCGAAGGGACTGACCGGCGCACCCGCAGCGCGGAGCCTGGAGCGCGCCGGCATCATCGCCAACATGAACCCGATCCCGTCCGACGCAGCGGACCTGAAGGTGATGTCCGGCCTGCGCTTCGGTGTGTCCGGCGCGACGACGCGAGGGCTGGACACGCAGGCCTTCGAGACGATCGGTGACCTGATCACGGAAGTGCTCGAGGGTCTGCGGCGACATCCCGACGACAACCGGGGCGCCGAGGAAGTGGTGCGAGGCCGCGTACGCGACCTGGCGACGGCGTATCCGACTTACCGCTGATCCCGGCAGCCGCCGGCACCATGCCACGCAACGCAGGCATCGACGCCCTTCGCGCCGGCACCACCCTGCTGGTCGTGCTGCATCACACCGCGATCACCTACGGGGCCATCGGCGGCTGGTACTACAAGGAGATCCCCACCGATCGCGGCGTGTCGTCGATGCTGCTGGTGTTCTTCTGCACCGTCAATCAGGCGTGGTTCATGGGCCTGTTCTTCCTGCTCGCCGGCTACTACACACCGGCGGCGCTGCAGGCGAAGGGCTCGTGGACCTATCTGCGCGATCGGCTCCGGCGGCTCGGTGTACCGCTGCTCGTCTACGGCTTCGTGCTCGGGCCGGCAACGATCGCGCTGGCCCGGACGGCGCGAGGCGATCCGTTCACCGATACGCTGCTGAAGCTCTGGTCGCAGGGTCGGTTCGAGAAAGGCCCGCTGTGGTTCGCCTGGGCGCTGCTGATCTTCGCGACGGGCGCGGTGATGTGGCAGGCGCTGGTGCCGAAGCCGCTCGAAGCGAGCGCGACCCGACCCTTCCCGTCCGATCGAACCCTGCTGCTCGCCGCCCTGCTCACCGGGGCCGTCGCCTTCGTCCTGCGCTTGAGGTGGCCGGTCGGCACGGAGGTGTGGGGCCTGCAACTGGGCTACTTCGCCAGCTACGTCGTCCTGTTCATTGCCGGCATGCTGGCCGCCGGGTCGCGGCGGCTGGAGCGCCTGCCGGCACCGCAGGTCCGAACCTGGCGTCGCATCGCCGTGTTCGTGTTGCCGGTGCTGCCGGTGGTCGCCGTCCTCGGCCCCGCACTGCTCGGTGTGCAGGGCCGACCCGAAGGCGGCTGGAACATCCCTGCGTTCGTCTACGCGATGTGGGAGCCGTTCGTCGCTTGGGGTGTGATCCTTTTCCTGCTGCACCGATGCCAGCGGCAATTCCCGGAACTCGGCCCGTTCGGCCGGCGCCTCGCACAGCGTGCGTTCACGATCTACGTGATCCATCCGCCGGTCGTGGTCGCGGTGACGCTCGCCTGGCGCGGCGTGCCCGCGCCGGCGCTCGTCAAGTTCGCCCTCAGCGGCGCGGTGGCCTGTGTCTTGTGTTATGGGCTGGCCGGACTCCTGCCGGGTGCACGGACAGCCCGGTCGACCCGGTGATCGAGTTGGCGGGCCGGAGGAGCACGGATACGATCCGCACGGTGCTTGGAAAGTTCTCACGAGGAGTTCGTCGATGAAACCGACCCGACCGGTGACCACCCCGTCCGTTCGCGTGCTGGCGCTGCTCGGCTGCGCGCTCGCAGCGACTGTCGCCCAGGCCGAGACCCGGCTCGAGCGCGGCCGCTACCTGGTCGAGAGCATCGCCGCCTGCGGCAACTGCCACACGCCGCAAGGTCCGAACGGCCCGGTGCCGGGCAAGACTTTCGCCGGCGGCCTGCCCTTCGAGGACAAGGCATTCACGACCTACGCGTCCAACATCACCCCCGATCGCGAGACCGGCATCGGCAAGTGGACCGATGCACAGGCCGTGCGCGCGATCCGCGAGGGCCGGCGTCCCGATGGCCGCCTGCTCGGGCCGCCGATGCCGTATGGCCTGTACCGTGATCTGTCCGATGCGGACGTCACGGCGATCGTCGCCTACCTGCGCACGGTGCCGGCGGTTAAGAACGAGGTGCCCGCGCCGACGTTCAAGGAGCCGCTGCCACCGTCGTGGGGCCCGCCGGTGCGCAAGGTGGCCACCGTCTCGTCGAAGCACCAGGTCACCTACGGTCGCTACCTGGCCGGACCGGTCGGCCATTGCATGGAGTGCCACTCGAGCCCCACGCCGCACGGCGGAGGCGACCTGAAAAGCGGCCTGGGTGCCGGCGGCATGAAGTTCCCGGGCCCCTGGGGCGTGTCGGTGGCGACCAACCTGACGCCGAACGGGCCGCTGAAGCACTACAGCGACGATGACATCCGCAAGGTGATCACCACCGGCGTGCGGCCCGACGGCAGTCGGCTCAAGCCACCGATGGGCACCGACTACTACGCGAAGATGACACGGGCCGACCTGGACGCCGTGGTGGCGTACCTGCGCACGCTGCCGCCGAAGTAGTCCTCGGACCCCGGCGACCTGCGATCGAGCGTCGGAGTTTCTACTCTCGCCCGTCGTGATCGGCCTGCCAGGTCAGGTCGGAAGCGGCCAGTCTGGCGGCCTCCTGGGCGCGGTCCTCTCCCGAGGCCACCCCTTGCCCGACATACCAGATCTTCGGCGGTCCGTCCGGATCCCGGAGGAACATCGTGCGAAGGTCCGCGAAGTCCACGGCCGGAAGTCGGCCGTGTTCCATCATGCCGACCAGGCCGCCGACCAGATCGGCGATGGTGTCCAGGGCCTTGTCTTTCATGGGGCCTCGCAGAATGACCGGATGGGGCTTGCCATCATAGACGCAGGTGGCAACACGTCCCAAGCGAATTCGCCGCGAGCGCGCCGCCATTGACGCTGCCCGCGAGGCGAGGACAATGATTCCTCGAGCCGCCCAGGCTCGGGCACACCCGACACCAACAACGGAGACAACCATGGCATTCGACGGCTCGGCTATCCGCACGCTCCTCGATCGCGCGGTCTCGAACGGCGCGATCCACGGCATCTCGGCACTCGTCGTCGATCGCGACGGCCAGCGCTTCCATCACGCGGCCGGTGAAGCCCGCCCGGGCACGATGTTCCGCAATGCGTCGATGACCAAGGCCGTCGCGACGACCGCGGCGCTGCAACTCGTCGAGCAGGGTCGCTTCAAGCTCGACGATCCGATCGAGTCGATCGTGCCGGAGTTCGCCAGGCTGCAGGTGCTCGACGGGTTCGACGGCGACAGGCCGCGGCTGCGCGCGCCGACGAGCAAGGCCACCGTGCGGCAACTGATGACCCACTCGGCCGGGCTCGGCTACTTCTTCCTCAACGAGAAACTCGCGCGATACCACGAGCTGACCGGCGAGCCGCATGCGCTGACCGGATTGAAGGCGAGCCTGTCGGTGCCGATGGTCAACGACCCGGGCACCACGTGGGAGTACGGCGTCAACACCGACTGGCTGGGACTGATCGTCGAGCGGATCACCGATTCGAGTCTGGGCAACTATCTGCGCCGACACGTCTACGAGCCACTGGGCATGAAGGACTCCACGTTCCAGCCCACCTCGGAGCAGCGCGATCGGCTGCTGCGGGTCGCGCAGCGCCAGCCGGGCAACACGTTGTCGGCCTCGCCGCTCGACCTGCCGCCGACGCCGGAATGGGAAGCCGCCGGCCACGGCTCGTACGGCACGATCGAGGACTACGGCCGCTTCGTGCAGGCGTGGCTGAACGACGGCCAGGGCATCCTGAAGCCCACAACCGTGCAGATGGCGCTGCAGGACCACCTGGGAGGGATCAAGCTGCCGGAAATGCTGAAGTCGCAGATGCCGATCCTGTCGAACGACGTGCCCGCGCTGCCGGTGCGGCAGAGCTGGGGCCTCGGGTTCCACCTGACGCTGGAGAACCTGCCCGGCATGCGCAGTGCCGGCACCGCCGACTGGGCCGGTGTGTTCAACTCGTACTACTGGATCGATCGCCAGAAGGGCATCGGCGGCGTGCTGATGACTCAGCTCTTGCCGTTCTTCGACCAAGCCGTCATCGAGACACTGATCGGGTTCGAGGGCGCGGTGTACCAGCAGGTGGGTGCGGTGGTCCCGGCGGCGTGACGCCGCTGTCAGCGCCGGCGCAGGCCAAGCGCGATGACCGTGCCCACGACGAGGATGCCGCCAGCGACCTGCGATGGCGCGATCGACTGACCGAGGATCGCCCAGGCGAGCGCGAGCGCAAAGATCGGCTCGACGTTCATGATCGCCGAGTTGGCGACCACGCCCAGGCGCGGCAGTACCGTGAACATGATCGTGAACGCGGTGCCATAGAGGAACGTGAGCGCGGCCAGCCCCCACCAGCCGGGTGTCGCCCGCGGCAGGTGGAAGCCGCCCTGGGTGGCGACGACAACCAGCGCGAGCAGCGTCACGACACCCATCGTTGTTGCAGTGCGCAGCCGGCCGTCGAGATCACCCGCTTCATGCTGGGTGACCACCAGCGCCAGGCCGAACAGCGCCGCCGCCGCCATGGCGAACGCAACGCCGATGCCGATGCGGCTCCATTGCGCGGTCGCCCCCAGCCCGGAGGCCGCACCCAGCACATCGAGCGCCAGCGCCAGTCCGAGCAGCAACACCGGCATCGCCCGCAGCACTCGCGGCTCGGGTCGCTGGCCATAGACGACCCGGGCCCACAACGCCGTCCACAGCGGATAGGTGTTGAAGGCCAGCAGCGCCAGCGCCACCGGCAGCCGGGCCACCGCGGAATACAGGCACAGGCTCTGCAGCGCGATCAGCAGGCCGAGGATCGGCAACATCCGACGGTGGCGCGGGGTCAGGCGCATCGTGACCCGCTGCACGACCAGCAGCACACCGACGACCAGTGCGGTCACCCCGCTTCGGACCGTCACCGCGGTGGCGACATCCAGGCCGTGGTCGAACGCCATCCGCGCGGCGACATGATTGGCGCCCATCATCAGCGCGATCAGCAGCAGGGTCGCGAAGGCGGCGCCCGACAGCGCCGTGCCGGCGGCGGATCGTCCGGTCACAAAAAGTATCGATCGGGGTGCGGGTGACAGCGCGCCGCGCGCGGTGACTCAGACAAGCAGCATCCCGCGAAAGCCCCGGACCGCGTAATACGACTGTGCGCCGTTGTGGTAGACGAAGACGCGGCCGTAGCGTCGGTCGCAGAAGAGCGCGCCACCGAGTTTGCGGACGTCGGCCGGTGTACTGATCCAGCTCGACGTCTTCGTGTCGAACTCGCCAAACGTCTGCAGCGTCCGGTACTGGTCCTCGGTCAGCAGTTCGATGCCCATCGCCGCGGCCATCTCCAGCGCGCTGCCCTCGGGGCTGTTCTGCTTGCGCGCCTCGCGTGCTTCGCGGTCGTAGCACAGGCCGCGGCGGCCGCCGGGACTCTCCGGGGCACAATCGCAGAACACGAACGAGTCGCCGGACTCGGGTCCGGCGACGACATCCGGCTGGCCGCCGGTGGCCTCCATCTGCCAGAGCGACTTCAATGCCTCCGGCTTGTCCTCGAGCCGCGCCCGCACGTCGGCCCAGGCCATGCCCTGATGCCGGTTCATGTGCTTGTCGAAGCGGGTCTTCAGACCCTGCAACAGCCCTTCGAGTTCCTGCGGTTTCATGGTCCCGGATGGCGGATCGACACGTATCGCATGGTACGCAAACCGGGAGCATCACGCGACACACGGTCACACGCCGCGCCCGCCCTGGGCGGACTTGCGCAACAGCGTCAGTTCCCGGCAACCCCTCGAAGTGTCCCGGATCGAGCCTGCGCTCGTTATAGTCCGACGCATGGATTCTCCGCATCTCTCGACTTCCGCCGGCAGGCCTGCCCCCGGCGACAGCCCGACGCTCGACGCCGTGTCCGGCCCGTCGTTCCCGATCGCCATCAAGCTGATGGCCTCCGCGCTGATCCTCGCGGTCGTGGTGTTCGGATGGCTGGCGTTGACCGGACCGTCGGGCACACAGGCAGGAACCCTGGCGGCGACCGAGTGGGGATTTGTCATCGCAGCAGTCGCGGCGGTCGCGGCCGGCTACTGGGGAATCATGACCAGTCGCACGCGCTGCGACGGCGAGTGCATCGAGCAGACCTGGCTGTGGCGCAAGCGGGTCCGGATCGCCGACATCTCGCAGCTCAAGCTGATCAGCATCCCGGGCCTGGACTGGATTGTCGTGCCGCGCCTCGTGGTCCGGACCGGGTTCGGGTTCACGACCTTCCATGCCGGCGACCCGGCCGTGCTCGCCCGATTCAGGCAGCTTGCGTACGGGCAGTGATCGACGCCTGCACCGCCTGACCGCCAACGCGTCGCGGTCTACACCAACGTCCGCAGAGCCTGCGCCGCGATCACCGCACCGTGCTCCTGCACGAAGTGGCCGCCTTCGGCGATCTCCATCGGCGGCGGGCAACCGCGGATGCGTTCGCTCAGCCGCGCCATCTGCGCCGGCGTGAAGACCGGATCCTGCGCGCCGACGGCCATCATCGAGCACCCCGCCCATCGTCGGCTCCAGAAGTCCGCGGCCTCGCGCGACACTGCGACCCCGTCGGCCATCGGATGGTCGGGCACCATGTCGGGAAACGCCCGTGTCGCCGCACGAAACGCAGGCGACGGGAACGGGGCGTCGTAGGCCGCACACTCGCCCTCGGTCATCTGCGGATTGCCACGCGACATCAGGCGCGAGATCGAGAACTCCGGCCGGTCGTGGCACATCGTCCGCCACTGGACGAAGCCAGGCGGCAGCGGCTCCTCGGCGGTGGCCAGCGTGGTGTTCATCACCAGCAGGCCGCGGTACCGGTCGGGTGCGGCCATCGGCAACGTCAGTCCGAGCAGCCCGCCCCAGTCCTGCACCACCAGGTTCATCTGCCGCAGGTCGAGTGCCTCGACGAACTCGAGCAGCACCTGGCGGTGCCAGCCGAAGGTGTGTTTCGCGACCTCCGTGGGCTTGTCGCTCTTGCCGAATCCCGGCAGGTCCGGCGCCACGACCCGGTGCCCGGCACCGGTGAACGGCGGGATCATGTGCCGGTACAGGTAGCTCCAGGTCGGGTTGCCGTGCAGGCACAGCCAGGTGACCGGCGCATCACGCGGGCCCTCGTCGAGATAGTGCAGGCGCAGGCCCTCGAGCGCCGGCAGGCTGTCGACGAACCGGGCCGGCCACGGATAACCGGGCAGGTCCTCGAAGCGGTCATCCGGCGTTCGCAGGTGTGGAATCGGGCTCATCGTCATCCTCAACCCGTGATGATCGGCCTCAGATTGTCGATCTCCTCGACGATGAAGTCGAAAAACGCCGAGACACGCGGCGTTCGGCGCAGTTCCCGCGTCGTCAGCAGGCGCCAGATCCGCGACAGCTCGGGCACCGGCCCCAGGACCCGCACCAGATCAGGCTCCGCATCACCGATGGGCAATGGCAGCGGACCGACGCCGAGGCCCGCCTTGACCGAATAGACCAGGCCGAGGACGCTGCTGCTGCGCGCGGCCATCGGCGCATCGGGCGCCACCGTTCGCAGCCACTGGGCGATGCGGTGCCTGGCCATCGTGTCGTCGAAGCCGACCAGTGCATGCTGCGGGAGCTCCCCGATGCTCGCGGGCCGGCCGTGACGGCTGATGTAGGTCTCGCTCGCGTAGATGCCCCAGATCGAGTCGCCGATCTTGCGGCCGACCAGTTCGTCGTCGTCGGTGTCACCGGAGCGCAGCGCGACGTCGGCGTCGCCCTGGGCGAGGTCGACGTATTTGTCGCTCATGATGAACTGCACACGCAGCGCCGGATGCCGGGCGTGGAATCGATCGACGAGCCCGGCCTGCAAGATGCGATTGACGATCGGCTCGGGGCAGGTCACGCGGATCACTCCGGCGGTTTCGGTACCGAGCGTGTGCACCTGGCGCTCGAACGCCTTCACCGCGCGCTCGACGGCCTCGGCAAACGGCAGCATCTCCTGGCCGAACTCGGTCAGGCGGTAGCCGGTGGGCTGGCGCTGCACCAGCGACTGGCCGAGGCGGCGCTCCAGTTCGGCCAGGCGCCGCTGCACGGTGGACTGGTCGACCCCGAGCGCACGCCCGGCGGCGAGCGTGCTGCCGTGTCGCGCCACGGCCAGCAGATGTTTCAGATCGTCCCAGTCGAAGCCGTCCGGGTTATGCGTCATTGCGGCCCCATCCTGCAATTCTGCGCCTTACGAACCGCGGTCGCGACGCCTAGGCTGCGGACATGAACTCATCGATCGACGACGCCGTCAACGGCAGAGCAACCTTCAAGGCGAGTATGCGCGCCCAGTGGGACGCGGCCGCCGCGGGCTGGAACGAACATGGCGCGGACATCCGCGCCTGGCTGCAGCAGCCGACCGATGCGATGTGTCGCATGGCCGGCATCACAACCGGCGCGCGCGTGCTCGACGTTGCCGCCGGGGCCGGCGACCAGACCCTGGCCATCGCGCGCCGGGTGGGCGACAAGGGCTACGTGCTCGCCACGGACCTGTCACCAGCGATCGTGGCGCTGGCGCGCGACAACGCCGTGTGTGCCGGTTTCACCCAGGTCGAGACACGGGTCGCCGACGGCGAGGACCTGGACGTTGCCGAGAGCTCGTTCGATGCCGCGGTGTGTCGGCTGGGCCTGATGTTTTTCCCCGACCCGCTGCGGGGCCTGCGCGAGATGCATCGCGCGCTGCGGCCCGGCGGGGGCGCCTGCACGATGGTGTTCTCCCGCCCGGAAAAGAATCCGTGTGTGACGATCCTGATGGCCACCGCGCTGAAACACGCGGGCCTGCCGGCCCTCGATCCCTTCCGACCCGGCGGACTGCTCAGCCTCGGGCAGCCGGGTCGCATCGACGGACTGTTCCGGTCGGCGGGTTTTAGTGATGTCGCGACCACCGCGGTCGATGCCGTGTTCCGCCTGCCCTCGGTCGATCACTACCTCGCCTTCGTGCGCAGTTCGGCGAGCCCGATCCTGCAGATCCTCGGCCGACTCGACGCCGAGGTCGCCGACGCGGCCTGGCGCGAGATGCGCGAACGCCTGATGCCCTTCACCACGGATGCCGGCTGGGAAGGGCCGAACGAGCTGCTGCTGACCGCCGGGCGCCGCGCCGGGGAAACGGCATGAGCGGCCCGACGCACCGCGCGCAGGGTGTCGCCGATGCACTCGCACCGGGACGGCGACGTGTGCTGCGCGTCGGTGCCGGTGCGATTGCCGCCTCGGTCACCCTGGCGCTCGACCGTGGCGCCGGTGCGGCGCGGATCGATCCGTTGCGCGTTCTGTGCAGCGGTCCGCCCGGCAGCATTCCCGACCTGGTGGCCCGCACCGTGGCCGATCAGTTGTTCATCACCGGCAGTCAACGAGCGGTGGTCGACAACCGCCCTGGCGCCGCCGGGCAGATCAGCGTCGGCGCCTTGAAGGCTGCTGCCGCCGACGGCTCGACACTGCTGCTGGCGCAGGGCGCAATCGCCACCGTGTACCCGTCGCTGTACACCCGGCTCGGCTACGATCCGGCGATCGACCTGCAACCGGTGACTCTGGCCAGCGAGATGCTGCTCGGCCTCGCCGTCGGTCCGGGAGTGCCCCAGGGGGTGGCCAGCCTCGGCGAATTCATCACCTGGATCGGGAACCATCCGGCGCAGTCCACTGTCGGCTCACCAGGTGTCGGCACCTTGCCCCACCTGCTGGCGGCGATGTTGTTTCGCAAGGCAGGCATCACGTGGCAGCACGTGGCCTACCCGGGCGGTCCGCCCGCGCTGACTGACCTGCTGGGCGGTCGGATCGCCGCGCTCGCGCTTCCCGAGGGCCTGCTTCGGCAGTATCACGAGGCAGGACGTGTGCGGGTGCTCGCCACATCGGGGTCCGCGCGCAGTGCCTACATGCCCGGGATCCCGACGTTCGTCGAGCAGGGCTATGGTGAACTGGTCGTCAAGGAGTGGTTTGCTTTCTTCGCTTCCGCTCGTGTGGCGCCGGCCGGCATCGAGGCCACGTCCGCGCGGCTGCGCGAGGCGATTGACCGCCCGGAACTGGCGACCGCATTCGCGCAGGCTGGCATGACACCGGCGTCGAGCCTGCCGTCGGCGCTGTCGGCCCGGATCGTCGATGAACGCGGGTACTGGCAGACCGTGCTGCGGACCAACGACATTCGCGCCGACTGAAGTAGGATCACCGGAATCCGGGCGCGTGTCGGCGAACGGACCTGCGGCCGATCGCGGCCGCGCCGGAGATCGGAAGGACGGCAATGAACTCACGAGCGGAATCGATGGCACGCCACCTGTGGGATGCGCGCTGCGCGAGGCAGGACTACGCGAACCTGCCCGACCCGCTGGCGCCGGTGTCGATCGCCGAGGCCTACGCGGCCCAGGAAGCCTACTGGCGACTGGCCGAACCGGTCCACGGCCCGGTCGCGGGTGTGAAGGTCGCGACGACAACGAAGGTGATGCAGCAACTGATGGGCATCACCCACCCGTGCGGCGGCGCGATCTTCGCCAGGCAGATCCACACGTCGCCGGCGCGGATCCGCAAGGCGGACTTCGTCAACCTGCGCATCGAGAGCGAGATCGCGCTGAAGCTGGCCGCCGACATGCCGGCTGCGAGCGCCCCTTGGACCGCCGACAGTGTCGTCCCGTTCGTCGCCGGCGCGATGCCCGCGTACGAACTGATCGAGGATCGCAACGCCGTCTATACACAGACGAGGGCCACCTCGATGATCGCCGACAACTGCTGGAATGCCGGTGTCGTGCTCGGCCCGATGACGGCGGCCCGGCCGTCGCAGGTCGTCGGTGTGACCGGTCGGCAATCACTCGATGGCCGATCCGCGGGTGAAGGCCGGGCGGAGGATCCGTACGCGACACTCGCCTGGCTGGCCAACCTGATGGCCGGACGCGGACACGACCTGAAGGCCGGCATGGTCCTGATCACCGGCAGCATCATTCCGACGTTCTCGATCGCGCCCGGCAACCACGCGGTGTTCGCGGTCGATGGGCTGGGCGAGGTCGTCCTGGACGTGTCGTGAAGGTGTTCCCGAGGTCTTGTTCACCGTGCACGCCGCACGGTGAGGCCGGCATCCGCGGTCAGGCCTGCCACACCGCGTAGCCGGCCTCACGCAGCGCGATCGCGAGCTCGACTTCCATCTCGCAGGCGGCCCGGTACGGCATCGGGTTGTAGACCTCGTACAGCGCCGGCAGTAGCCGCACGCCGTACCGGAACACGAACCGATTCGCGCGGATGCCGGCCTTGTGCTGGTCGAACCGTCGATCCGGGTCCGTGCCGGTCATGCCGACGTAGACCAGCGGCATGCCGAGTCGGTGATCGGGGTTCGCCTTGCGGAAGCGCGGTTCGTTCCACACCCGGTCGTCGAGCTCGACGACGTAGACGTGATGTCGATGATGCCGTGCGGGCCTGGGCCGCCGCTCGTCGATGGTCGATCCTCAGTAGACGATCGACTCGACCAGCGGCCTGCCGTCGCGGATCCGCGCCCAGCCGAGCGGCGTCAGGTCGATCGACCGGTACGCGCCGGTGGTGATCAGCTCCGCCACCGCCTGCCCGACCGCCGGCGCGTGCTGCACGCCGTGACCCGAGAACCCGGTGGCGAAGATCAGGTTGTCGAGGCGATCGTGTGGACCGACCACGCCGTTGTGATCGAGTGTGTTGACCTCGTAGTGCCCGGCCCACGCGCGCCGGACCCGAAGCGCCTGCATCGCCGGAATACGTCGCGCGAGCAGCGGCCAATAGGTGTCCATCAGCTCGTGCTGCGGTTCGAAGTCGCCGTCGGCATCCGGATCCCGGTCGGGCGGTGGCTGCATGCCGCCGATGTAGCCGTCGCCTTCCGGACGGACCCAGATGCCGCTGGTGTCGAACACCATCGGGAAGTTGTCGAGGGTGAACGGTGTCCTGAACGCGAAGACAGTGCGCTTCTTCGGCACGACGGGCAGGCCGATGCCCAAGGGTTCGACCAGTCGTCCGGACATCGCGCCGGCCGCGACGACGCAGACGTCGCACGGCACGCGCTCGCCGGTCGACAAGCCGACACCGGTGATCCTGTCGCCACGGGTCTCGAATCGTTCGGCCGCGGCATCGACATAGGCCACACCCGCACGATGCGCGCCCTGCCGCACGAGCGACAGCAGGCTCCACGCATCGAACCAGCCCTCGTCGCGGGCACCGAACGTGCCGATGGGCACGCCGTCGAAGTCGAAGCCGGGGAAACGGGCGCGAAGCTCGGCGGGCTCGAGGACCTCGATGTCGGCGCCCTCGGCCCGCTGCATCGTGGCGGCGGCGATGCGTGTGGCCTCCTCGCCCGTTGCGCCCAGGAACAGATAACCCTTTTCCCGGTAGCTGATGTCCGCATCCGGCCCGAAGACGGCACGCAGGTCGCGGAACATGTCGGCAGCGAAGAGACTCATCCGGATGTTCACCGGCGTGCCGAACTGCGTGCGGATCGACGCGGCGGACAACGCGGTCGACGAATAGCGATAGGTGGAATCCTTCTCGAGGACGGTGATCGGCCCGGCGAATCCGGCGCGACGCAGAGACCAGGCGCAGAAGCTGCCCATGATCGCGCCGCCGACGATGACGATGCGGCGGCAATCCGCGGAGGCCATCACTTGTCCATCGGCACCCGTGACGTCGTCGCCCGGTACGCGGATCAGAACGGCAGGCCGGTGTAGTTCTCGGCCAGCGCACGTTGCGCGGCCTCCGACGAGAACAGGTACGCGAGTTCGGTCTGCTGCAGCTTCTTGTCGTAGTCGATGCTGTCCGGGAACGTGTGCAGCATCGTTGTCATCCACCACGAGAAGCGCTGCGCCTTCCACACCCGCGCCAGCGCCTTGGCCGAGTAGTTGTCGAGCCCGCTGTCGTCGCCGTCCTTGTAGTGCGCGACCATCGCGTGATACAGGTAGTAGATGTCCGATGCCGCGCTGTTCAGCCCGCGTGCACCGGTCGGCGGCACGATGTGGGCCGCGTCGCCGGCCAGGAACAGGTTGCCGTAGCGCATCGGCTCGGCGACGAACGAGCGCAGCGGCGCGATCGACTTCTCGATCGA
>CADEEH010000131.1 GCA_902826305.1 uncultured Burkholderiales bacterium
CCAGGGCCAGGGCTACATCGGCCAGGCGCTGGACATCGCCGACGTGCTCGCGGTCTCGTATTTCGCCGCGATGCGCTACAAACCCGAGGACCCGAAGTGGGAGGGTCGCGACCGTTTCCTGATGTCCAACGGCCACTACGCGATCGCGCTGTACGCGGCGCTGATCGAGGCCGGCATCCTGCCGGAGAGTGAACTCGAGACCTACGGCAGCGACGACAGCCGCCTGCCGATGTCGGGCATGGCGAGCTACACGCCGGGCATGGAGATGTCCGGCGGGTCGCTCGGTCAGGGACTGGCGATCGCGGTCGGCCACGCACTCGGCCTGAAGCGCAAGGCCAACCCGGCGTTCGTCTACACGCTGTTCTCCGACGGTGAACTCGACGAGGGCGCGGTCTGGGAAGGGTTCATGTCGGCGGCGCACTGGCGGCTCGACAACCTGATCGCGATCTGCGACGTCAACAACCAGCAGGCCGACGGGCCGTCGGGCCAGGTGATGGCGTTCGAGCCGCTGACCGACAAGCTCAAGGCGTTCGGCTGGTACACGCAGCGCATCGACGGCAACGACATGGACGCGGTGATCGACGCGTTCGTCAACGCCCGCAACCACCCGAAGCCGCGGCCGCGGATGATCATCTGCGACACCCGGATGGGCTGCGGCGTGCCGTTCCTGGAGGCGCGCGAAAAGAACCACTTCATCCGTGTCGAGCCGGCCGAATGGCAGCTCGCGCTCGACGCACTCGATGCCGGCTGGGCCGGGAGGAACTCATGAGCACGACAACTCCGGCCGCGAAAGCGGCCAGCACCGCGGCGCCGAAGCTGAAGACCTCGGCGATGATCGCCTCGATCGCCGGCGAGGGGCAGCGCACCCGGCCGGCGCCGTTCGGCCACGCGTTGTCCGCACTCGCCGAATCGAAGCCCGAGATCGTCGGCATGACCGCGGACCTCGCCAAGTACACCGACCTGCACGTGTTCGCGCAGGCGTTCCCCGAGCGTTTCTACCAGATGGGGATGGCCGAGCAGCTGCTGTTCGGTGCCGCCGCCGGTCTGGCCAAGGAGGGCGCGCAGCCGTTTGTCACCACCTATGCGGTGTTCGCGACCCGGCGCGCCTATGACTTCATCCACCAGGCGATCGCCGAGGACGGCCTGGACGTGAAGATCGCCTGCGCGCTGCCGGGCCTGACCACCGGCTACGGTCCGAGTCACCAGGCGGCCGAGGACCTGGCGCTGATGCGCGCGATGCCCGGCATGACGGTGATCGATCCGTGCGACGCATTCGAGATCGAACAGGCGGTGCCGGCGATCGCCGCGCATCGCGGGCCGGTCTACATGCGGCTGCTGCGCGGCCAGGTGCCGCTGGTTCTCGACGAATACGGCTACCGGTTCGAGCTCGGCCGCGCCAAGATGATCCGCGACGGCGGCGACGTGCTGATCCTCTCGACCGGGATGATGACGATGCGCGCACTGGAGGCGGCCGCCGGGCTCGCCGGCGACCGGGTCGAGGTCGGCGTGCTGCACGTGCCGACGATCAAGCCCCTGGACCTGGAGACGATCCTGCGCGAGGCGCGCCGTCCCGGGCGGATGGTCGTGGTCGTGGAGAATCACACGACGATCGGCGGCCTGGGCGAAGCGGTCGCGACCGCGCTGCTCGAGGCCCGCGTGACACCGGCGTTCCACCGGATCGCGCTGCCCGACGCGTTCCTCGACGCCGGGGCACTGCCGACGCTGCACGACCGCTATGGCATCTCGACCGCGGCGATCATCCGTTCGATCAAGTCCTGGCTCGGCTGATGCGCGTCGACGATCCGGACACCGGTGCCGCGGCCGTGCGGGCGGGCGCCGGGCACGCCCCGCTCGACGATCCGCGCCTGGCGAACGCGATCCGGTTCCTGTCGGTCGATGCGATCGTGCGCGCCGGCGAGGGCCACCAGGGTGTGCCGCTGGGCATGGCCGAGATCGCGACCGCGCTCTACACCCGCCATCTGAAGTTCGACGCCGGTGATCCGACCTGGGCCGACCGGGACCGGGTCGTTCTGTCCAACGGCCACGGCTCGATGCTGCTGTATGCACTGCTGCATCTGAGCGGCTACGAGGCGATCGGGCTCGACCAGGTGCGCACGTTCCGCGACTTCGGTTCCCGTTGTGAAGGCCATCCGGAACGTGATCCGGCATGTGGCATCGAAGTGACCACCGGACCACTCGGACAGGGCATCGGCAATGCCCTCGGCATGGCGGTGGCCGAAGCGGTGCTCAACGCCCGGTTCGGCGACGGCATCGTCGATCACCGCACCTGGGCCTTCGTCGGCGACGGCTGCCTCCAGGAGGGCATCGGCCAGGAGATGATCTCGCTCGCCGGCCACCTGCGGCTGGGCAAGCTGACGCTGCTGTGGGACGACAACCGGATCACCGACGACGGCTCGACCGACCTGTCGATCAGCGAGGACGTCGCCGAACGGTTCCGGGTCGCCGGCTGGCATGTCGTCGAGCTCGACGGACACGACCTGCGCGCGGTGTCGGCCGCCCTCGATGCGGCGCGAGCCGACCCGCGCCCGTCGATGCTCGCCTGCCGGACGGTGATCGCGCGCGGCATCACGCGTCTGCAGGGGCAGCGCGGCGGACACAGCGCACGACTGTTCGACGCCGATGCGCAGGCCGCGCGCGAACTGCTCGGCTGGTCCCATCCGCCGTTCGAGATTCCGGCCGACGTGCTCGCGACCTGGCGTGCGGCCGGTCGCCGGCACCGCGCCGAACGCGCCGCCTGGCAGGTGCGCGTCGACGCGCTGCCGGGTTCCGAACGCGCCGAGTTCCACCGCATCCTCGCCGGTGACCTGCCCGCCGGCTGGCGCGACCTGCTGCTCGACTACAAGCGCCGGGCGATCGGACGTGAACCACTGGCCAGCGGCATCTTCATTTCCGGCGAGATCAACGACGAACTCGTCGACCGGATGCCCGAGCGGGTCGTCGCCTGTGCCGACCTGGAGGCGCCGACCCAGCACAAACGCAAGCTGGCCGCGTTCAGCGCCGACGATCGACGCGGAGGGTATGTCCACTGCGGCGTGCGCGAACACGTGATGGCCGCGATGGCCAACGGGATGGCCGCCCACGGCGGCATCGTGCCGATGGCGGTGACCTATCTCGCGTTCTCCGACTACGAACGACCCGCGATGCGGATGGCGGCGATGATGGGCCTGCCGGTGAAGTTCGTCTTCAGCCACGATTCGATCGGCATCGGCAGGAACGGGCCGACCCACCAGCCGGTCGAGATCCTCGCGGCGCTGCGGGCGATGCCGAACATGCGGGTGCTGCGGCCGGCCGACGCGATCGAGGCAGCCGAGTGCTGGGAGATCGCCCTGGCGCACCGGGACGGGCCGACGACACTGGTGTTCGCCCGCCAGGCACTGCCGAACGTGCGTCGGGTGCACGTCGACGAGAACCTGTCGGCCCGCGGTGCGTACGTGCTCGCCGAGGCCGACGGCGGCACACGCCGGGTCACGCTGCTGGCGACCGGTTCGGAAGTCGCCATCGCGGCCAGGGCCCGCGAGCTGCTCCAGGCCTCGGGTGTGCCGACCGCGGTGGTCTCGATGCCGAGCTGGGAACTGTTCGAGGCGCAGTCCGCGTCGTACCGTTGCGCCGTGCTCGGTCCGGGCACGGTCCGCATCGGCTGCGAGGCGGCGCTGCGTTTCGGCTGGGATCGCTGGCTCGGCGAGAACGGCGGATTCATCGGCATGTGCGGCTTCGGCGCCTCGGGGCCGGCCGACGAACTGTATCGGCACTTCGGCATCACCGCCGAGGCGATTGTCGCCGAGGCGCAGCGGCTGCTCGTGCCGGCGGTGGCACGGGCCGCGGCCTGAGGGTTCCACACCCGGGGCACCCTGATACTTCGGTGCGGACCGAACCATCGGTCCGCGTCGACGCGGCACCATCCGGATTCCGCTTCAGGAGCCCGAGATGACGATCTGCTGTTTCATCCGCTACGAGATCGAGCCGTCCCGACGCGATGCGTTCCGACGTTATGCCACCGCCTGGGCGTCGATCATTCCCCGGTTGGGTGGTCATTGTGTCGGCTACTTCCTGCCGCACGAGGGCGACAATGCGCAGGCGTGGGGACTGGTGGCGTTCGATGACCTGGCCGCCTACGAACGTTACCGCGCTCGCCTGAAGCGCGACCCGGCGGCGCTCGAGAACCTGGCGTTCGCCGCTCGCGAATGTTTCATCCGGCGCGAATGGCGCACGTTCACCGAAGTTGTCGCCGAGGCGTTCGAACGGCCCGCGGCGGCGGCAGCCGATGCATCACGAACTGCGTAGACTTTTCGGAAACAGGAGGCACACGACCCGATGAGTCCGACCTACGAACCGCGGCTGGCAAGGATCGCCGCGGCGATCGCGGATCCCGCCCGTTCGCGGATGCTGGCCTGCCTGCTGGGGGGCCACTATGCGAGTGCCAGCGAACTCGCCCGGGTCGCGACGGTCGCGCCGTCGACCGCCAGCGCGCACCTGGGCACGCTGCTCGAGGCCGGGCTCGTCGCCTGCGAGCCGCGCGGACGGCATCGCTATTTCAAGCTCGCCGATGCGGAGGTCGCGCACGCGTTGGAGGCGCTGTCGCTGGTCGCTGAACGCGGTGCCGGCGAACGCGACTGGAACACGCCGTCACGACGGGTGCTTCGCGAGGCGCGCTGCTGCTACGGCCACCTCGCCGGCCGCCTCGGTGTCGGCCTGCTCGATGCCCTGCGGCGTGGCTGTTGTCTGGACGAACACGGCGCGGACTGGCGACTGACCCGACAGGGCGAGACCTGGCTGCGCTCGATCGGTCTGGAGCCGCCGCGGCCGGTCGGCAGCCGCCGCTTCGCGTATCCGTGCCTGGACTGGTCCGAGCGTCGCGACCACCTCGCCGGAGGGCTCGCGACGTCCCTGCTCGATCACTTCATCATGCGGCGCTGGCTGGTCCGCGACCCGGCGCGTGCCGCGGTCGCCGGTCCACTGGCGAATCGTGCATTGACCCTGACCCCGCAGGGGCGGCGGCACCTGCTGCCGTTGCTGGGCTGAGCCGCGTCCCCGCGTCGGAACTCTCCCACACCACCGCCGCGTCGCGGCCGATGGTCGACGATCGTCGATCCGACCATGCTTGCGATGATGCGCATACCGCAGGCAAGGCACGGGAGAAGACGATGAAAATGAAGGAAGCGATGTTTGGCGAGGCATCGGTCACCAAGGTGGCCGGACTGTTCTCGTCGCAGGCCGACGCACGGCGCGCGGCGGAATCGATGACCCGGCGCGGCACGTTCCGCGAGCGGCAGGTGTCGGTGCTCGGTCCGGCCGATCCGCCTGCGTCGGATCGTGTGGCACGCTCACTCGAGCCGGAAACGGATGGCATCGCGGTCACCCTGGTGCGTGCCCACGTGCTCGCCGGCCTGTTCGGCGGTGCGCTGGGGGTCGCGGTGTATTCGGTACTGCTGTCGATCGATTCGCCGATGGTGCTGAGTTCTCCCGGGATCAGCCTGATCGTGATGATGATGCTCGGCGCAGCGTTCGGTCTGCTCGCTGGCGGCCTGGTGAGTCTTCGCCCCGATCACAACCGGGTCGGTTACGCGGTGCGGCGGGCGTTGCGGCGTGGCCAGTGGGCGGTGATCGTCCATCCGGTCGACCGCCGCCAGCGCGACCTGGCAACGGTGCGGCTGTCCCGGGGCAGCTACAAGGTGGTCCGGACACTGTAGGAAGCGTGCCGGGCCGGACGGGTGCCGGGCTCGGGCCGGTGAGGTTTACCCCGACTGCCCGTTGCCGCCGCTGCCCCGCGACGATGCAACCGCCGGGTCGTGAAGTTCGTTTTCACGTTCGGCCTCGGGATCGCCACCATCCGGCTCGTGGTACCAGTCTTCGTGCGGAGGCCACGCGCCGCAGTGTGGACATTGGGTCTTCGGCCATCGCACGCCACAGCCCGGGCACAGCCCGCGTGTCCAGAACGTGTGCCAACGTGTGCCACACGACGGTGTGCAGTCCCACCGGTCCAGCGGCTGCGGCCGATAGCGGCATTCGGGGCAGAAGATCTCGGGTTCGGCGGCCATCGTGGTTCCGGCAGGACGTGCAGGCGCCATCGTACGTGGGCCGCGGCCGGCGCGAAAGGGTGATCCGGCCGCTGCTCGGCTCAGAGAGCGACGAACAGCTCGTACCGCAGGCGGTCGATCGACCCGGCGCCGACCGCATCGCGGATCGCACATCCGGGTTCGGTGCGGTGGCTGCAGTTGCCGTAGCGGCAGCGCCCCAGCAGCGGCACGAACTCGCGCATCCCGTGCACACGCTGCGACGATGACAGGTGGTCCAGCCCGAAGGTCTGGAATCCCGGTGAATCGATCAGCCGCGCCCGTCCGGGCAGTTCGAACGCGCGTGACGCGGTCGTCGTGTGCCGGCCGGCGGACAGTGCCTTGGACACCTCGGCGGTCGACTGCACGGCATCGGGCGCGAGCAGGTTGACCAGCGTCGACTTTCCCATGCCCGATTCACCCAGCATCAGCGTGGTCCGCCCCTCGAGCAGCGGAACCAGCGCGGCGCGGGCGCCGTCCGGATCGGGGCGTGCGGCGATCCTCAGCGTCCGGTAGCCGATCGCCTCGAACACGGCCAGTCGTGTCGTCAGCCGTTCGGCGCCCGGCAGGTCGAGCTTGTTGCCGATCACCAGCAGCGGCACGCCGGCGGTCTCGCAGGCGATCATCACCCGCAGCAGCAGCCCTTCGTCGTACGGCGGCTCGGCGGCGATCACCATCGCCGCCTGGTCGACGTTGGCAGCCAGCACCTTGCTGCGTGCACCGTCGCTGCGGCGGATCTCGTTGCGACGCGGCTCGACACTTTCGATCACCGCATGCCCCGGCGACGTGCTCCGTGCGGTCACGCGGTCACCGACGGCGACCTCGCCGCGTTTGCCTCGCGTGACCGCCGCGAGCAACGCGCCGTCGGCGGCGACACGCAACGCATGGGAGCGGCCGAAACTCGCGCAGACGACGGCGTCGATCGTCGGCTCGGCCAAGTTCAACGGCCGAACACCGCGTCGGTCTTCGCGGCGCAGATGAAGTCGTTGTCGGAGATGCCGCCGAGCTCCGTGGTGCTCCAGCGCACCGTACAGCGGTTGTACTGCACCTGCAGTTCCGGAAAGTGGTCCTCGGCGTGGGCGATCCACGCCAGCGCGTTCACGAAGGCGATCGTCTCGTAGTAGTCGCGGAAGGTGAATCCGCGCGACAACGCGCCGTCGTCCTGGCTCCAGCCGGCGATCTCCGGCAACTGGGCGTCGAGTTCGGTCGGCGTGTAGGCACGATCGCCCTCGATCGGCCGCGACTTGCGGGCCAGCAGCTGCTGACGGGTCTGGATGCGGCGCATCGAAAGGCTTGGGGAGGGGGGCGTTCCCGTCAGGCGGCCGCGGCGCGCGGAGCGGCCGCCCGCGCGAGCATGTCGATCCGCTCGAGCGCCGGCGGATGTGAATCGTAGAACGCCGAGTGCAGCGGATCCGGCGTCAGCGTCGACGCGTTGTCCTCGTAGAGCTTGACCAGCGCCGCGATCAGGTCGTCCGCCTCGGCGTGTTCGGCCGCGAATCGATCGGCCTCGAATTCGTGCCGGCGCGACCACCAGGCCAGCAGCGGTCGGGCGAGGAACGTGAACGAGGGCGTGACGAGCAGGAACAAAAGCAGCGCGATCGCCTCGCGTGCATCACCGCTCGCCGGGACACCCAGTCCCTCGAAGAACCAGGCTTGTTGCGACAGCTGCCCCAGGACCCACAACCCGGCCAGGCTGCCGATGCCGCTGGCGACGATCCGTTTCGTCACGTGCCGGCGCTTGAAATGGCCCAGTTCATGTGCGAGCACCGCCTCGATCTCCGCCGGCGCGAGCCGTTCGATCAATGTGTCGAAGAAGACGATCCGCTTGGCCCGGCCCAGGCCGGTGAAATACGCGTTGCCGTGCGAGGAACGGCGGCTGCCATCCATCACGAACAGGCCGCGGTTGGTGAAGCCGCAACGCGCGAGCAGTGCCTCGATGCGCTGCTTGACGCCGCCGTCGGCCAGCGGCACGAAGCGGTTGAACAGCGGTGCGATCAGCGTCGGGTAGGCGACGAGCAGCACCAGGTTGAATGCCATCCACACCAGCCAGGTCCACAACCACCAGCCATCACCGGCCGAACGCATCAGCCAGAGTACCAGCGCCAGCAGCGGCAGCCCGAGTGCGGCGCCGAGCAGCGTGCCCTTGATCATGTCGGCGATGAACAGGCCCAGCGTCATCCGGTTGAAACCGAAGCGACGTTCGAGGCGGAACTGCCGGTACCAGGCCAGCGGCAGGTCGAGCACCGCGCCGATCGCGATCACGGCACCGACGATCACGACGCCGAGCGTGATCGGGTGGTTGCCGAGCCAGGGCGACGCCAGGTCGTGCACCTGCTGCACGCCGCCGCCCAACGTCAGCGCCAGCAGGACGACGACACCGAGCACCGTGTCGACGACACCCAGACGAACCCGGGCGACCGTGTAGTCGGCGGCGCGTTGATGCGCTGCAAGGCCGATCCGGCCGGCGAACCGGGACGGTACCTGCGCACGGTTCGCGGTCACGTGACGGACCTGGCGACCGGCGAGCCACAGGCGGATCGCCGTCGAAGCCAGCACGGCGGTCAGGAACAGGGCGGTCAATGTGTCGGACATGGTCGGCCAAAGGGCTTGTGCGATGATTCTAGTGTGATGGTCCCGGTTTGCGGAACATGACACCAGGAGAAGAGATCCGATGGCCGCGCCGAACGAGAATCACCTGATCTGGGTCGACATGGAAATGACCGGCCTGCGGCCGGAGATCGATCGCATCATCGAGGTCGCGGTCGTGGTCACCGACGGTGAACTGAACGTTCTCGCGGCGAGCGAGGCGCTCGCGATCCGGCAGCCCGAGGCGGTGCTGCAGGCGATGGACGCGTGGAACCAGGCCACCCATGGCCGCTCCGGCCTGCTGGATCGGGTGCGGGTGTCGTCGATCGGCGAGTCGGCCGCCGAGTCGACACTGATCGAGTTCCTGTCGCCGTGGGTGCCCGCAGGCAAGTCGCCGATGTGCGGCAACTCGATCTGCCAGGACCGTCGGTTCATGGCCCGGTACATGCCGAGGCTGGAATCGTACTTCCACTACCGCAATCTCGACGTCAGCACGGTCAAGGAACTGTGCCGGCGCTGGATGCCGGAGGTCGCCCGCGGTTTCGCCAAGCGCAGCGCCCATACCGCACTCGCCGACATCCACGAGTCGATCGACGAACTGAAACACTACCGCGAGAACTTCATCCGCCGCTGATCGCGCCAGACCCGCGCCAGTTGCGGGGCGAGCAGTGCCGAGGCCAGCATCACGCTGGCGATGCCGCAGGCCCAGAAGGCGATCGCGCCGCCGTTGACGCCGTTGAGCGCACCGAGCGGACCCGCCGGATCGGTGCGATAGGTGAGCAGCGTGCCCAGGCCCAGGCCGATGCCCCAGAGCGACACGACGTAGATCACCATCGGCAGCACCGCGATCTTGTAGGCGCGCAGGATGAACGCGAACTGCGTCTGCAGGCTGTCGAACAGATGGTAGGCCCCGAGCAGTGCAAGCAGCGGCACGGTCGCCGCGAGCACCGCCGGATCGGACGTGTACAGCCGTGCGATCGCCGGGCCGGCCAGCCAGAGCGCCAGCACGATCACGACGGCGGTCACCATCGCCAGCCGGATGCCGGTGTGGGCATAACGGCGGGCGCGCGCCGGCCGCCGGGCGCCGATCGACTGCCCCACCAGCACACTGGTGGCATTGGCAATCGCGAGTGCGAACATGTAGAACAGGGCCATCGCATTGGAGGCGATCTGGTGCCCGGCCGCAGGCACCGCACCGAAGCGGGCGACCAGCAGCGCGATGAAGGTGAACGACGTGATCTCGACGATGTAGCTGCCACCCATCGGCAGCCCGAGCGCGAGCAAAGGCTTGACGCGCTGCCAGCGCGGCGGCGCGAACCCGCCGAGCCTGAACGGCCGATAGACCGGATCGCTGGCGAGCAGCCACAGCCCGAGCGCCAGGCAGACCCAGGCGATGATCGCGGTGGCCACGCCGCAACCGGGTCCGCCCATCGCCGGAACCTTCCAGCCGGTGATCGGCACCGTCGCGCCGTACATGAACAGCGCGTTCAGCGGGACCTTCAGCGCGACCCCGACCAGGTTGATCGTCATCACGACCTTCGGCCGCGAGATCGCGGTGTTCAGAGCATAGAAGACCCGGAACAGCAGCGATGCCGGCACGCCGAACGCGGCCGCGGTCAGATAGAGCCGCGCGCGCTCGGCCACCGGCGCCGGCGGTTCGGCGATCGACAGCCACAGGTCGGTCCACAGCAGCAGCGCCGTGCCGGCCACGCTCAGCGCGAGCGCGAGCCACAGCGCCTGCTTGAACTCCTCGCCGATCGCCGCGTGCCGGCCGGCGCCATAGTGCTGGGCGACAATCGGCGAGAGCGCGAGCAGCACCCCCATGAAACCGACGTACACCGTGATCGACACGCTGGCACCCAGGCCGACCGCGGCGACGTCGTCGGCCGACAGGTGCCCGGCCATCACGGTGTCGATGACCCCGTTGGCCATCACGGCGAGCTGGCCGATCAGCACCGGCCAGGCCAGCGCCAGCACCTCGCCCCGCATCGACCGGTGGCGTCTCACGGCGACGATCGATCACTCGCACGGCCGGTGGCCGGTCGCGAGGCGTGACGATGCCCAGACATGTCCTGGCCGGCTCCTATCGCGTGGCGCCGGCGCGTTCGTAGAGCCTGAAACGTTCGTCGGCGTTGCCGCGGCGTCCCCCCTCCCAGCGCAGCCGCCAGCCGGGCTCCTGCGGCGACAGCGCGCGCGCGAGCGGACCGTTGTCCTGCACCAGCAGCCAGTCACAACCGCCGGCCGGCCGCGCGGCGCCCAGCGCAAGCAACCGAGGCTGGCCGAAGTAGGCGATGCTGGCGCGCTCGGCCAGGCCCACGCCCCGCGAGTCGACGCAGCGGTGGGTCTTCGGCAGCACCGTGCCGATGTGCTGGCCGACATCGCGGTAGGTGTTGCGTTCGTTGAACACCGGCAACCACAAGGTCATCAGCAGGAACCACAGCAACACCAGGCCGCCGCTGGACAAGACGACCGCGCGCCAGATCATCGGCGGCTGGCGCGAGATCCGCCAGCGCACCAGCGCCAGCCAGGCGATCGTGGCCAGCCCGCCCAGGACGATCTCGAAGATGATCCAGTCGGGTTTGAAGCCGGGGGCCAGGCGGGCGGTGGAGGCCGCCATCTTCGGCGGGAATCCGGTCATGTACGCGAGCCAGTAGGCCCAGACCGCGATGCCGAACAGCGTGAACGTCATCACGGCGAACCAGTCGACCAGGCTGACCACCGAACGCTTGAGTGTCGGCAGGCCGAAGGCGGCCAGCATCGCCATCGGCAACGCCGGCAGCAGCAGTTCACTCTCGGTGCCGCGGGCGGCCAGCGAGGCGCCCAGCGCGAGCATCGTCATGCTCACCAGGGGCAGCGCGATCGCCGGTTCACCCAGGCGGCTGCGCCAGCGCCAGATCGCCCAGCCGGCGATCGGCCACGCCGGCCACCAGAACCAAGGCATCGTGCGCAGGTAGTAGCCGAGCGAGACCCAATCCGGACCGGAGGCAGCCAGGCGGTTCCAGCCGAGCCATGCGGCCAGCGCCTCGCGCGCCGGTTCCGGGCCGCCGGCCAGCACCAGCGGCCAGCTCGCACCGACGGCCAGCGCGGCGGGCAGCGCCGCGGCCAGCAGCCGCCAGCCGACCAGGCGGTAGTCGCGTGAGATGACCGGCAGGGCGAGCAATGTGATCAGCAATCCGGTCGCCGGCACCAGGCCGCGGGTCAGCGCGCTGGCCCCGATCGCCGCGCCGGCGATCAGTCCGCCGGCCAGCGGCCTGTCGAGCCCGCGCGCGGCACCGAACAGGAACATCGCAACCGCGGTCAGCTGGGCCGCCTCGGCGGTGGTCTCGTGCAGGCGGGCGACCAGTCCCAGCATCGCCATTACCACGAGCAACGACGAATCGGCGACCGCGCGTCCGAAATCGATCCGCGAGGCGCTGGCCCCGAACGGGTCGCCGGGTTGCAGCCCGGGCCGCTTGGCCAGCAGGTAGGTCGCGTACCAGGTCGCGATCAGCATCACCATCAGGCCGACGACGGCGGCCAGGCGTACGGTCAGGTGTTCAGGAAACGGCAGCCATCGGGCCGCGAAGCCTGCGAGCCAGAACGGCAGCGGGCCTTCTTCGTTGATCGCCGCGCCGGCGACGTTGGGGACCAGCCAGTCCAGGCCGCCGCCGCGTGCCATCGTCAGCGCGACTCCGAAGCCGGCGGCATCCTGGGTTCGCCAGGGATCACGGCCGATGAATCCCGGCAACGCATACAGCCCGCACAGCAGCCAAAGGGCCCAGCGCGGCAGCTTGCCAGCCTGCAGTTCGGTGACCAGGAACGGGCGCATCAGCGGCTCGGCTGCGGCGCGAGCCGACCGTTCCGAGGCGACGACAACGAGGTCCCGGGGCCACGCTGCGCCCGGCCGGTCGGCCGGGCGTCGCACCGGGAAGGCGAGGGGGCCGGCAGCCGCCGGGACATCGCGACCCGGCCCGCCGACGGGCCGCCTACTTGGCGGCCTTGGCCGTGCGCGAGAACTTCTGGCGGAACTTCTCGACGCGACCGGTCTCGCTGATCCGCTGCTGCGCGCCGGTGTAGAACGGGTGTGATTCGGAACTGACGTCCAGCTTGAACAGCGGGTATTCCTTGCCGTCGTCCCACTTGATCTTCTCGCGCGTGTTCAGCGTCGAGCGGGTGATGAACTTGAAGCCGCTGGACACGTCGAGGAAGACGACGTCGCGGTATTCGGGGTGGATGCCTTGTTTCATCGAATCGCCTCTGAATTCCGGCCGCGGACAGGGTGCTCGAATCCGGAAGATGGGTGCCGGCGTCGGGCCGGCGGACAACATGCAATGATAACCCGAATTGGTGCGCCCCGAGAGCGCCGGGGTCCGGCCGCCGGTCAGCTGCCGCGACGCATCATGTCGAAGAAGGCCTGGTTGTCCTTGGTCTGCTTGACCTTGTCCATCAGGAACTCCATCGCCTGCAGTTCGTCCATGTCGTGCAGCAGCTTGCGCAGGATCCAGATCTTCTGCAGCACGTCGGGTTTGATCAGCAGCTCCTCGCGCCGGGTGCCCGAGCGGTTGATGTCGATCGCCGGATAGATCCGTTTCTCCATCATGCGCCGGTTCAGGTGGATCTCCATGTTGCCGGTGCCCTTGAACTCCTCGTAGATCACCTCGTCCATCCGGCTGCC
>CADEEH010000132.1 GCA_902826305.1 uncultured Burkholderiales bacterium
TCGGAATCAGCGCGTCGATCCGGTCGAGCACCCCGCCGTGGCCCGGCAGCGTCGCGCCGCTGTCCTTGACCCCGGCCTGGCGCTTGAGCAGCGATTCGTGCAGATCGCCCACCACCGACAACGCGACCATCCCGGCCAGCACCAGCACGGCCCCGGGACCGGACAGCCGCCCGACCAGCAGCGCCGGCAGCGAACCGGACAGCGCCGGCACGGCAGCGGCGAGCAGCCCGGCGATCGCGACCACGAAGCCCGCGCCCACGGCGCCCTCCCAGCTCTTGCCCGGGCTGATCGACGGGGCGAGCTTGCGGCGACCGATCGCCCGGCCGATGAAATAGGCCGCGATGTCGGCGATCCAGATCACGGCCATCGCCGAGAACAGCGGCAGGATGCCCAGGATGCGCAGTTCGTACAACGCCACCCAGCAGCCGACCAGCAGCAGCACCGCGAGCGGCCAGCCGCCGCCGCGCGCGTCATGGGTGGCCAGCCGCCGGGCACCGGCCACCACCCAGAACCCGGTCAGCGCCGCCGCGATCACCGCCAGTGCTTCGGGTGGCATGCCGCCATCGGGACGAAACACGACGTAGGCCGTGCTCGCCGCGACGAAGACACCCAGGGCGATCCATGCCCGGCCGGCCGCGCCGGGCAGCAGACGGGACCACTCGAATGCGCCGAGGGAGAGGAACAGCGCCGAGGCGATCGCCCAGGGCAACGGCGAAGGCGCCGCGAGTGCGGCGACGATGACCGCCAGCAGCACGAGCGCGGTGGCGACGCGCTTGGCGAGCATGCAAGGGGGCGTGGCGGGCGCCGATGGCGCGCCGTCAGGCCTCGACCTGGGCGCCGGTGCGGCCGAAACGCCGCTCGCGCAACTGGTACGAGCGGATCGCCTCGTCGAGCGCCGCCGCGCCGAAGTCAGGCCAATAGGTCTCGGTGAAATACAGCTCGGTGTACGCGAGCTGCCAGAGCAGGAAGTTGCTGATCCGCTGCTCGCCGCCGGTCCGGATGAACAGATCGGGCTCCGGGGTGTGGCTCATCGCCAGGTGCTCGGCGAGGCTGGCCTCGTCGATCAGCGACGGATCATTCGCCAGCTCCGGTCGCGCCGCCAGCAGCTTGTGCATCGCCTGCACGATGTCCCAGCGTCCGCCGTAGTTGGCGGCGACGGTCAACGTCATCCGGCGGTTGTGGCTCGTGGATCTCTCGGCCTCGCTGATCAGATCGCGCAGTCGCGGCTCGAACCGTTGCAGATCGCCGGCGATCCGCAGCCGGATCCCGCTCGTCTTGAGCAGCGCCACCTCGCGCTCCAGAGCCGAGATGAACAGCCGCATCAGCACCGAGACCTCGTCGGGCGGGCGGCGCCAGTTCTCGGAGCTGAACGCGAACAGGGTCAGGTATTCGATGCCGCGCCTCGCGCAGGCCTCGACGGTGGCACGAACCGCCTCGACACCCTTGGCGTGCCCGGCCACCCGCGGCAGCATGCGGGAGGTGGCCCAGCGGCCGTTGCCGTCCATGATGATCGCGACATGCCGCGGCACGTCGCGCGCCGCCGGCACGGACTCGGTGGAGCTGGCGAAGGGGCGCATCAGTCGGGAAAAGGGACGACCCATCAGACGGTCATGATTTCCTGTTCCTTGGCCGCCAGCAGCTTGTCGATCTCGACCACGAACTTGTCGGTCAGCTTCTGGATGTCGTCCTGCGCTCGCCGCTCTTCGTCTTCGGATACGGCCTTGTCCTTCAACAGTTTCTTCAGATGTTCGTTGGCGTCGCGACGCAGATTGCGCACGGCGACCTTCGCATGTTCGCCCTCGCCCTTGACGACCTTGGTCAGCTCGCGCCGGCGTTCCTCGGACAGCGGCGGCATCGGCACCCGGATCAGCTCGCCGAGCGTCGCCGGGTTCAGGCCCAGGTCCGACTCGCGGATCGCCTTGTCGACCGCCGACACCATCTTCTTCTCCCACGGCGACACACCGATCGTGCGCGAATCGATCAGCGTGACGTTGGCCACCTGGCCGATCGGCACCATCGAACCGTAGTAGTCGACGTGGATGTGGTCGAGCAGGCCGATGTGCGCCCGGCCGGTACGGATCTTGGCCAGCTGCGATTTCAGCGTCTCGATCGACTTGGTCATCTTCTGCTCGGCCGACCGTCGGACCTCGGCGATGCTCATCGAAATTCCCCTTCGTCTTCCGAACGCACGAACGCGTCAGACGTGCACCAGCGTGCCCTCGTCCTCGCCCAGGAGCACGCGGCGAAGTGCTCCCTCCTTGAAGATCGAGAACACCTTGATCGGCAGTTTCTGGTCGCGGCACAGGGCGAACGCGGTCGCGTCCATCACCTTCAGGTGGCGGGCGATCGCCTCGTCGAAGGTGATCCGCTGGTATCGGCGCGCATCCGGGTCCTTCAACGGATCGGCGGTGTAGACGCCGTCGACCTTGGTCGCCTTGAGCACGACTTCGGCGCCGATCTCGGCGCCGCGCAGCGCGGCCGCCGTGTCGGTGGTGAAGAACGGGTTGCCGGTGCCGGCCGCGAAGATGACGACCTTGCCGCCTTCGAGATATCGCAGCGCCTTGGGCCGGACATACGATTCGACGACCTGTTCGATCTTCAACGCCGACATCACCCGGGCGGTCACGTTGACGTGGCGCAACGCATCCTGCAGCGCCAGCGAGTTCATCACCGTGGCGAGCATGCCCATGTAGTCGGCGGTCGCGCGGTCCATGCCCGCCGCGCCGCCGGCCACGCCGCGGAAGATGTTGCCCCCGCCGATGACGATGGCCAGTTCCACCCCCATCGCGTCGACTTCCGCGATCTCGCGGCACATCGAATCGATCGTCGCCCGGTTGATGCCGTAGGCATCGTCGCCCATCAGCGCCTCGCCGGACAACTTCAGCAGCACGCGCTTGTAGGCAACGGCCGGGGCCGTACCGACCCGGTCGGCGGGCATCGCCATCGAACTCATCGGTCCTCCGCTTCGCAGGGATGGGCTTGCGTCGTCATTATCGGCCCAAAAGCGGCTACCGCACCGCAGCGTGGCGCCGGCGCCCCAGTCGGCCCGATCACTTCCGTTCGGCGGCCGCCTGGGCGGCGGCCGCCTGGGCGGCGACCTCGGCCGCGAAGTCGGTGACCTTCTTCTCCAGGCCCTCGCCGACGACGTAGAGGACGAACGAAGCCACCTGCGCGCCGCGCGCCTTCAGCAGCTGCTCGATCGTCTGTTTGTCGTCCTTGACGAACGGCTGGCCGAGCAGCGTCACCTCCTTGAGGAACTTCTGCACGCTGCCTTCGACCATCTTGCCGACGATCTCCGGCGGCTTGCCCGACTCGGCCGCCTTCTGCTGGGCGATCGAACGTTCCTTGTCGATCAGTGCCGCCGGCACCTGGTCGCGCGAGAGCGCCACCGGTTTGCTGGCCGCGACATGCATCGCGATGTCCTTGCCCAGCGCCTCGTCGGCGCCGACCAGATCGACCAGCACGCCGATCCTGCTGCCGCCATGCACGTAGCTGGCCAGGCGGCCCTTGGCTTCGACGCGGGCGAAGCGGCGGATCGACATGTTCTCGCCGATCTTGCCGATCAGCGCGGTGCGGACCGACTCGACCGTGCCCGCGCCCAGCGGCAGCGCCGACAGCGCGGCGACATCGGCCGGCGAACGGCTGACGACCAGTTCGGCGAGTGAACGGACGAAACCGAGGAAATCGTCGTTCTTGGCGACGAAGTCGGTCTCGCAGTTGACTTCGACGATCGCCCCGACGGCGCCGGCCATATGGATGCCGACCACCCCTTCGGCCGCCAGCCGGCTGGCCGCCTTGGTCGCCTTGTTGCCGAGCTTGACGCGCAGGATCTCCTCGGCCTTGCCCAGGTCGCCGCCGGCCTCCGTCAGCGCCTTCTTGCATTCCATCATCGGCGCGTCGGTCTTGTCGCGCAGTTCCTTCACCATGCTCGCGGTGATTTCCGCCATGCTTTCAACTCCATCGATGCATCACGCGCCCGCAGGCGCTCGCCCCGCCGGCGAACGGGCGCGAAGCCGCGCCCGGGCCGCCGCACGGTCCGTCCGGCCGTGCCGGACCGATCAGCCTTCCTCGCCCTCGACCTCGACGAATTCCTCGTCGGAGGCCGCCTTCACCACCTCGGTCAGGGCCGCCGCACGCCCCTCGAGGATCGAATCGGCGGCGCCGCGGGCATACAGGCGGATCGCCCGGCCCGAATCGTCGTTGCCCGGAATCACGTATTCGATGCCTTCCGGGGAGTGGTTCGTATCGACCACCCCGATCACCGGGATGCCGAGCCGGTTGGCCTCGGTGACCGCGATCTTGTGGTAGCCGACGTCGATCACGAACAGCGCATCCGGCAGGCCGACCATGTCCTTGATGCCGCCCAGGCTCTTGTTGAGCTTCTCGAGCTCGCGCGAGAACAGCAGGCCTTCCTTCTTCGACATGCGCTCCAGCCCGCCCTCGCCCATCGTCACTTCCATGTCCTTCAGGCGCTTGATCGACGCCTTGACGGTCTTGAAGTTGGTGAGCATGCCGCCCAGCCAGCGCTGGTCGACATAGGGCATGCCGGCGCGTGCCGCCTCTTCGGCGATGATCTCGCGGGCCTGGCGTTTGGTGCCGACGAACAGGATCGTGCCCCGGTTGGCGGCCAGCTGGCGGACGTGTTTCATCGCGTCCAGGTACTGGGCCAGCGTCTTCTCGAGGTTGACGATGTGGATCTTGTTGCGATGGCCGAAGATGTAGGGGGCCATCTTCGGATTCCAGAAGCGCGTCTGGTGGCCGAAATGAACACCGGCCTCCAGCATCTGCCGCATGGTGACGGACATGTGGATTCTCCCGAGGGTTGTGACTGACGCTCCGGAATCAATCGCCGATGTCCGCCGTTGCCGGCGGAGCGGGCGACACCCGTGGAACCGGAGCGCGCGATTCCTGTTGCGAAACGCCCCGGCCGATTGAAGGCCGGCTAGGACGACTGCAGCAGGTAAGCCTATAATTATAGCCCAAACAAGGATTTAGGGAGGGTCGGTCCGACCGGCCGGGCGAGTCGCCCTGCCGGTTCGGCGCGGACCCTCTCTTCACATCGAGCCCCATGCCGATCGTCATCAAGACGGATACCGACATCGAAGCCATGCGGGTCGCGGGTCGACTCGCGGCCGAGGTCCTGGACTTCATCACCCCGCACGTCTGCCCGGGGGTCACGACCGCGGAACTCGACCGGCTGTGCCACGAGTACATGGTCGACGTCCAGAAGACCCATCCGGCGCCGCTGAACTACGCGCCGCCAGGATACCGCCCTTTCCCGAAGGCCATCTGCACCTCGGTCAACCACCAGGTCTGCCACGGCATCCCCGGGGACAAGGTGCTCAAGGCCGGCGACATCGTCAACGTCGACATCACGGTGATCAAGGACGGTTACCACGGCGACACGAGCCGGATGTTCTACGTCGGCGAGCCGTCCATCGCCGCGCGCCGGTTGTGCGAGACGACCTATCGGGCGATGTGGGTCGGCATCGAGCAGGTGCGCCCCGGGGCCACGATCGGCGACATCGGCCACGCGATCCAGCAGTTCGCCGAGGCGCAGGGTTATTCGGTGGTCCGCGAGTTCTGCGGCCACGGGATCGGCCGCCGATTCCACGAGGAACCGCAGATCCTGCACTACGGGCGCCCGGGCACCGGCGAACCGCTGCGCCCCGGCATGATCTTCACCGTGGAGCCGATGATCAATGCCGGCCGGCGCGAGGTCCGCGAACTGGCCGACGGATGGACCATCGTCACCAAGGATCACAGCCTGTCGGCCCAATGGGAACATACGATCCTGGTCACCGCGGACGGTTTCGAGGTGCTGACCGTCTCGGCCGGCACCCCGGCGCGACCGGCGCCGCTGGTGCAGGAAGCCTGACCCGCGACCGGCACACCCCGGTGACAACGGCCCTCGCCTTGCGACCACGCGGCATGCCAGCGCGGTGAACGACGCCCTGCGACCCGAGCGCGCCGGCCCGGCACCGACGCTGCCGTCGTCGGTGCTCGCGCCGCTGCGCGACCGCTACAACCAGCGGCGCGAGGCGGCGATCGCCGCGTTTCGCCAGCGTCCCGATCCGGACCGGCTGTTGCGCAGCCTGACCCAGGCCGCCGACGACTGCCTGCGCCACCTGTGGCGCGAACTCGGGCTCGGCTCGACCGCGCTGCTGGCGGCGATCGGCGGCTACGGACGTGCGGAGCTGTTCCCGCATTCCGATGTCGACCTGCAGATCCTGACCGAGGGTGAACCCACGGCCGAGTTGTCGGTGGCGTTCGAGCAGTTCGTCGGCGCCTGCTGGGACGTGGGGCTGCCGATCGGGCACAGCGTGCGATCGCTCGACGACGCGGTGGTCGCCGTGCACAAGGACGTGACCGTGCAGACCAGCCTGCTCGAGAAACGTTTCCTCGCCGGCAGCCGCCGCCTCTACGTCGAACTGTCGCGCCGCCTGGCCGCCGAGATGGACCCGCGCGCCTTCTTCACCGCCAAGGTGCTCGAGATGCGCCAGCGGCACGTGAAATACGAGGACACGCCGTACAGCCTGGAGCCCAACACCAAGGAAAGCCCCGGCGGGCTGCGCGACCTGCACGTGATCGCGTGGACCGCACGCGCCGCGGGGCTCGGCGCCGGCTGGAGCGAACTCGCGCGCCAGGGCCTGATCGAACGCGACGAGGCTCGCGTCATCAAGCGCAACGAACGCGCGCTCAAGCGGATCCGCGCGATGCTGCACGTGGTCGCGGGACGGCGCGAGGACCGGCTGGTGTTCGACCTGCAGGCGCTGGTCGCCGAGGGCCTGGGCTTCAGCGGCAGCAGTGCGCGCCGCACCTCCGAGGAACTGATGCAGCGCTACTACTGGGCCGCCAAGACGGTGACCCAGTTCAACACGATACTGCTGCAGAACACCGAGGCCGCGCTGATGCCGCGGCCCGACGCGGTGCCCGAGCCGCTCGACGAGGAGTTCCAGAACCGGGACGGCCTGCTCGACGCGATCGATCCGCAGGTGTTCTCGGACCATCCCTCGTCGATCCTGCGTGCGTTCCTGCGCATGGAGCAGCACTCCGAGCTGACCGGCATGACCGCGCGCACGCTGCGCGCGATCTGGCGCAATCGCGAGCGGATCGACGGGAGCTTCCGCCGCGACCCGGTCAACCGCGACCTGTTCATGCAGATCCTGCGCCAGCCGCGCGGCGTGATCCACGAACTGAGGCGGATGAACCAGTGGTCGGTGCTCGGCCGCTACCTGCCGGTGTTCCGGCGCATCGTCGGGCGGATGCAGCACGACCTGTTCCACGTCTACACGGTCGACCAGCACATCCTGATCGTGATCCGCAACCTGCGTCGCTTCACGCTGGCCGCACACGCCCACGAGTACCCTTTCTGCAGCCAGCTGATGGCCGGCTACGACAAGCCGTGGCTGCTCTACACCGCGGCGCTGTTCCACGACATCGCCAAGGGACGCGGCGGGGATCACTCCAAGCTGGGGCGGATCGACGCGCGCCGTTTCGCCCGCGACCATCGCCTGACCCGCGACGAGAGCGAACTGCTCGAATTCCTCGTCGAGCACCACCTGACGATGTCCTCGGTCGCGCAGAAGCAGGACCTGAGCAGCCCGGAGGTCATCGCCCGCTTCGCGAACCTGGTCGGCACCGAGCACCGGCTGGTGAGCCTGTATCTGCTGACGGTGGCCGACATCCGCGGGACCGGGCCGAAGGTCTGGAACGCGTGGAAGGGCAAGCTGCTCGAGGACCTGTTCCGGGCGGCCAAACGGGCGCTCGACGGCGAAGCGCCGGCCGCGCTGGTGAAGCTCGACGCCCATCGGCGCGAGGCGCTGCGGGTGCTGAACCTGTACGCGTTGTCCGAGGACGCCTATCGCAAGCTCTGGTCACAGCTCGACGTCGCCTACTTCCTGCGGACGGACGCCAACGACATCGCCTGGCACACCCGGATGCTTCACGCCCACGTCGACACCCTCGAGCCGATCGTGCGCACACGGCTGGCACCGATCGGCGAGGGGTTCCAGGTCGTCGTCTACATCCCCGACCAGCCCGAGCTGTTCGCCCGCCTGTGCGGCTATTTCGATCGCAAGAACCTGTCGGTGATGGATGCACAGATCCACACCACCAAACACGGCTACGCACTGGACAGCTTCCTGGTCGTCGACCCGACCGGGGCCGGTGCCTACCGCGACATCCTGCTGCTGGTCGAGAGCGAGTTGACGCAGCGGCTGAGCGCGCAGGAACCGCTGGCCCCGCCGGTGCGCGGTCGTGTGTCGCGTCGGTCGCGTTATTTCCCGATCAAGCCGACGATCGACCTGCGCCCCGACGAGCGCGGCCAGCACTACATGCTGTCGGTGACCGCCAACGACCGGATGGGCCTGTTGTATTCGATTGCCAAGGTGCTCAGCGAGCACCGCGTGAACCTCTACACCGCCCGCGTGACCACTCTCGGCGAGCGCGTCGAGGATCTGTTCCTGGTCGACGGGCCGGTGCTGAACCACGCCCGCGGGCAGCTGCAGCTGGAGACCGACCTGCTGGCCACACTGGCCAACTGACGTCCCGCACCCAGGCGCCCGCCGTCTCGTCCATGGGCCTCACTTCAGAGATTGCTTCAAAGAATTCACTTTGAAGATTCCACCTCAAGTAGCCGCCGACGAACCTCAGGAATCACACGAAACAAATCGGATCAATCCGGACGCACTGGGCTTGCCCCTGGGCACGCCTCCGGGATTCAGCGCCGCTTCCTCGCCGCCGGATCGGTCGGCTTGAGACGGCTTCGCGCCGGCGGCCGCTGGGTGATCGCCGGCGGCTCGGCCGGGGCCTGGCGCAGGAATTCCGCGAGGATCGTCCGCACGCGGGTCATCGCGTCCTCCACCACCGGCAGCAAGGTCTGCAACGCGATGCCACCGGCGCTGCTCGCCTTGCCGGCCGCGTGATTGGCGACAACCGCCAGCGTCGCGTACGGCAGCGACCGCTCGCGGGCAAGGGTCGCCTCGGGCATCCCGGTCATGCCGACCAGGTCGCAGCCGTCGCGCTCCATGCGCCGGATCTCCGCGGCGGTCTCCAGCCGCGGCCCCTGGGTGCATCCGTAGGTGCCGCCATCGTGCAGCTCGACCTTGCATCGAGCCGCCGCGGCGGCGAGCCGCTTGCGCATCACGGCGTCGTACGGCTCGGTGAAGTCGATGTGGACGACGTTGTTCTCCGGGCCTTCGTGGAAGGTGGCGCGCCGGCCGAAGGTGTAGTCGACGATCTGGTCGGGCAGCACCAGGCTGCCGGGTGCGAAGCTGGTGCGGATCGCGCCGACGGTGGCGATCGCGACGATCGCCGAGACGCCGATCCGGTGCAACGCGTCGATGTTGGCCCGGTAGTTGATCTCGTGCGGGGCGATCGTGTGGCCGTAGCCGTGGCGGGCGATGAACACGATCTCGACGCCGTCGATGCGGCCGAACGTCAACGCACACGACGGATCGCCGTAGGGTGTGCGGACCACCTCGCGCCGCATCTTCTCGAGCCCGGCGATCTGACCGAGTCCGGTCCCGCCGATGATTGCGTACATGTCGTTGTTGCTCCCTGAAACTCACGAGCCCCGGTCGCCGGGCACCGGATCGCTTTCGATCAGACGTCGCAGGCCGTCCTCGTCGATCACCGCGACGCCGAGTTCGGTCGCCCGGGCCAGCTTGCTGCCGGCATCGGTGCCGGCGACCACGTAATGTGTCTTGCGCGACACCGAGGTACTGACCGAGCCGCCGTGTGCACGGATCAGTTCGGCGGCCTCGTCGCGGGTCATCGTGGGCAACGTGCCGGTCAGCACGAACGTGCGACCGGCAAGCCGGCCCTCCGGCGCCTGCAGCGCCCGCTCGGTCACCGGCCAGTGCACGCCGGCCCGCTGCAGCGCCTCGAGCACCTCGCGATTGTGCGGCTCGGCGAGGAAACGCCGCAGGCTGTCGACGATCTCGGGGCCGACACCCTCGAGCGGCACCGGCGCCAGCGCCTCTCCCTTCGTGCGCCGGCGCGTGTTGTCCTTCTGGATCCGCGCCTTGCGCTCGATCAGCGCGTCCCAGTCCTCGGCCAGCAGTGCCGCCAGATCGCCGTAGTCGCTGGCGAGTTGCCGGGCGACCTCCTCGCCGACATGGCGGATGCCCAGGCCGAACAGGAAGCGCGCCAGCGTCGTGTGACGCGAACGTTCGATCGACTCGACGAGGTTGGCCGCCGACTTGTCGCCCATCCGGTCGAGCGCCGCGAGTTCCGCCGCGGTCAGGCCGTACAGGTCGGCCGGGCTGTGCACCCGGCCCGAATCGACCAGTTGTTCGATCATCCGATCGCCGAGACCTTCGATGTCGAGCGCGCGGCGCTGCGCATAGTGGCGCAGCGCCTGCTTGCGCTGTGCCGCGCAGAACAGTCCGCCGACACAACGCGAGGCGGCCTCGCCGGGTTCGCGCATCACCGCCGATCCGCACACCGGGCAACTGGCCGGCATGACAAATCCCGGCGCATCCGGCGGCCGGCGATCCGGCACCATCGCGACCACCTCCGGAATCACGTCGCCGGCACGGCGCACGATCACGGTGTCGCCGATGCGCAGGTCCTTGCGTCGGATCTCGTCCTCGTTGTGCAGCGTCGCGTTGGCGACCGTCGTGCCGCCGACGAACACCGGTTGCAGGCGCGCGACCGGCGTCAGCACGCCGGTGCGACCGACCTGGACGTCGATCGCGAGCAGCGTGGTCAACGCCTCCTGGGCGGGGAACTTGTGGGCGATCGCATAACGCGGCGCCCGGGCGACGAAACCGAGCTTCGCCTGGAAGTCCTGGCGCTCGACCTTGTAGACGACGCCGTCGATGTCGTACGGAAGCGCCGCCCGTCCGGCGAGCACCTCGCGATACGCCGCGAGCAGCGCCGCCGCCCCGCTGGCGGTCCGCCGCGGACCGACCGGCAGCCCGAGCCCGGCGAGCCAGCCGAGCAGATCGGACTGCCGCGCGGGCACCTGCGGCGCCCAGTCGGCCCCGACCTGGCCGAGGCCGTAGGCGAAGAACCGCAGCGGGCGGGCCGCGGTCATCGCCGGATCGAGCTGGCGCAGACTGCCCGCGGCCGCATTGCGCGGATTGACGAACTCGCGTTCGCCGGCCTCGCGCTGGCGTTCGTTCATCCGCTCGAAATCGCGCTTGAACATCAGCACCTCGCCGCGGACCTCCAGCGGCCCGGGCAGCGGCCGCGCCAGTCGCAACGGCACCGAGCGGATCGTGCGGATGTTCGCGGTGACATCCTCGCCGGTGGTGCCGTCGCCGCGGGTCGCGGCCTGCACGAACCGGCCGTCTTCGTAGCGCAGGCTGATCGCGAGGCCGTCGAACTTCATCTCGACCGAATAGTCGATCGGTTCGTCCGCCGGCAGCACCGCACGCAGCAGTTCGCGCGCACGCCGGTCGAAACCGATCACGTCCTCGTCGTCGAACGCGTTGTTCAACGACAGCATCGGCACCACATGGCGGACCGCGCCGAACGCGGACGCGGGTGAAGCGCCCACGCGTTGCGTCGGCGAGTCCGGGTCGGCCAGCGCCGGATGTTCGGCCTCGAGCCGAGCGAGTTCCGCGAACAGCCGGTCGTACTCGGCATCGGGCAGAGAAGGTGTGTCGAGGACGTAGTACTCGACGTTGAGCCGATCGAGCGTGGCGCGCAGTTCGGCGACGCGGCGTGTCACCGCTTCGGACACCGGGGACGGCACCTGCGACCGCGATCGAGGGGGCGACTGTTCAGGCGGCTGAGCGGAAGAACGATCGGACGAGTGAGCGGACACGCGGGGTTCCCTCATGGTCGCCGACCGCGCGGCATCAATTGAAGACCCGCTTGGCCGCCCGCGAACCGGCGCTCAGACCGGCGGCATCCAGCGCCTGGTAACGTTCCTCGAGCCGCTCGCCGATCCGAACCAGATCCTCCTCGACCAGTGCACGTCCACCGTCGTCGACGATCGTTCCGCCGAGACGCTGCGCGGCGCGCAGCGCCACCGCGACCAGTTGGCCCCAGGGTTCGACCGCCGCCGGCACCCGCGGCACATCGAGCAGAAGCGTCAGCCGGTTCGGCTGGTCCGACAGCGCCAGCGAGAAGACGACCTCGCCGCGTTCGCCGAGGCGCGCGAAGCGGTTGTTGCCGCGCTCGACCAGTCCGAGCGACGGTGCCAGGCGTTCGAGCACGTCGGCGCCCGGCACCTCGGGCACTTCGATGTTCAGCCCGACCTGGGTGTCGAGCTGGGCGCTGGTCGCGTCGAGCAGGCGCGCCTGCTCGAGCACACGATTCATGTCCGGCAGCGCGACGATCGTGCCGAACTGGTCGCCAAGACGATGCACGCCGGCGACAAAATCCGAGAATTCCATCGGGTTGAGCGGCCCGTGGCGATTGGCGAGCAGGATGCCGGCGCGCAACGCGCTGTAGTGTTGCACCGTCTCGATCGGCTCCCACGGCTCGTCGGCCGCCGCGACCGCGTCGTCGCCGGGTGCGAACTCCACCGGCAGCGCCTCGAGGACCACCGGCTTGGCGCCGGCGCGACGGAACGACTGCGCGGCCCCGAGCAACCGGTCACCCGGCAGCGGCTGCGCGAACTCGATCTCGACGATGCAGTCGCACAGATCGTCGAGCACCGCGGCCGGGGATTTCGTGCGGGGCGCGGCCGCGCTCGCGGCGGAGGCCGTGGCGGGGGGCGCGCTCGAGGCGCGCGGTGCGGTGTCGAAATCGGAAGGGTCGGTCGCGGCGGGCAGGCTGGCGTCGGTGAATCCGGGTTCGGCGCCGGAGGGGGTTTCGTCGGCACCTTCCGCGCGTTCCGACAGGCGGGGCTCGGTGCGCTGCACTCCCGTCGGCGGTCCAGCCGGCGCGCCACGGTCCGACCGGTCGCCGGTGCCGAGCAGCAGCCCGTCACCGCGGCGACGCCGTTCCACCTGGGCGCGGTTGTAGAAGACCACCCCGGCGAGAACCAGCACGAATAGCAGCAGCAGGCTGGTCGTCAACGTGCTCATCACGGCATCCGGTCGGTCGGGCTCTCGGGTCTCGTCGTGGCGGTCGCTGCGGATCGGCGGGTCGGGTCGGCCGTGGCGTGCGGGGAAAGCCGCGTCAGGCCGCTTCGGCCATCTGCGCTGCCGCGTCCAGATCGACGGCCACGATCCGTGACACGCCACGCTCCTGCATCGTGACCCCGATCAGCTGCTCGGCCAGTTCCATCGCGATCTTGTTGTG
>CADEEH010000133.1 GCA_902826305.1 uncultured Burkholderiales bacterium
TGATGGCGAAGGTCTACGCGAAGTGAGCCGGGCGCGCTCAGACGTGCACCGCACGTCCGAGCGCGCGCATCGCCGCCTCCTGCACCGCTTCACCCAACGTCGGATGTGCGTGGATCGTGCCGGCGATGTCTTCGAGTGTCGCGCCCATCTCGATCGACTGCACGAACCCGCTCGCGAGTTCCGAGACACCGGCCCCCACCGCCTGCCAGCCGAGGATCAGCTGATCCCGCTTGCGGGCGACGACCCGTACGAACCCTTCGCCGGATCCGCCGAGTGTCATCGACCGCCCGTTGCCGGCGAACGGGAAGTGCGCGGTGACCGGGTGCTCGAGTGCCTCGCTGGCCTCGGCCGGTGACATGCCGACACTGACCACCTCGGGATCGGTGAAGCAGATCGCCGGGATCGCGCGCGGTTCGAAGCGGCGACGACGCGCCCCGTCGGTCTTGGCGGCGATGATCTCGGCGATCATCTCGCCCTGTGCCATGCCGCGATGCGCGAGCATCGGTTCACCGGTCAGGTCGCCGATCGCCCACACGTTGTGCATCGAGGTGCGGCACTGGTCGTCGACACGGACCGCGCGGCCGTTGCGATCGAGCTCGAGTGACTCGAGCCCGAAGCCTTCGGTGCGCGGCTTGCGGCCGACGGCGACCAGCACCTGGTCGGCGCCGATCTCGCCTCGCTCGCCCGCCTCGTTCTCGACGTGGGCGATGCGCGCCGCGTCGTCATAGCCGGTGACCTTCGCACCCAGCCGCAGGTCGATGTCGAGTCGACGGCAGCCGGCGGCGACCGGTTTCGTCAGCTCCTCGTCCCAGGCGGGCAGGATCCGTCGCGCGAGTTCGACGACGGTGACCTTCGAGCCGAGCTTCGCGTACGCCATGCCGAGCTCCAGGCCGATGTAGCCCGCGCCCACGACCACCAGCCGCTTCGGGATCGACGACGGGCTGAGCGCGGCCTCCGACGAGATCACACGACCACCACCGGCGCCGAACGCGAGTCCCGGCAGCTCGACCGGCACCGATCCGGTGGCCAGCACCAGGTGTTTGCAGGTGATCCGGGTGACCGCGTCGCCGTCCTTCACGTCGACCGTCTTGCCGTCCTGGATCGTCGCCCAGCCGTGCAGCACCTGCACGCCGTTGCGCTTGAGGAGTGCCCCCACGCCGCTGGTGAGCCGCGCGACGATGCCTTCCTTCCAGCGCACCATCGCCGCCGGATCGAGTGTGGCATCGGCAACGCGGATGCCGAGCTCCGAGCCCGCGCGCCACTGCCGTGCGTTCTGGAATTCCGCGGCCACGTGGATCAGCGCCTTCGACGGAATGCAGCCGATGTTCAGGCAGGTGCCGCCGAGCTTCGAGGTTTCCACCAGCATCGTCGGCACGCCGAGCTGCGCGGCACGGATCGCGGCGACGTAGCCGGCGGGTCCGCCGCCGATCACCAGCAGGGTGGTCGTTTCGAGTTTCACTGGGCTAGTCCGCGAAGAGCAGCGCCGGGGATTCGAGCAGGCCCCGGATCGCCTGGATGAAGGCGGCGGCGTCCATGCCGTCGACCACGCGGTGATCGAACGACGAGGACAGGTTCATCAGCTTGCGCGCGACGACCGCGCCGTCGCGGATCACCGGCCGTTCGATGATCTTGTTGACGCCGATGATCGCGACCTCCGGTGCGTTGATCACCGGCGTGGTCACGATGCCGCCGAGTGCACCGAGGCTGGTGATCGTGATCGTCGAGCCGGACAGTTCGTCGCGGGTGCCGCGTCCGGTGCGCGCGGCCTCCGACAGGCGTGCGATCTCGGCCGCACACGACCACGGGTCGCGTGCCTCGGCGTGCCGGATCACCGGCACCATCAGGCCGTTGTCGGTCTGTGTCGCGATGCCCAGGTGCACCGCGCCGAAGCGGGTGACCACGCCGGCACCACCGCCGTCGGTCGCCTCGTCGTCGTAGCGTGCATTCATCTGCGGGAAGTCGCGCAGCGCGATCACGATCGCCCGCGCGAGCAGCGGCAGCACCGTCAGCTTGCCGCGGGTCGCACCGAAGCGCGTGTTCAGTGCGGCGCGGGTGGTTTCCAGGTCGGAGACGTCGATCTCCTCGACGTAGCTGAAGTGCGGGATGCGGCGCTTGGCGTCCTGCATCTTCTGCGCGATCCGGCGCCGGAGGCCGATCACCGGGATCGCGGTCTCGTCCTCGCGCATCAGATACGCGCTGGTCGCAGCGCCACCGGTCACCGCGGCCGGCGACTCCGCGCGGCTGCGGTGGGCGAGCAGGTCCTCCTTCAGGATCCGCCCGGCCGGCCCGGAGCCGCGGACCAGGCGCAGTTCGATGCCCAGATCGAGTGCGTGCCGGCGCACGGCGGGCGAGGCCAGCGGCCGCTCGCCGGGCTGGCGCAGCGCCGGTTCGATCGGCTTGGAAGGTGCAGCCCGGGTCGTGCGCGGTGAGCCGGAAGGCGGCGATCCGGCAGGTGGCGATCCGGAAGGTGGTGCTCCCGCACGTGGCGCTTCGGCAGCCGGCGCTTCGGCGGGTGCCAGCGCCGCGCGCCGGGCGGCGGACACTTCGGCGCCCGCGTTGCCCTCCGGCGCACGCACCGCGCCCTGCGCCGGGCCGCGGGCGCCGTCGGCCATCGATTCGGGAACATCGGGTGTGCGGGGCGCGGGCTCGGCGGGTGGTTTCGCGGCAACCGACCCCGGCGCCACGTCCTTGATGTTGCCCGCGCCGGCCACTTCGAGCCGGAGCAGTTCCGCGCCGACCGCAATCGTGGCTCCAACGGGAGCGCCGATCGCCACCGCGGTACCGGTGACCGGCGAAGGCACCTCGACGGTGGCCTTGTCGGTCATCAGCTCGGCGACCACCTGGTCCTCGGCGACCGTGTCACCGACCTTCACGTGCCAGGCGACCACCTCGACCTCGGCGATGCCTTCGCCGATGTCCGGCGTGCGGAGCGAATAGCTGCCCATGTCAGCCCCGTCCCGCGTCCATCACGCGGCGCAGTGCCTCGCCGACGCGATCCGGCCCGGGGAAGTACATCCACTCCTGCGCGTGCGGATACGGCGTGTCCCAGCCGGTGACCCGTTCGATCGGCGCCTCGAGGTGATAGAAGCAATGTTCCTGCACCAGCGAGACCAGTTCCGCGCCGAACCCGCTGGTGCGCGTGGCCTCGTGCACGACGACACAACGGCCGGTCTTCTTCACCGAATCGACGAGTGTCTTCAGGTCCAGCGGCCACAACGAGCGCAGGTCGATGATCTCGGCATCGATGCCGGTCTCGGCCGCGGCCGCCTCGGCCACCCAGACCATCGTGCCGTAGGCGATCACCGTCACCGCCGCGCCCGGGCGCACGATGTTGGCCGACTCCAGCGGCACCGTGTAGTAACCCTCGGGCACGTTGCCCTTCGGATGTTTCGTCCACGGCGTCACCGGCCGGTCGTGATGGCCGTCGAACGGTCCGTTGTACAGCCGCTTGGGCTCCAGGAAGATCACCGGGTCGTTGTTCTCGATCGACGCGATCAGCAGGCCCTTGGCGTCGTACGGATTGCTCGGCATCACCGTGCGCAGCCCGCAGACGTGGGTGAAGAACGCCTCCGGGCTCTGGCTGTGGGTCTGTCCGCCGTAGATGCCGCCGCCGCACGGCATCCGGATCGTGATCGGCGCGGTGAAGTCACCCGCGGAGCGGTAACGCAGGCGCGCCGCCTCGCTGACGATCTGGTCACACGCCGGATAGAAGTAGTCGGCGAACTGGATCTCGACCACCGGCCGCAACCCATAGGCGCCCATGCCGATGGCCGCGCCGACGATGCCGCCTTCGTTGATCGGTGCATCGAAGCAGCGCGACTTGCCGAACGTCTCCTGCAGCTTCTCGGTGACGCGGAACACGCCGCCGAAGTAGCCGACGTCCTGGCCGAACACGACGACGTTGTCGTCGCGCGCCATCATCACCGCGAGCGCCGATCGCAGCGCCTGGATCATCGACATCGGCACCGTCGCGCCGGCAGCGCCCGAGGCGCCACCGGGGCCCGGGGCGGTCGCGACCGGTTCCTGCCCGGACTGCGTCACCGTCGTCATTTTCCGTCTCCACTCGTCATCTTGGCGGTCCCGTCGTCGCCGACACGAGATCGTTGCCGGCCGCCATCTTCTTTCAGTTGCCCAGTTGCTGCCGCTGCCGACGCAGGTGCTCGGGCACCGTCTCGAACACGTCCTCGAACATCGTCGCCGCACTCGGGATGTGGCCGTCGAGCAGCGTGCCGTGTGCCTCGGCTTCCTTCTGTGCGGCCAGTATCTCGGCCTCGAGCTCCTTCTGCAGCTCCGCGTGGCGTGTGTCGTTCCACTCGCCCAGGCCGATCAGGTGCGACTTGAGCCGCGCGATCGGATCACCGAGCGGAAAGCGCTGCCAGTCGTTGGCGGGCCGGTACTTCGACGGATCGTCGGAGGTCGAATGCGGCCCGGCCCGATAGGTGACCCACTCGATCAACGTCGGGCCGAGATCGGCACGGGCCCGGTCGGCGGCCCACTTCGAGGCCGCGTAGACCGCGAGGAAGTCGTTGCCGTCGACCCGCAGCGAGGTGATGCCGCAGCCGACGCCGCGGGCGGCGAACGTGCTCGACTCGCCGCCGGCGATCGACTGGAAGCTCGAGATCGCCCACTGGTTGTTGACCACGTTCAGAATCACCGGCGCGCGATAGACATGGGCGAACGTCAGTGCGGTGTGGAAATCCGACTCGGCGGTCGAGCCGTCGCCGATCCACGCCGACGCGATCCGGGTGTCGCCCTTGATCGCCGAGGCCATCGCCCAGCCGACGGCCTGGATGAACTGCGTGGCCAGGTTACCCGAGATGCTGAAGAAGCCGGCGCGCCTGAACGAATACATCACCGGCAACTGCCGGCCCTTGAGCGGATCGGCCGCGTTGCTCATCAGCTGGCACATCATCTCGGCCATCGGCACACGGTCGTAGGCGAGCACCAGGCTCTGCTGGCGGTAGGTCGGAAACGCCATGTCGCCCTCGTCCAGCGCGAGGGCATGGGCGGCGCCGATCGCCTCCTCGCCCAGGCTCTGCATGTAGAACGACAGTTTCTTCTGCCGCTGCGCGAGCAGCATGCGTGCATCGAACGCGCGGGTGCGCATCATGCCGCGCAGCCCGGCGCGCAGTTGATCGGCGGAGAGATCCGGCCGCCACGGACCCTTCGCACTGCCGTCCTCGTCGAGCACCCGGATCGTGCCATTGATCAGGTCGAGGATGGCTTCGGGGGTGGTCTCCAGCGGCGGCCGGCGCAGCGCACCCGCTGGCGACAGCCGAAGGTAGGAGAAGTCCGTGTCCCGATCGGGACGGCCCGTGGGCTCCGGCACGTGAAGCCGGAGGGGCGATCGCTCGCTCATCGTCTGCCTCCGCGCCGATCTGGCGGGTCGGTCGCTACGGTAACACGGGTGATGAAATCATCGCACCCGGGCCGCGGGCCTATACTTCGCCGATGAACCCGACGGACGAATTCGGGATTCATCCCATGGCGCTGCACGAGCGATCGGGTCCGCCGGACGGCGGCGCTCGCACGTGCCTGGCCGATCGACTGGCGAGTGCACTGGCGGCGCGTTTCGTCGGGCGCCGCAGCGAACTCGACCTGTTCCGCACCGCGCTCGCCGACCCGGAGCAGCCCTATGTGGTGCTGCTCGTCGACGGGCCCGGCGGGATCGGCAAGACCACCCTGCTGCGTCGATTCGCCGCCGAGGCGGCCCGTGCCGGCCGGTCCTCGGTCTGGCTCGATGCGCGCCATCTGGCGCCACGACCGGAGGTGTTCCTGGCCGCCCTGCGGGATGGGGTCGCGGAGGGATCGGCGGACCGCGACTCGTCGTCCGTGGTCGGAGCATTGCCGGACGAGTCGGTCCTGCTGATCGACGGCTATGAGGCGATCGCAGCGCTCGACCCCTGGCTGCGTGACCGGTTCCTGCCCACGTTGCCGAGGCGTTGCCTGGTGGTGATCGCAGGCCGCGGGCTGCCTGCCGATGCCTGGATCGCCGATCCGCGATGGCAGTCGCTGCAGCGCGTGTTCCACCTGCGTCCGCTCGTGCCCGACGAGAGTCGCGATTATCTGTCGCGACGCGGCATCCACGCCGACCGGCAGCCGGCGATCCTGAGTGCGGCCGCCGGGCATCCGTTGGCGCTGTCGATGATCGCGGATGCGATCGGCGAGGAAACATTCTCGCTCGGTGACCGGCCTGACATCGTGCAGGCGTTGCTGCGCCGGGTGCTCGACGACGCGCCCGATGCCTCGCACCGCCTCGCGTTGTACGCCTGTGCGACGCTGCCGGCACTCAACGAGTCGGCGCTGGCCGCGGCGCTCGACGGTGATGCGGGCACACTTTTCGAGTGGCTCGGCGGCCTGTCGTGTGTGGAGAACGGCGCGCGGGGCCTGCTGCTTCATGATCTCGCCCGCGACGTGTTGTGCGCCGACCTGCGCTGGCGCAATCCGGAACTGCTGCAGGTGCTCAACGGTCGCCTGCTCGAGTACCTGTACGGCCGGTTGCGCACAGCGGCCGGCGCCGAGTTGCTGCGGATCTGGTTCGACGTCCTGTACGTGCAGCGGTTCAATGAGGCGATGCGCCCGTACTTCGACTGGAGTTCGGTGCCAGCCGAGATTGCGATGCCGATGCGGCCGGGTGACGACATCGCGATCGGTGCCCTGGTGGACCGTCACGAAGGTGCGGGCGCCGCGCGGGTCGTCCGTCACTGGATCGGCCGGCAGCCGAAAGGAGTGCTGGTCTTCGTCGATGCGTCCGGTGTGATGGCGGGTTTCCTGCAGACCGTCCGGGTCGACCTGGCCGATGCGGCGGACCGCGATGCCGACCCCGCGCTCGCGCCGGTCATCGAGTTCATGGGCCGGCACGGTCCGGCCCGCCCCGGTGAAGAGGTCGGTTACACGCGGTTCTGGATGGGCGAGCGCGGTCAGAACGACCCGGCGACACTGAACGTCGTGGCCGCGGCGGCATCACAGTACTGGACGACACAGCCCCGGCTTGCCTGGACGTTCGTCTCGGTATGCGACCCCGTCTACTACGAGCCGCTGTTCGCCTCGCTGCAGTTCCCTCGGCTGGCCGAGGCCGATTTCACGCTCGGCGATTGGAACTACGGCGTCTTCGGTCACGACTGGCGTGCGCAGACACCCGCGCAGTGGCTGCGGGCGAAGATCGAGCGGGCTTCGCACGCGGAGGCGACCGGCGAGCAGCAGGATTCGACGCTGCTGGTGCTCTCCGAGGCGGAGTTCGCCGATGCGGTCCACCAGGCACTGCGGGACTACGCCAGCGACGAACGACTGGCCGCCAGCAGGCTGCTGCGCGTGCGTCTGGTGCCCACGGACGGCGCGGGTCCCCGGATCGATGGGTTGCGCGCGGTGTTGTGCGAGGCGATCGGTGCGCTCGACGCCGCCCCGCGTGATCGCAAGCTGCACCAGGCGCTCGTCCACACATACCTCGAGCCCGAGGCGACCCAGGAGCGTGTCGCCGAGAAGCTCGGCTTGCCGTTCAACACGTATCGGTATCGGCTCGAGCAGGGCGAACGGCGGGTCGTCCAGTGGCTGTGGCGCAGGGAATTGGGCACGTGAGCTGACGCGGCGCCGGTTTTCGGCATCGATTCGGCATCGTTTCGTCTGGTGGGCACGACGGCGCTTCGGAAGACTGGCACCAGGCCCGATGATCGGCGTAGCGCGCCGCATCGGATCCCGAACCCGGAATCCAGGAGCCGATGATGTCCACTCGTACTGCTGCCGCCGTCCCGCGGGGTCACCCTGCCGCGGGGCTCGATTCATTGCCGTTCGGTCCTGCCTGGCGCCGCGTGGCCTGGGTGTGCACGGTGGGGCTGGTGCTGATGCTGGTGGCACAGGCTGCCTCGCGCTACCTGGTCTGGTCCGAGGCTTCGTACGGTCCGATGTGGATCAACCGGACCTGGGTGTTCGCGCATTTCATCGGCGGCTCGATCGCGCTGGCGGCCGGTCTGCTGCAGTTCTCGGCCGCGTTGCGGCGCCGGCATCCGGCCGTCCATCGCTGGATCGGACGCACCTACCTCGTCGGCGTCGCGCTCGGCGCGTGTGCCGCGTACGCGCTGTCGCTGCGGGCGGTGCTGGGCTGGCCGTTCGGCGTGGCGACCTTCGTGATGAGCAGCGTCTGGGTCGGTGCCACCGCAATGGCGTTCGTCGCCATCCGCAATCGGCGCATCGCCGCCCATCGGGAGTGGATGATGCGCAGCTATGTCGTCGCGCTCGCGTTCGTCTTCTTCCGCCTGATGGCGGTGTCCCCGCTGCTGGCGGGTCTCGGCAGCAAATCCGAGCGCATGACCGCGCTGATCTGGCTCAGTTGGACGGTGCCGTTGTTCGTGACCGAGGTGCTGCTGCAGTGGCGTCGGGGCATCACCCCGCGCGCCGACGACGAAGCTCCGGCTGGCACGACGACGGCCGCGGCGTCGCCAACCTCAATGGCGCAGCCGCTCGGCGCGTCGGTGCCGACCTGAGTCGACCGGTCAGGCGCGCGTCTCACCGCCGAGCACACGCCACACGTGCACCATCGCCGCGGTATCGAGGCGGCAGTAGTCGAGCAGCGAGGCCTCGATCGCCGCCCGCCGCGACTCGGTGGTCGCCGGATCGACCGCCTCGAGCCACGCCTCCTGCGCCTCGCTGCCCGAGTGCACACCGTCGAGTGTCCCGTAGTCGATGCCGCCCGGCATCGACGGCAACACGTCCTTGATGCTCCAGCTGCCGCGCTGCGACGGCGCGTACCAGTGCCGGCGGACGATCGGCAGCAGGTCGACCAGCCGCGCATCGAGCGCGCGCAACGGCGAGGCCAGCGCGGGCACGGCGACCGCCAGGTCGCGCAGGCAACGGCTCTCGAAGCTCCGGTTCCATACGAACACCGGGCCGGAATCGGCGCAGGCGCCCACCAGCGCGTGTGCGATCGCCGGCCTCGGATCGTCGCCGCTCAGGTCCAGGAACGCTTCGTGTGACTCACTGCCGTCGGCGCCCAGCCGATGCAGCGAGAACTGGAACGGGATCTGCTGGTACGGCCTCGTGCCGGCCCAGACCGGGATCGCCGGGGCGATCGATTCGAAGTCCAGGAACGCGGCCGGCAGCGGATGCGGTTCGAGCGCGGCGCGGGCGCCGTCGGCGTCGAAGTAGGTGGTGCCCGTGATCGTGTGCCGCTTGACCCGTTGCTGCAGTGGGTCGAGCAGTTCGTCGGGCACGTCGCGCAGGTCGCGGCAGGAGGGATCGGCGAGGTGGCTGCGCAGCCGCTTGGTCTGCACCTGCGGCAACCACTGGACCGGGAACCGTGCCTGCGCCTCGCCGCTTCGGCAGTGAGCGAGAAAGCCGCATTCGTGGGGTCGCCGGCAGTGGCGGCCGGTGGCCCGGATCGGTTCGTCGGGGGCATCGGCAATCGCGCTCGCCTGCGCGATCCAGTCGCCCACCGGTTCGTCGGCGGCGAATGCAACCGGCGACAGGTCCGACTCGACCAGCAGGCCCTTGTAGTCGCCGCTGCCCGGATAACACCAACGTGAATCGACGGTGGCGACCGCGGCCGACACCAGCTCGATGCCGGCCGCACGCGCCACATGGACCTGGATCGCGACGTCGTCGCCGAAATGGGATCGCACCGACGTGGTCGACTTGATCTCGACCAGCCGCCAGCGAGTCTGCCCGGGCGGGCTGTCGACCGGCAGCAGCGCGTCGACGAACACCTGCATCCGAGCGCCGCGCAGGCAGGCCTCGAACACCGGGACACCCCGCGCCAGCGCGGCCCGTGTCTGTGTTTCGGCGTCCTCGCCGCCGACGTGGTCGCGATCGATCGTCACCGAATCAACTCCGGGCGCGTAGATCAGCCGTGCGATGCGACCGAGCCGGCGGCCGTTGCGCATCACCATCGCGGCCAGTGGGGAATCCTGCCGCAGTTCCGGGTGATGGACTTCGAGCCACAGGCGGCGCGGACACTGCCGCAATGCCATCACCCTGGACTTCGACAGCGGATGCATCGGATCATTGTCGCCGATGCCGGACCGATCCCACCCTCGTCGCGACGCCCGCCGTCGCTGGCTGCGCACACCGCTGGCCGCCGGTGCCGGCCTGGCGCTGCCCGGCTGGCTCGTGTCACGCCCGTCGGTGGCTCGAAACGGCGGGGACGATCCACAGGCGTCGCTTGTCACCCGCAAGATTCCCCGCAGCGGGGAGTCGTTGCCGGTGGTCGGCATGGGGACCTGGATCACGTTCAACATCGGCGCCGACAACACCGAGGAACGCCGGGAGCGCGCCGACGTGATGCGCGCGTTCTTCGCCGGTGGCGGCCGGATGATCGATTCGTCGCCGATGTATGGCCGTGCCGAGGAGGTCGTCGGCGAGCTGCTGCAGGTGACCGGCACGCAGTCGCGGGTGTTCAGCACGACCAAGATCTGGACCCCGGGGCAATGGGCGGGCCGGGCCCAGTTGCGCCGGTCGCTCGAACTGTGGCGCCTGCCGAAGCTGGACCTGGTGCAGGTCCACAACCTGCTCGACGTGCGGGCACACTGGCCGACGCTGCTCGAGGCGCGCGCCGAGGGCAGGATCCGCTACCTCGGCGTGACCACGTCGCACGGCTCGCGGCACGACGAGCTGATGCGGCTGATGCGCGAGCTGCCGCTGGACTTCGTGCAGTTCAGCTACAGCGTGCCGGAGCGCGAGGCCGAGCAGCGGCTGCTGCCGATGGCAGCGGACAAGGGCATCGCGGTGATCATCAACCGGCCGTTCGACGGCGGCTCGGTGTTCAGCCAGGTTCGCGGCCGGCCGCTGCCGGGCTGGGCGGCGGAGCTCGGCTGCAGCCACTGGGCGCAGCTGCTGCTGAAGTTCGTCGTCTCACATCCGGCCGTCACCTGTGCGATCCCGGCGACCCGCCAGCCGGCGCACATGGCCCAGGACATCGCCGCCGCCCGCGGCCCGATGCCCGACGAGCGCCAGCGGGCCCGGATCGTCGCCGCATTCGCCGGCGAGTGAGGGCGTCTCAGTCGATCCGATCGAGGCACTCGCGCTGGGCGAGTTCGGCGGTCATCGCGATGCCACCGTCCTGCGCGATCAGCTCCTGTCCCTGGCGCGAACAGACGAAACGCAGGAAGTCGGCGACCGGCACCGGCAGCGGCCGTGACGGCCCGCGGTTCACGTACAGGTACAGCCGGCGCGCGAGCGGATACCGGCCGGCGACGATCGATTTCGAGTCCGGCGCGTAGGCCGGTTCACCGGGATTGCGCGCCACCGGCAACTGGCGCGTGCGACGCGAGGCGAACAGCTGGCTCGCGAAGCCGATCGCGTTCTCCTCGGTACCGACCGCCTGCACGATGGCACTCGACACCGGTTCACCCTGCATGCCGATGCGGAAGTCGTCACCTTCCATCACCATCGTCCGGAACAGGCCGTACAGCCCGTGCTGCGGCTGCGGGCCGTAGACGATGATCGGCACGCCGGCGAGTTCCCCGCTGGTGCCGAGTTCGCCCCAGGTCGCCGGCGGCCGGCCGCCGCGGCGCGCGCGCTGCGAGTAGATCGCGTCGAGCTGCACCAGGTCGATCCGCTGCAGCGGATTGGTCTTGTGCACGTAGATCGCGATCGCGTCCAGCGCCACCGTGACCACCGTCGGCTCGTAGCCGAAGCGGGCCTTGAAGGCGGCCAGCTCGCTCGTGCTGAACGGTCGAGACATCTGCGCGATCTCCGAGCGCCCCTCGAGCAGCGGTGCCAGCGCACTGCCCGAACCGCCGCCGGTGATGTCCAGCGTGACGTTCGGGTGCACCTTGCGAAACAGCTCGCCCCAGGTGTTGAGCAGGTTGGTCAGCGTCGAGGAGCCGATCGCGCGGATCGTGCCGCGCAGGTTCGTGCCCGGCAGATACAGCGGCAGGTCGTCATCGACCGGGGGTCGCGTGATGCCCGCGGCTTCGGCCGCGGCGGCATTGGCCCCGCTGCGCGGCGAACCGGCACGCAGCGCCGATGCCGGGGCGTTCGACGGCTTGACCGTCGAACCGGCGCGCATCGGCGGGCCGCCGTCGTCGGCGAAGGCGGCCGCGGGCGCAGCGCCCGGTTGCGTGCCGCCGGCCGCACAGCCGGCCATCGTGATCGCGGCCAGTGCCAGCGTCAGCAGGCGGCCCACCCCGTGTGGGCCGATTCCTTCGACGTCGGGGCGCATCACGCCGTCCTCCTTGCACCGAGTCGTGCGCTGATCAGCCGGTACAGCAGCGCGAGCACGAACGCGATCACCAGCAATGCCGCCGCGCGCCAGAACACGACGTCGATCAGCCGTCGCGTCTCCTGCGACACCTGCTGGATCGGTCGGTCGATCAGCGTGTTCAGCTGCGGCGAATCGATCGTCGATCGCAACTGCTCGATCGCGACGTTGGCTTCCTTCAGGGCGCGTGTGGTCTCGGTGGCCATGCTCGCGTATTCGGCGATGTCGAACGGCCTGGCCTTCGGATCCGGCGGCTTGTCGCGGCCCGGCTTCAGGAACACGTCGTCGACGGTGCGCATCGTGCCGGTCAGTGTCGCGGTGGTTTCGTCGATCCGCTTGAGCAGCTCGCCGATCGCCCCGGACAACGACAACGCGGTCGTGCCCAGCGTGTTCGCATCGCGGACCAGCGTGTCGGCCGAGGCCAGGGTCGCCTGCACCTTCGGATGGGTGCGATCGAAGGTCGCCACGAGCTGCTGGCGTTCATTGCCGATGTCGCTCGGCAGCCGCTCGACGGTACGGGTCGCGCGGTCGATGCTCTGAACGAGCTGCGGGATCGCGGCCTGGATCTCGGTCAGCGCGGGCACACTCAACGCGTCGTCGACCGCCGCCCGCGCCTGCCAGCTCAACAGGAACGGCCAGCGTTTGCCGAGATAGAACGCGCGCTCGGCGAGCAGCCGGATCTCGTCGACCGCCTTGGTCGCCTCGCCCACCGGGGCGAGCAGGCCACCGCCGCCGGCGACGTCGGCGAGAATCGACTTGCCGCGCGCCGCCGCGAACTCGTCGAAGCGCACCCACGAGACCAGGTCGATGTGCGGATTCTCGCGATGCCAGGCGAGGATCACGCCGTCGAGCTGTTCGAGCTGCTCGGGCTTCATCGCGCGCGCGGCGATCTTCCAGATGTCCTCGCGTGCGTTGCGCGAGGCGACCACCAGCGGACGACCGCGTGCGCCGAACCACCGTTCGGCCTGGTCGTCGTCGATCCACTTGCGCGCCTGCAGGCTCACCACCATCG
>CADEEH010000134.1 GCA_902826305.1 uncultured Burkholderiales bacterium
TGATCGCGGTCACGCGCTGCACCAGACCGCGCTCCAGATGCCCCCATTCGGTGCCGGTGATGATCCTGGGCACCACATCGGACGGGATCAGCCGCTCGGTGCCGCTTTCGTCGCCGAAGACCGAGAAGGTGATGCCGATGCGCCGGAAGATCAGGTCCGCCTGGGCGCGCTTGGTCGCCATCGACTCCGCGGAGGTGGCGGCCAGCCAGTCGGCATAGTCGCGGTATTGGTCACGCGCCGCCGCGCCCGCGCCGAGCATCTCGTCGTAGATGCCGGGGCCGGGAGCGACCGCCTTCAAGCCGCCAGCGGTCATCACAAGTTCCGTCTCAAGGATCGCGGGGGGATTAGCAACTCTCGTGCCGCCGGCGACGGCGCCTTCACCCCCCGCGCCGATGCGGGCAGTCCGGCTTGGTACAGGTCGCGTACAGCGACAACGAATGGTCGTCGAGCTGGAAACCGCGGTCGCGTGCGATCTTGTGCTGGCGCTTCTCGATCTCCGAGTCGTAGAACTCCTCGACCCTGCCGCACTGCAGGCAGACCAGGTGGTCGTGGTGGCGTCCCTCGTTCAGTTCGAACACCGCCTTGCCGGATTCGAAGTTGCTGCGCTTGAGCAGGCCGGCCTGCTCGAACTGGGTCAGGACGCGATAGACGGTGGCCAGGCCGATGTCCTGGTGCTCGCTGAGCAGTTCGCGGTAGACGTCCTCGGCGCTCATGTGGCGCTGGCGCCCGGCCTGGAAGATCTCCAGGATCTTCAGCCGGGGGGCGGTGGCCTTCAGGCCGATGCTCTTGAGTTCCGTGGCAGACATCGCAGTGCGGGCGTGAGCGCCGGTTGGTCCCCTGGGTGGTGCGCCGATGGTCGTCTATCATATCGGTTTCCGGCACCGTCCCCGAGCATGTCCCGGTGCGGATCATCGTCTCCGCGTCGATGTCGTCGTTTCCACGACGGCGACGACGACGGAACGTCGGCGCAGGCGCGCAGGTCAGGAACCCACGGATGAGGCGGACTTTCCCACGGATCGCGTTCGTCGCGGCGCTCGTCGCATCGGCCGCCTGCAGCAGCAGCGATCCGAATCGCAGCGGCCTTCTGGAGCCGTATCGCGTCAGCCTGCCCCAGGGCAACTACGTGACCCGCGACATGCTGGACCAGGTCAGGAACGGCATGACCCGCGACCAGGTGCGGCTCGCGCTCGGGTCACCGCTGCTGAACCACGTCTTCCACACCGATCGCTGGGACTACGTGTTCCGGCTCCAGCACCCGAACCGGCGCGCCGAACTGCGGCGGGTCACGATCCTGTTCAACGACGACCGGGTCGCCTCGATCGAGGCCGACGATCTGCCGCAGCGTGACGATCCGAACGATCCGACGCTGCCGGGTTACCGGCCGTCGACCGCCGACGCGAGGAAGTGATGAGCGAGCGGCTCAGGATCGCGGTGGCGGGCGCGTCGGGCCGGATGGGCCGGATGCTGATCGAGGCGATCCTGGCGGCGCCGGATTGTGAGCTGGTCGGTGCGCTGGACGTGGCCGGTCACGCGACGCTCGGCCGCGACGCCGGCGAGTTCCTCGGCCGCAGCACCGGCTGCGCGATCGTCGACGACCTGGAGCGCGGACTCGCCCGCGCCGACTACCTGATCGATTTCACGCGACCGCAGGGCACACTCGCGCACCTGGCGTTCTGCGCGGCGCGCGGGGTGCGGATGGTGATCGGCACCACCGGCATCGACGATGCCGGCCGCGCCGCGATCGACGATGCGGGACGCCACATCGGCATCGTCTTCGCGCCGAACATGAGTGTCGGGGTCAACGCGGTGTTCCAGCTGCTCGATACCGCCGCACGGATCCTGGGCGACGGCTACGACGTCGAGATCGTCGAGGCCCATCACCGGCACAAGATCGACGCGCCGTCGGGCACCGCGCTCCGGATGGGTGAGATCGTCGCCGCGGCACTCGGACGCAACCTGCGCGAGGTCGCGGTCTACGGGCGCGAAGGCGTGACCGGCGCCCGCCAGACGCCGACGATCGGGTTCGCCACCGTGCGCGGCGGTGACATCGTCGGCGATCACACCGTCCTGTTCGCCGGTCCCGGCGAGCGGGTCGAGATCACCCATCGGGCCGCGAGCCGGGTCACCTACGCCCACGGCAGCCTGCGCGCCTGTCGATTCCTCGCCGGGGTCGAGCGCGGCGTGTACGACATGCAGCATGTGCTCGGCCTGAAGGCGTTGGATTGATTTTTTACACGAATTATCTTCCCTAAACTTCTGTTTTTATTACAGAATTTTTCCTATCCGACGGAGAATCCAGCAAGACTTCTATTCTTGCCGCTATTTCACATGAAGTGATGGTCGCAAGTCACTGATACCGAAGCTTTTCGAACGTAGCAGTTGTTCGAGATCCCGTTCCGGTTCCGCACTCCCTGGTTTCGCTCCCCCCACCGGGCCACCGCCGGTCGCGCCGGCCGTTCCTTCGGTCGCCCCCGGTTTGTCGGCCCGGCTCGCGCGCCGCTCTAATGACGCCATAACGAGAACCCATCCGATGCCAGGGAAGCTGCGGATGCAGGATCTTGATGTCGTCCTGGCAGGCGCGCCTCGAGCGCGCGAGGGTTGCGATCGCCCTCTACGTTGCGATCGTCGTCCTGGGGATCACCGACGGCCATGCGGCCGGCCCGGCACCGATCGCCCATGCGATGCCGCCCACGAATCAGTCGAGCGCGTTCTCGAGCGACGAGGAGCGCCTGCCCGAGACGACCGCCGCGCTGATCAACAACATCCGGCGCAAACTCGATCGCTGCGATGACGAGGGCATGCTCGGCACGTTGCAGCCGGTGTCACTGCAACCGGTACCCGCCCGTCCCGACCTGACCTGGAACGGCCGGCTGGCGCTCATCGCCGAACGCCATGCCCAGGCGATGGCCAGCCAGAACTTCTTCGACCATGTCGATCCGCAGGGCCGCTCGGTCGGTCAACGCGCGACCGCCGGCGGCTATCGCTTCCGGGTTGTCGGCGAGAACCTCGCGGCGGGTCATTCGTCGGTCGACGAGGCGATGCGTGGCTGGCTGCTGTCGCTGAGCCATTGCACGAATCTGATCGACGCCCGCTTCACCGAATTCGGCATCGCGAAAGTGCCCAGCAGTGATCCGGCCGACCCGTACGGGGTCTACTGGGCGCTGGTGCTCGGGCGGCCGAAGGAGTGAGTCCCGGGGCGCCAGTCGTCCGTCGGGCCGAATGCCGGGTGTGGCGGCGCCAGGCGGATGCGATCGGCAGGTCAGCCGAAACGCCGGCGTAAACCCTCGCACGGATCGGGTCGCGACTGGCGCGGCGTGACCACCACCACGTCGTAGCGACTGCCGGCCGCCGGACCCCGTTCGCGCTCCTGCTCGAGCAATCCGACCGACACGATCCGCGCTCCCGGCATCAGGTCGCGCAGGTAACGGGCGACGCCGAGATCGCTGCGCGTGTGCCCGTTGCCCGCGAGCAGCACGACCGGCAAGCCGGTCGACCGCCGCGCTTCGACCAGCGCCTGGGCGATCTGCGCGTCACGGGCGCGCTGGGCACTGGCCATCGGCTCGATCATCCGCTCGGGCAGCAGGTTGCAGTGGCCCTCGCGGATCTCGTCGGCCTGCGCGCGCCGTTCGGCGTCGCCCCATCCCGACGGGACGATGCCCGCGAGCGGATGACTGCCACCGCGCGAGATCGCCAGCGTATCGGCCGGCGCCAGGTTGGTCGCGATCAGCGGCAGGTCGTTGCGCAGCACCAGCTCGATCACCGGCCGGTAGAGATCCCACTGCCAACCGCGGAAGTCGAACTTGGCCGCCTCGGCGAGCTCACGAGCGGATCGCCGGTCCTTGCGCGCGTCGTCGATCGCGCCCTGCTGCGGCCGATCGAGCTGCTCCATCGCCACCGCGAAGCGACGGCCGGCCGAAACCTGGCGCGCGAGCCAGTCGTGGCGCGCCCCGTGCTGCACCGGATTGTCGTGGACCTCGCCCAGCAGCACGAAGTCGACCGCGGTCAGCGGGGGCAGCTTGGCCTGCAATGCATCGGTCGCACGCAGGCGGTCCACGCCCCAGCTGTCCGGCAGCACGGCCGAGGCCGGGGGCGCCGGCGCAACGGGCGACTTGGACGCACAACCGCCGGCAAGCAGGAGGACCAGCACGGTGCCGCACAGGGACGACCGGATCGCCGGCAGGCGGCACTTGGGTTGGATCACGTCCGGGATATTGCCACGCCAGGATCGACGGTCGCCGCATGGGGGTGGAGCCATGATCGTAATGACAATCGTTCGCAACCAATCGGGTAGAATTCCTGAAATTCCGTAGCCAAACATCGCGTGCACCTCCCTATACTTCGACCTCATGCCCGCTCCGAGAATGACAGCCGCCGGGGGTTCGCTCCTGCTCAACGGCCTGCTGATCGCTGGCCTGTTGACCCTTGCCGGCCCGCAATCCGCGCGCGAGCAGGTGCGTCCGATCGAAGTGGCGCTGATCCGGCCGGAACCCGCTCCGGTGGTCGAGACACCCGCGCCGACGCCGCCCGAGCCCGAACCGATCGCCAAGGCACCCGAGCCCGCGCCGGTGAGCAACGATCCGCCTCCCCCGCCCCCGCCGCCGCCACAGATCACACCCGAGCCGCCGAAGCCCAAGCCGAGGGTGGTGCGCAAACCGGCGCCAGCACCGGTCGCGGCTGCCAGGCCGGTCGACGAACCCCGGCCGTCGTCGATCACCGCCGAACCGGCGCCACCGTCGACACCGGTTGCGCCCACCGTCACCGAAGCCCCGCCGAGTGCGCCGCCGCCGGTGGCGATCGCCCCACCGGTGAAGGTCGGACCGCGGATCGACGCCAGCTGGACGGGCAACTCGCCGCCGCCGTATCCCGCGGTCGCGCGTCGGATGGGAGAACAGGGCGAGGTACGGCTCGACGTGCATGTCGACGCCGACGGCACGGTCAGCGATGTGCGGCTCAAGCAGTCGAGCGGATCGGATACGCTCGACCGCACGGCGGTCGACACGGTCAGGAAGTGGCGTTTCAAGCCGGCGACCGTCGACGGGCGGCCGGTCTCCGAGTGGTACCACAACTGGAAGTGGGTGTTCCGGCTCGAGAGCTGACGGCGATCGAACCGCGGACCCGGACCAACCCTTCGATGTGGCGACACGGCCGGCGAGGCCGGCGCGCTCGCCACGGATAGAATGATCCGATGCAAGAACAAACGCTCGGTCTGGCCCACTTCTGGCAGGCGGGTGACGCGGTCACCAAGTCGGTCGCGTACCTGCTGCTCGTGATGTCGATCATCAGCTGGTACTTCATCCTGTCGAAGGCGTGGAGTGCGTGGCGGCTGCGACGCGGCGCACGTGCCGCACTCGAGAAGTTCTGGGCCGCGAAATCACTCGACGAGGCGATCGCGACGCTGAGGGCCGACGACAAGGAAGGGGTGTTCCTGCCGTTGGCGGTGAAGGCGCACCAGGCGGCCTCGTTCCGCCCCGACGCATCACTGGCCGCGTCGGTCGATCGCAGCGAACTGGTCACGCGCTCGCTGCGCCAGGCGATCAACCAGGTCGCCAGCCGGCTCGAGAGCGGCCTCACCTTCCTCGCCTCGGTCGCGAGCACCTCACCGTTCATCGGCCTGTTCGGCACCGTCTGGGGCATCTACCACGCGCTGGTCAACATCGCCGGTGCCGGCCAGGTGATGATCGACAAGGTGGCCGGTCCGGTCGGCGAGGCGCTGATCATGACCGCGGCCGGCCTCGCGGTCGCGATCCCCGCCGTGCTCGCGTACAACGCGTTCACGCGGGTGAACCGGATCGCACTCGCCGAGCTCGACGGCTTCGCACACGACCTGCAGGCGCTGGTCACCACCGGCAGCCGCGTGGTCGCCGGCCATGGCGACGCGCTGCGGACCGGTGTCGTGCCGGCGCCGGCGCTGTCGCCACAACGCGTCGGACACTGAGTCGCGCGATGGCATTCGGCGGATTCGACCAGCGCGGCTCGGCACAGCCGATGGCCGAGATCAACACCACGCCGCTGGTCGACGTGATGCTGGTGCTGCTGGTCATCTTCATCATCACCGCGCCGCTGCTGACGCATTCGATCAAGCTCGACCTGCCGAACGCGCAGGCGCCGGCGACGCCGGAGAAACCCGAGACGGTCACGCTGTCGATCGACGGTCGCGGCAACGTCTTCTGGAACGACGAACCGGTGGCCGACATGACGCTGCTCGGCCAGCGCCTGGCGACCGCAGCGGCCGCGAAGCCGCAGCCGGAACTGCATCTGCGCGCGGACCGCGAAACCCGTTATCAGCGGATCGCCGAGGTCATGGCGAGTGCACAGCAGGCCGGCATCGGCAAGATCGGCTTCGTCACCGATCCGCGGGCCGACGGCGCGCGCTGAGGCGGTTGCACCCGCGGGCCGCGGCGGCGGTCACAACGTGAACGTCAGCGCACGCACCAGTCCGGCCGGCGCGCGTACGCCCCCGGGCATCCGACCGTCGTAGCTCGAGGTGTTGGGCAGCACGTGCTGTCGTTCGCCGAGCGCTTCGAGTTCCTCGCCGAGCACCTGGTACAACGAGTCGTCGAATCGCATCGGATCGACCGGTGCGACGGGTTCACCGTCCTCGACCCAGACCGTGGCGAAGCGGGTCATGCCGGTGACCCGGCACGAGCGCCGGTCCGACCAGTTCATGTACCAGAAGTTGCTGATCCACAGCCCGGTGCCGAGCGCACGCAGGCCGTCCGCGTCCGGCAACGTGCCCGCATCGATCACCATCGCCTGCGGCGCTTCGCCACCGTCGGCCGCGTTGCCGTCGATGCCGAACTCGCGCGCCGTGCGCGGTGACGCGAGCCAGCCGCCGAACCGACCGCCCTCGATTAGCGGTATCCGCGCCGGACGCACGAAGCCGTCCTCCTGGAAACCCGGCACACCCCCCTGCACGAGTTCCTCGACCACCGTCAGCGACGGCGCAAACGCGGCCTGCTGCTGGCGCGCACGGTGAAGCGGCGACTGGCCGGTCAGGTGGGCCCGTGCCGAGAAGCCACCCCAGCCGAGCATCTCCACCAGCGCCCCCAGCGCCGCCGGCGCGAGCAGCACACGATGCCGCCCCGGCCGCACCCGATGCACCGGGCGGCGCAACACCGGCACCTTCGCGCGCGCACCTTCGATCGACGCGACGACCGCGGCCGCATCCCAGTCGGTGCCGGCCACCGTATCCTTGACCGCCTTGTCACCCTGCGCGTAGATCGAGAAGTCGAGCGACCAGGACGCACTCTCGTGCCAGTGGTGATGGCCCAGGCTCGACGCGTACCCGCGGGTGATCGGCCCGCTGGCGAAGAAACCGACCAGGTCCGCATCGCCGGCGGCACCGACGATCGCCTCGACACCTTCGGCCGCGGACGCGAGCCGGGCGGCGGCCACCCGCGTCGAGGTCGACGCGGTGCGGTCGATCAGCAGGTGCGGGTCCGGATCGATGTCGGCGAGCATCACCACGAGTCGGGACACCGCCGCGTCGATCGCGGCGCGATCCCGTGCCGGCTCGCCCGACAGCGTCAGGTGTTCACCGGCCTGCCGCTCGCCGTCGATCGCGCGCAGGTACAACGTCGCCTTCGACACGGTGCCGGCCTGGCGCACGCGGGCGTGATTGAAACGAACGAAGTCCGACACCTCGCCCGCGAACCACCCGGTGACGACCACGCCGTCGCTTCGCGGGCGCGCGATGTGATCGGCGATCGCCTCGAAGCGCGCCCGCATCGACGAGGCTTGCGCGTCAGCCGGCGGCACCGAACACCTCCACCCCGCTGAACAGGCACGACGGGGACGCATGGCCGACCCGGATCACCTGTCCTGGCTCGCCCTTGCCGCAGAACGGCGTGCCCATCACCTCGCGGGTCGATGCGTCGCCGACCTTCGCGAGGCTGCGCCAGAAGGTCGCCGACACGCCGCGGTAGTTGGGGTTGCGCACGACGTGGGTCAGGCGGCCGTCCTCGATCATCCGGCCCCACTCGCAGCCGAACTGGAACTTGTTGCGCGAGTCGTCGATCGACCACGACACGTTGGTCTTCATCAGCACGCCGCGTTCGACCGACGCGATCATCTGCTCGAGCGACGAATCGCCCGGCTCGACGTTCAGGTTCGCCATCCGGTCGATCGGCGGGCGATGCCAGCCGCAGGCGCGTGAATTCGCGGTGCCTTCGAGCCGGTGACCGAGCAACGCGGCGCGGGCCTGCGACAGCGCGCCGCCCAGCGGGCGCACCAGCAGGCCGTTCTCGATCAATGCGACCCGCGTCGCCGGCGTGCCCTCGTCGTCGACCGCATAGCCGGCGAACTCACCCTCGAGTCCCGGATCGAAGGTCACATTGAGCAGTGGCGATCCGTAGCGATAGTGGCCGAACATGTCGAGTGTGACGAAGCTGGTGCCGGCGAAATTGCGCTCGTCGCCCAGGATCCGGTCGAGCTCCAGCGGATGGCCGATCGACTCGTGGATCTGCAGCATCATCTGGTCCGGCGCGAGCAGCAGGTCCATCGCGCCGGTCGGGCAATTCGGCGCGGCGAGCAACTCGAGCGCCTCCTCGCCGATCCGCGCGCCGGCGCCGCAACCGAACACACCCAGCTCGTCGAGCACTTCCGCGCCGCCCTGGCGGCACAGCCCGTTGTACTGGCCGCCGAGGGAACGGGTCTGCGAATCCGATCCGTCGCTCGCGGTCGCCTCCAGGTTCGCGGTCACGTACCGCCACGACTGCCCGGCGGCGAGCCGCCCCGACTCGTACAGCCGCTGCTCGACGCTGGCCAGCCGCAACGAGGCCGCCGTGTGGATCACGCGATCGTCACGGCGCAGGTCGCCCGCTTCGGCGCGCAGCGCATCGATCAGTTCGCGACGCGACGGCCAGTCGCGCGCGACGCGACTCGCGAAACGCAGCGGAGCGGCATCGGCGCCATCGGGCGCCAGGTCCAGGCCCGCGAACATCCGTGTCTTCGCGACCAGCTCCGCCCATTCGCGGGCGCGCGCAGCGGCCGCGCGCAGACCCCCGGCCGACAGGTCGGCGGTCGCGGCATAGCCGATGCCGCCGCCGATCCGCGCGGTCACCATCGCGCCGCGATCGACCGCGCGTGACGGCGGCTGCACGACGCCGCGGACGACCTCGAGTGTCTCGGCGGTCTCCTCGACGACCCGCACCGACAGGTGCACGCCGGGCAGCGACAGCCCGGCGATGAGCTCGGCGAGGGAATCCCCGGTGGTTGTCACGAGCGGCCGATCCGTCAGTACTTGACCGAGCAGCCGTACGGCGTGCTCTTCGCCACGCTGACCGCCTTGCCGGCGTTCATCTCGTCGAGCGCCGCCGCGACATGGTTGCGCACGCCGTCGAAACCGCCACGACCGGTGGCCGGGCGATCATCGATGCCACCCGCATACACCACCATGCCCTTCGGGTCGATGACAACCATCTGCGGCGTCGTCTTCGCGCCGTAGGCGCGTCCGACCTTGCCGTCCTCGTCGAGCAGCACCGCGTTCGCCGCGCCGTCCCAGGACTGGTAACGGGCCGCGAGCTGCTTGGGCTGCAGGTAGTCCGGATGTTCGGGGTTCGTCGAATTGACCGCGAGCCAGACGACCCCCTGCCCGCCGTATCGACGCTGCAGCTGCGGCACGTTCCGGGTCTCGTAGTGACGCACGACGAACGGGCAGCCGGGGTTCGTCCATTCGAGCACCACCGTCCTGCCGCGCAACGACGCCAGCGAGATCACCTTGCCGGTGGTGTCTGGCAGCGTGAATTCCGGCGCCGGCTGCCCCGGCCCGACCGCCGCCGACGCGGGCGCAACAGCCGACGTGACCACGGCGGAGAACAGCAGCGACAACCAGCGCGACGACCGTGCCGCCTTCGGCATCGGGGGCGACGCGCGCGTCGCCTGTGCGGGACGTGACAACGAGACATCGTATCCAGCGGAGCGGGTCATGGCCGGGCCTCCTTCGCGAGTCGCGACACCGGCACCGCATCGAGCGCACGCGCGACGATGCCCGGGGTCAGCAGTTCCGGCAGCACGCGGGGCGCGGTCTCGCCGGGGATATAGAGCAGGTACAACGGCACGCCGTTGCGGCGGTGGCGCGCGAGTTCGGCGGTGATCGCCGAGTCGCGATGAGTCCAGTCGGCCTTCAGCCGGACCATCCGGCGCTCGCGCATCAGCGCACGCACCGAATCGCGCTCGAGCACCAGCCGTTCGTTGACCTGGCAGCTCACACACCAGGCGGCGGTGAAATCGACGAACACCGGCCGTCCCGCGGCGAGCGCGGACTCGACCTCGACCACGGACCAGGGCTGCCAGTCGTCGCCCGACGACACCGACGGCGGACCGGCGGAGATCGCGCCGCCGTCCGCTCGTGCGGCATCGGCGCGCGGCTCGCCGGGCCACGCGATCCAGACGCCGGCCGCGGACACCAGCAACGCAACGAGCAGTCCCGGCAATACCATCCGCGACGTCGGATCCTGCACGAATCGACCGAACATCCATGCGCCCGCGGCGAGCACGACCGCACCGATGCCCAGTGCCAGCATCGCATCGACTCCGGCCTGGCGCGCGAGCACCCAGCCGAGCCAGATCGCGGTCGCATACATCGGGAACGCCAGCAGCTGGCGCAGGGTCTCCATCCAGCGCCCCGGTCGCGGCAACCAGCGCAGCCAGCCCGGGAAGAAACCGAGCAGCAGGTAAGGCAGCGCCATCCCGATGCCGATCGCAGTGAACACCAGGATCGTCGAGGACGGCGGCTCGGTCAGCGTGAAGCCCAGGGCCGAGCCCATGAACGGCGCGGTGCAGGGCGTCGCGACCACGACCGCGAGCACGCCGGACAGGAAGGTGCCCGGCAGGCTCGGCGCGCGCGGCTCGAACTGTCCGAGGCGAGTCATCGAGGCCCCGATGCCGAACACGCCGCTGAAGTTCAGTCCGACCAGCAGGAACAGCAACGCGAGCACACTCACGGTGACCGGCGACTGCAGCTGGAAACCCCAGCCGATCGTCTCGCCGCCGGCCCGGATCACGAGCAGCAGCGCCACCAGCGCCCAGAACGCACACAACACACCGAGCGCGAACAGCACCGCACCGGCACGTGCATGACGGCGATGTGCGGGTGTCGGTTCGCCGCCGCTGCCCTTGGCCGCGAACGCGAGCACCTTGAGTCCGATCACCGGGAACACACACGGCATCAGATTCAGGATCACGCCGCCGACCAGGCCGAAGACGATCGCCAGCCCGAGGGTCATCGCATCGCCGTCGCTTGTGTCAGCCGTCGCCGGCGGCACGCCGATGCCGCCCCCGGACACGCCACCGTCGGCGCCTCCGGTCGACGGTGTCCCGCCACGCAGCAAGCCGCCGAGTCCTCCGCCACCGGACCACGACCCCGCGGACGAGCCGCCGGCGGTGGCCGCGGCCGCCATCGTCGCCAGCAGTCGGCCCCCTTGGGTCAACCCACCCGGCGCCGGCTCGGTCTCGAATACCGCCTCGTCGACGACAACGATGCCCCGTGCGGCCTCGACACCCGCCAGCCGCCGACCCCCGTCGCCGAGTCGCGCCTCGAGCCGCAGGCGGCGGCCGTCGTGCCGGTACAGCTTCTGCGGCGCCGGCGCCTCGATCGCCCCTTCGCCGTACGGATAGAAGAACCCCTGCGCGGCGTCCGCTCCGTCGAACGACATCGACATCGTGTCGCCATCGACACCGACCGCGGTCGCGATCGTGCGCGTCGGCAACCGTCGATCGGTGCGGGCGAACAGCGCCGCGTGTGCCGAAGGTGGCGGCACCTCACCCGGAGCGGCGACCGGCAGCCGCAGTTCGAGCGCGGTCTCGCCGGGGATGCAGACCTCGCGACACATCAGCCACTGCGCGTGGGCACGCAACACGACCTCGCGCCCCGGCACCCCGCTCGGGACCTCGACGGTCACCGGCAGCAGCAGTTCACCCTCGTAACCGAAGTTCGCCAGCGGGCCGATCGCGATCCGCTGCGGAGCCGGCCACTGCAGCTCGCCCGCGCGCCAGCCGTCGGGCAGCGTCAGTGCGAGCTGCGTCGGCAGGCCGGAATCCCCGGGATTGCGCCAGTAGGTATGCCAGTGCGGATCGTGCAGCAGCCGCAAGCCCAGTCGCAGCGGCCGGCCGGGGACCACGGCCGAGGACTCGGCGAGCAGTTCGGCTTCGACATGCTCGACCTTGACACCGGCGGCATCGACTTCGTCCGGGCGGGCCGCGATCAGCAGCATCGCGAGCACCAGGGCGATGAACAGGCTTCGTCTCATCGGAACCACAGATGCTACCTCAGCGCGGCAGCGGGCGATCGGCACCCCCGGCGCGGCGGGCGACGGACGCCGCGGATGCCCCGGTCGGGCGGTTGGGCGATAATAGCGGCCTTGTCCCACTTGGCCGGTGTCCGGACATCGAAAAACACATGGAACAGGAACTGGAACTGCTGGCCCAGCGCATCGAACGGCTGATCGCGCTGGCCGGGCGTTTCGCCGCCGAGAACGACCGGCTGCGCCAACAGGCGTCGCAGGCGAAAGAAGAAGCTGACAGCGCCCGCGAGGAGTTGTCGCGGGTGCGCTCGGACTGTGAACAGGTTCGCGCCGACGCGGACCGGCTTCGCGAGGAGGTGTCGCTGTCCCAGGCGGCCGCACAGGACCTGCGCAGCCGGATGATCGAGGCGCGCGGCCGGGTCGAAGCCGCGCTCGCGCGACTGCCCCTTGCCGAAGAGACCCAGAATTGAACCAGGAGATCGACGTGAGTGGTGACGCGGATTCCGGGGCCGACGGCCCGGCGCAGCAGATCGACGTCAAGATCCTCGGGCGCGACTACCGGCTCGTGGTCAACCCCGACGATCGCGCGCGGCTGCTCGATGCGGCCAAGGTGGTCGACGAGAAGATGAAGTCGATCCGCGATGCCGGCAAGATATCGGGCATCGATCGCATCGCGGTGATGGCCGCGCTGCAGCTCGCACACGAACTGCTCGGCGACAAGCACCCGAAGGCGGGCACGACGTCGGCACGTGTGCTCGACAAGATCAAGAAGATGAGCGCCGAGCTGGATCAGGAATTGAAGCGGCAGGAACAATTGTTCTGATGCCGGCGGAGTCGCCACGTCCCGATGGACGGTCGACACGGATGTTCCCGTCGCGACGAACGCGCAGTACAATCGGATCGCCCTGCGGTGTTCGAGACAGGCCTTACATTCCTTGAACCAATGCATTGTGTG
>CADEEH010000135.1 GCA_902826305.1 uncultured Burkholderiales bacterium
TCGCTTCGGCCTCGATCGCTTCGGCCTCGATCGCTTCGGCCTCGATCGCTTCGGCCTCGATCGCTTCGGCTTCGATCACCTCGGATGCCGCCGTCTCGGGCTCGATCGCCTCGACTTCGACCGCGGAGTCTTCGACCGGCGGCACCACCGCGGCCGTCGGCACGGCGACCGGGGCGCCGTCGCCCTCGCGCAGCAGTGCCAACGCGTTCGGGCGGCCGTCGCGCATTGCGTCGGCAGCGGCGATCAGGTCGGCCGCGTACATCCGGGCACGCGGCGAAGCCTGCAGCGCCTGCACCCAACCCGACATCCGCACCCGTGCGGCTTCGATCAGTGCATACAGATCGGCATTGCCCGGTCGATCCTCCGACAGCCACAGGTTCATCACCTGTTCCATCGACCAGCCGGCGTCGCCGAACTGGGTCAGGCCGACCATCCGGCTCGATCCCTTCAGTGTGTGGAACGCACGGCGCAGCGTCGTGAGCTGGCTGCTGTCGCTCGGCGCCTGGGCCGATGCCGCCGCGGAGGTCGCGACCGCACCGAGCACTTCCTCGGCTTCCATCAGGAAGATCTCGAGCAGCTCGCTGTCGATCGCCGCCTCATCGGTCGGCGCCTCGACGGCCGGGGCCACGATCGCCTGGATCGGCAGCCCGATCGCGACCAGCACCGGCACCAGTTCGGGCATCTCGGCCAGCGACTTCGGCGAGGCGAGCATGCCGATCGCCTCGACCGCGCGGGCCTTCAATTCGTTGTTGTCGAGCAGGACCGCATCCTCGCGGATGCCGGCGAGCGCCTGCGACAGGTCGGCACGGGCCGATGTGTCGGCCGGATCGGCCTGCAACGCGGTGAATCGGTCGGTCGCCCGCTGGCGATGTTCGGCGAGCGCCTGCTCCACCGAGACACCGGGCGCGGACGGTTGCACCGCCGGTGTGCCGACGGCCTCGTCCGATGCGACCTCGGCGAGCACCGGCAGCACGCCGGCCATATCGTCGATCGGGTCCTGCACCTCGACCGGCGCGGGCTCGGTCAGCAGCGCACGGAACTCGCCGCTCGCACGATCGAATTCGAAGCGGCCGCCGCGGCCGTCCTGGTGCTGCAGGCTCTCGGCGAAGAAGCCGAGCGCGCCGACGCTGTGGGCGACGATCTCGCAATCGGCAAGCGCCGGCGCTTCGTTGCGCACCGCGAACGAACCGACGCGTCGCGCCACCGACTCGGCACCTTCGGCCGCATCGGCATGGCCGATCAGCCGCAGCGCCCCGGCCACCTGGTTCAACTGGCGGATCACGTCCGGCAGTTCCTGGCGCTGGTTCGCGTCACGGAAAAACGCGTCGAGTGATTTCTCGACCGAACGCAGGTTGGACAACGCCTCGCCGATGAAGGTCGCCAGCGTCAGCCGCTCCTGCGCCGACTGGCTCAGCTGGCGCAGCCAGTCCGGCGTCTCGCCGGCGGCCATGTCGCCGGCAAGCGCAGACTTCAGCCGATCGGCCATCTGCGCCGCACGACGGTCGTATTCGGCGTTGAGTTTGGTCGATTCGTCCAGGATCTGTTCACCGAACAGCACGGCACTCGCGAGTTCGATCGCCAGCACCTCGTCGGGCCCCTTGCCGGACTCGTTCAGTGCCTGGCGCACGTCGAGGAACGCCGCGGCCAGCGCACGCAGGCCGGCACCACCGAACTGCGCGACGCTGTCGGAGAACGCGGTCGCGCCCAGGCCATAGGCGGCGACTTCACCCTGGCCGCCACGCGAGAGCTTGTCCCACGCATTGCGCATCTTGGCGAGCGCCTCGCGCGCCGCGCGCAGCGCCCGGGTGTCGATCGCACCGAAGCGCGGCGTCTCGTAGTCCGAGGGCACGGTCCCGACCAGCTTGTACGCCTGCTGCACCGCCTGCACGTGCGGCTGCGACGAGGTCAGGCCCGCGATCGCGAACAACGTGTCCTTGAGCAGCCGGTCGGCGATCGGTGCCGATTCGTCCAGCGTACGGCGGATCTGCAGATTGATCCGCGCGACGAGCCGTTTGACCAGCAGCGTCGGGGCGAGCTCGCCGTGCTGGAGTGCATCGAAGAACGCCAGCGTGACCCACCAGAAGTTGCGCTGCGCGTTGGCGAGTTCGGAGCCCTCGATATGGGCGATCGACGCCCGCATCGCCTGCACCGGCGCGCCGCTGCCGGGGGCGCGGAGGAACGCGAGCAGCCCGCGCTCGAAGGCGGCGCGTGCCTGCGCGAGTTCCTGCCGGGACAGCTTGACCGCGGGCTGCGCGCGCGGCGGAATGCGCGCGCTGAGCTCGGGAAAGTAGAGATCCGCCGGATGCACACGCTCGGCCGCCCGGGCCACCAGCAGGTCCTGGTAGTACGGATACAGCGCCAGCGGCTGCTGCGGCACGTCGATCAGCAGTTCTTCCAGGTACTCGATGACGGCGCGAAACGCCCGCGTCATCTTGTTGACCAGTTCGCCGCTGAGCGGCACCTGGCCGCGCTCGACCGCATCGATCACCGACTCGCCTTCGCGGGTGATCAGCGACGGGCCGGCCACGTCGACCACCTGCAGCGCGCCGTGGGCCTGGTGCAGCGCCGAGCGCGCGGCACGCAGCGACGACAGGTCGTCGGGGGCGGATTGCAGCTGCCGTTCGAGCAGTGTCTCTGTCTGGGTCAACGCCTCGCGGATTTCACCGAGGCACCACGACAGCATGACGAGATCTGGCGCTTCCATGGGCGACGCCTTCTGTTCGGAGTTTTAGAGGGACTGACGCTCAGGAAACCTTGAACCGCGACACGGACCCTTTCAGGTCCTGCGCGAGTTCGGACAGCTGGCGGATCGAACCCGCCGTCTGGAGCGTGCCTTCGCTGGTCTGTTCGGTCACCAGCAGGATGCGCTGGATCGACTGCGCCACCGTGCCGGCCGAGGCGGCCTGCTTGGAGGTGACGCTGGAGAATTCCTCGATCAGCTGCGCGAGCTGGTTGGACACGCGGCCGATCTCGCCGAGCGCCTTGCCGGCCTCGTCGGACAGTTTCGTCCCCTCGACCACGCCCTGCGTCGAGCGTTCCATCGCGGCCACCGCGTCCTGGGTGTCGGTCTGGATCGTGCGGATCAGCGCCGAGATCTGCTTGGTCGCCTCGGCCGACCGTTCGGCCAGCCGCTGGACCTCCTCGGCCACCACCGTGAAGCCGCGGCCGGCCTCGCCGGCGGACGCGGCCTGGATCGCCGCGTTGAGCGCCAGCACGTTGGTCTGTTCGGTGATGTCCGAGATCAGCTCGACGATCTCGCCGATCTCCTGCGAGCTCTCGCCCAGGCGCTTGATCCGCTTGGAGGTTTCCTGGATCTGGTCGCGGATGCCGTTCATGCCCGAGATCGCGTTCTGCACGGCCTTGGCGCCGTCCTCGGACGCGGTCCGCGACTTGCGGGCGACGTCCACCGACTCGTGGGCACGCGAAGAGACCTCGTTGATCTGCTGGGCCATCCGCAGCACCGACTCGCCGGTCTCGCGGATCTCGCGCGACTGCTGTTCGGACGCCGCCTGCAGGCTCGAGGCGATCATCTGCGCCTTCGACGACGCCTCGTTGACCAGCTCCGCGGTGGAGTTGATCCGGGCGACCAGGTTGCGCAATTCCTCGACGGTGTAGTTGACCGAATCCGCGATCGCGCCGGTGATGTCCTCGGACACGGTCGCCTGCACGGTCAGGTCGCCGTCGGCGACTTCCTGCAGTTCGTTCATCAGGCGCAGGATCGCCGCCTGGTTCTGGTCGTTGGCGCGCTTGGCCTCGCGCTCCATGCGCTCGGCGTCCTCCTTGCGGCGCTCGGCCTCGAGGGTACGTTTGCGCACGTCCATCAGGTACACCAGCGCGAGACCCGCGATCGCGAGGATCGCGATCAGGCCGAAGAACCAGGCGATGTAGCGGTTGATCTTGGAGGCGTCCTGCGCCTTGCGCAGCAGCTCGCGGATCGCCTCCAGGTGCAGGCGGATCGGTTCGGAGTCCTTGAAGATCGCCTGTTCGGCCTGCTTGGCCTGCTGGATCTTGGCCAGTTCGCGCACGACCAGCTGCAGCGGCTGGTCGACCTTGTCGGCGAAGGTCTGCTTCAGTTCGGCCAGCACCCGCCGCGTCTCGAAGTCCGACACCGGTGAGATCCGCTGCCGCTCGTTGCCTCGCAGCAGGTTGTCGGTGATCTCCATGAACAGCACCGCGTCGCTGCCGAGTGAACCCGCGGCCTCGACGTTGATCGTGTCGCCGAGCAGCAGCTGGTTGACGTCCTTGGCCAGTTTCTGGGTCAGCATCACCAGCTCACCGGCCGCCGCCACTTCGCGCGCGGGCGCGTTGGTGTTCACCTTGTGCATCGCGACCTGCTGGGCCGCCTCGAGCATCTTCTGGCTCGATGCGTTGATCTGGCGCCGGGCATCACCCAGCGTGGTCAGCAGTTTCTCCTGGCCGACGATCTTGCCGGTGTCGGCCTCGGTGCGCGCCCACAGTTCCTTGAGTTTGTTGACCTCGGGGATCATCTCGTCGCCGACGGCGATCACCTCGCTGCCGGCAAATCGACCACCACCCTCGAGCACCGCGACCGACGCGCCGACCGCGTCGCGCGCTTCGCGCAACTGGCGGAACGCCTGCGGCGAGCCGGCCAGCGCGCTCGGCGCGGCGGTGGCCGCACGCTGCGCCTGGCTCAAGGCCTCGCCCGCGACCTGCTGCTGCAGGGCGGCCTGTGTCCACTGGCGACCGTCGAGCATCGTGAAGCCGAACGCGATCACCAGCGAGGCGGCCAGCGTCGTCGTCAGCACCTGCACCTGCTTGCGCAGCGGCAGCTTGCCGATCAGCGGCAGCTTGCGGCCCGAATCGGCGGGTGCGGGCGCGGCGCCGCCCATCACGGTGTCGACCATCAACGTCGAGGGCATGCCACCCATCTCGGTCGGCGAACCTCCGTCCTCGACGATGGCGGTATCCGGAGTCTGGCCGGATCTTCCGGCGACGCCGCCGAACAGGAAGGTGGGGATCTTCATGGCTGGTTACCTAGGTGTGCGGTGTGCGGGGCCCTTCGGACGGGCCCGCGGTCGATGTCTCAACGATTGACCATCAGGAAACGCTCGTCGGCGGCCAGCAACGCCAGGTTCAGTTCTCGCCACGAACGCCCTTCGGCATCGAGATACTGGCGGCCCACCCAGGGCAGCACGGAAACCGGCGCCGACGCATCGACCTTGAACGCGGTCAGGTTGCGCAGCCCGAGCATCCGGCTGACCAGGATCGCGGCATTGAAGTTCAGGCGCGAGGCGAATGCGAGCAGCCGCGATTCCTTGTTCATCGGCGTGAAGTCGCCGCCCGAGAAACGCGACAGGTCCGCGACCGCGAACAGCGTGCCGCGCAGGTTGACCAGGCCCTTGAACCAGTCCTTGGTCAACGGCACCGCCGACAGGTTCGACGGCACCGGGACGATCTCGCCGGCTTCGGCCAGGTCGACCAGCCAGCGATCCTCGCCGATCACCAGTCCGAGTTTCGCGGCCGCGGGACCGGCGCCTGTGCCGGCCTGGTTCAGCCGCTCGGACAGCCGCGCCTGGAATTCGCGCAGGTGCTGTTTCGAATCGGTGTTCTCGTCGATCATCATGTCGGACATCGTGGCCTCCGCCGGGCTCCGGGTCGTCGTGTCGATGGGTGTCTGTCTGGTGCCGCTCGCGCCTCAGCTGACCAGATCGGCGATCTTGGCCAGCAGCTCGTCCGGCTTGATCGGTTTGGTCAGGTAGTCGCGTGCGCCCTGGCGCAGGCCCCAGATGCGATCGGTCTCGGCAGTCTTGCTGGTGCAGATGATCACCGGGATGTTCTGCGTTTCCGGATCGCGGGTCAGGGCGCGGGTGATCTGGAAGCCGTTCTGGCCGGGCATCACCACGTCCATCACCACCAGGCTCGGGCGCTCGGTCTTCGTCTTGACGAACGCCTCTTCCCCGTTCTCGGCGGTGATCACGGTATAGCCCTTCTTGGCGAGCAGGTTCGCCAGGAAGAACCGCTCCGTCGGCGAATCGTCGACGACCAGGATCTTTTGCGCCGCCATCAGCAACTCTCCGCGCCGTGGGTCCGGACGTGCCTCACACCGACACCGATCGCCGCGCGTACTGCGCCACGGCCTTGATCAGTCCATCCTTGGTGAAGGGCTTGGTCAGGTACTGCTCGGAGCCCACCATCTTGCCGCGGGCACGGTCGAACAGACCGTCCTTGCTCGACAGCATCACGACCGGGATCTCGCGGAACCGATTGCTCTTCTTGATCAGCGCGCAGGTCTGGTAGCCGTCGAGCCGCGGCATCAGGATGTCGCAGAAGATCAGGTCGGGATCGTTGTCGGCGATCTTCGCCAACGCATCGAAACCGTCCTCGGCGAGGATCACGCGACAACCAACCTGCCCCAGGAAGATCTCGGCGCTACGGCGGATCGTGTTGCTGTCATCGATGACCATGACCTTCAGGCCAGCGACGTCCGAAGCAGGATTCATCGTGACTTATCCTTTAGAAACAACCGCTTAGATCAGATCTGCACCATCTCGAAGTCTTCTTTGCGGGCGCCGCACTCCGGACAGGTCCAGTTGATCGGGAGATCCTCCCATCGCGTGCCCGCGACGATGCCTTCGTCCGGCAGCCCGACGGCCTCGTCATAAATGAATCCACAGATCAGGCACATCCAGGTGCGCATCGGCTGGTCTGAACTCATGTTTCCTCATCGCTGGTATGTTCTTGTGGAATCGCGACGATCCTACGTCCCGCCCCTACCGGCAAGCCGCCGGTACAGACGAGTGGCAGTGGTGTCGCGACAAACGCACAGCGCCGGGCCTCCAGCGTTGTGGCCTGCCGACGGCGCGGCAGCGCGCGGGCAGTCTATCGGAATGATCCGTCCGCTTCCGCCAGATCGCGCGATCGTGCGACCGGTGGTCCGCGACGGGTCACCGGACGGAAGGACTCGAGGATGCACCGGCGCCTGAGCGGCGTGTACGCGATCACCCCGGACGGGCTGGATACGGAATCGCTGCTGGCACTGGCAAGCGCCGCGATCGAGGGCGGGATCGGTGCGCTCCAGTACCGTTCGAAACATCCGGATCCCCGATACCGGCTCGGCCAGCTTTCGGCGCTGGTGACCCTGTGTCGAGCGGCGTCGGTGCCGCTGATCGCCAACGACTCGGTCGAGCTGGCGCTGGACGCCGGCGCCGACGGTGTGCACCTCGGTCGCGACGACGGCGATCCGGCGCAGGCGCGAGCCCGTCTCGGTGCCGGCCGGCTGCTCGGTGTGTCGTGTTACGACCGCTTCGAGCTGGCGCTGCGCCACGCGGGCGTGGCCGACTACGTGGCGTTCGGCAGCGTGTTCCCGTCGCCGACGAAGCCCGACGCGGTCCGTGCCCCGCTGACACTGTTCACCCGGGCCCGGTTGCGGGGATGGAACACGGTGGCGATCGGCGGCATCACCGCCGACAACGCCGCCAGCGTCTACACGGCGGGCGCCGACGCGGTCGCGGTGATCAGTGCGCTGTTCGACACCGGCATCACCTTGTGGCCGACCGACCGGGATGCCGCGCGGCGCACGGTCAGCGACGCCGCACGCGGGCTGGCGACACCGGATCGGCAGGGACGCTGAGAGCCGCTCGTGTGGGTTATCGGACACCGACCTTGACCGGTGCACCGACCGCTGCGGCGGCGTCGGACAACGCGACCAGGTGGGCGGCGAGCGACTGGAAGCCGGCGAGCTGCAGCCGGTCCTGAGGCACCTTCAGCGCATGCCGGTCGAAGAAGCGCATCGCCTGCTCGGCGTCGCCGCTCGCCAGCCGGGCGACCGTGCCGCCGAGCACCGCCTGTTCGATCGGCAACGGACCGGTCGTGATCACCTCGCCGAGCAGCGTCTCCGACAGCACCGCGACCGCCGGCCAGTCGCGCCGGCCGATCGCGGCGTACAGGTCGATCCATCGCCGCTCGCCGGCGGGCAGCCGCCGCGCACACGAGGACTCGGTGAGCACACGCCAGAAGCGGTCGGCCTGCGCCGGTGCGAGCCACGGGTTGACCTGCGCCGCCACCGACGCCGCGGCCTCGACCACCGGCACCTGCCAGTCGGAGGCTCTGCAGGTGACCAGCGCTGCACGCAACTCGGCCGCCATCGGTGCCAGAGCGCCGTCGCCGAGCAGTTCGCTGCCGGCCGCTTCCCCATCCGTCACGAAACGCACGATGCGTGCCGTGCGAAGCGCCGAACGTTCGGCCGGCAGGCCCGAGGATCCGTCCCGGGTGGCGAATCCGGCCGAGCCAGGCGACCAGCGATCGATCACCTCGGCCACCGGCACCGACGCATCGCGCAACGTGAACAGGTCGAGTGCCGACTGGCGCATGAAGCGGTACTTGGGCGCGAGGTCATCGACCACCGGGAAGTAGTCGGACGAGATCGCGGCCGGATGACGCGACAGCAGCGCCATCAGCGACGATTCGCTGGCGAGGCGACGAAGGCGCAGGTCTTCGACATCGGCGACGCCGACACGCTGCAGCCGTGAGCGCATCGCGGGTGCGGCGAAGATCGATGCGTCGACGCCTCGAGGCCGCCCGTCCCGGGTCGCGACGACGATCAGATCACCATAGGTCGACGCATAGACGTCGAACGCCGGGAACTGCGTGCGCAGCGCCTTCAGGATCGCGTGCACGAGCACCGGATGGCTCTCGTAGATCTGCAGCCACTGCACGAACACGCCATCCGGATTCAGGGTCGCCGCGACCCGTTCGTAGAATTCCCGGGTGAACAGGCTCGCCACGCCGCTGACCCACGGATTGGAGGGCTCCGAGACGATCAGGTCATAGCGTTGCCCGGCACGCGCGAAATACGACTTCGCATCGTCGATCAGGATCCGGCTGCGGCGATCGGAGAACGCCGCGTCGCTGTGCTCGCCGAAGTGCCGGGCCGCGCGCACCATGCCGGCCTCGATCTCGATCGTGTCGAGGCGCTCGAGCCGGTCGTCGGCGAGCATCGTCGCCGAGGTCATGCCCGTGCCGAAACCGATCACCGCGGCGGTTCTTGCCTGCGGGTGGACCGCGAGCGGCAGTGCACCCAGCAGCGTCATCGTGGCCTCGTCCTGCGTCGGCCGGCCGCGTGCATCCATCTGCACCATGCCGTCGACCTTGCCGTTGGTGCTGAGCGCGAGCTGCCCGTCGGCATGACGGACCAGGTAGACCGTCGCCGCTTTTCCGTCGTGTTCGAAGACCACGTCGCTCGACGCCGGAATCGAGGCGCGACTGTGGCGAAAGACGCCCGAAGCGGTCTTGCGCACATCGAAGTCGACCGCCAGCAGCGCCCACGCGACCGCCACCACCGAGACGAGCGCACCAGCCGTGGCTGCCGGGATCCGCGCGCGCGGTGCCGCGACCGGACTCCACCCGGCCTGGGTCCGCGCGAGCCACGCGAACAGCAGCACGCCGGCGACCATGTCGCCCGCCGCGGCGAGGACCAGTGAACCCTGCAGACCGAGCATCGGCAGCGCGAAGTGAAGCGTCAGCGCGACGCCGGCGATCGCCCCGATGGTGTTCAGCGCATACACCTGGCCGAGACTTCGCTCGCCCACGCGCAGCTGCAGCAGTCGATAGCTGACGATCGGCAGCGTCATCCCGGCGCACAGCGTGGCCGGCACCATGATCGACATCGCGAACAGCGTGCTGGCCAGGTGGTAGATCCGGTAACCCTCCTCCGTCGGTGACAGCACCTGCATCACCCAGTGCATCGCGCCGAACAACGAGTTGTACAGGCCCAGCGTGAGCACCGCGAACACACCCATCGCCACCTGGATGCCGGCCAGCATCCCGACCAGGTGGCGCCAGCGCTCGATGCGGCGCGACACCAGCCAGCTGCCTGCCGCGAGGCCGAAGATGAAACTCGCCAGCATGATCTCGAACGCGTGCGTCGAGCTGCCGAGCACCAGACTCAGCATCCGGATCCAGACGATCTCGTAGGCGAACGACGTCGCGCCGGTGACCGCCGACAGCAGCAGCAGCCAGCGCGCTTCCGCCGGCAGCGCCGGGTCGCCCGCCATCATGCCCACGGCCGGAGCCGGTTCGTCATCGCCGCGGCTGGCGATCAGCCAGGCGGCGATGGCGACCGCCACGTTGCACAGTCCCGCGACCAGCAACGTCCCCGGCAATCCGAACTCGGGTACGAGCAGGAACGACGCGGCCAATACGCCAAGGACCGCGCCGAGACTGTTCAGGCAATACAGGATCGAGATCCGCCGCCCGGCGAGCGCCGGTTGGCGGCGCAGGATGCCCGCGACCATCAGCGGGAACGTGGTACCGAGCAGGATCGACTGCGGCAGGATCATCGCCGCGCCGATCAGCCAGTGGGCAGTGCACCCCTCGCCGGCACCGCACCACTGCGGAAGCAGCGTCGTGTACGCCATGCCGGTGATCGACTCGAACATCCGGTGAAAGCCGAGCGCGGCGAAACCGATCGCGATCTCGGCCGCCGCATAGGCCATCAGCGGCGAACGAAGCCGGCGCGACCAGCGCCCCGCCAGCCACGCGCCCAGGGCCATGCCGCCGATGAACACCGTCAGCACCACGGTCTGCGCGAAGGCCGCGTGGCCGAGGAACAGCTTCAGGTAGTGGGTCCAGATCGATTCATAGATCAGGCCGCAGCAACCCGAGACGAAGAACACCGCATGCAGCGCGGCCGACGAGGAGGGCAGAGGACGTTGCACGGGTCGTTTACCAGGGCCTGGTGTCGATGAAGCGCAGCAGCGCGCCGGTGTCGCGGTCGACCAGCGCCGTCAGATCGGCGATCGGCCCCTTGACGGGAACAAAACCGACCCGCGCCTCGTTCCGGCCGAGTTCGTTCAATGCGGCCTGCAACACTGCCGAGTTGGCGGGATCGATCGCGCGCAGATCCGACACCGGACGGGCCGCACGGACCACCTGATCGGAGACGGTGTCGAACGGGACGTAGTACTGCGGGAATCCTTCGCTGTCGAGTCCGCCGATCGCGGAGATCAGCACACGTTCCTGTTCGGCGGCATCGGTCGGCAGCCGGCTGCCGACAACCGTCGGCCCCAGGATCGGCAACGTCCTGAAACGGGGATCCTTCACCTGCGCGAGCTCCTGCTCGGCGATCTGGTTCGCGCCGACGAGATTGAACTGGAGCTTGACGAAGACCGCGTGGACCGGTCGCGCACTGAACATCACGCTGACACCGAACACCAGCGCGGCGAACTGCATCGCGCCCACCAGCGCGCAGTCGGTGAGCAACGTCCGGCGCGGCTTGCGGGCATCGAAGATCACCAGCGTGACCAGCGGCCCGAGCACGACGTCGACGGCGGCGATCAGCACGAACAGCTGCAAGCCGCCCATCGCCTTCAGGTACAGCCCCGGATACCAGAACGACACCATCGCGGTCGCGACCAATGCAGCGACCGTGGCCGAGATGGCGAGATGGATCGCCGCCGCCCGGAGCCGGCGGCGAAGCAGATCGCGGGATGGAAGGGAAGCCGAGGTGATGACCTGCTCGTGGGTACTCATGTCGGGTCGCGGAAGCGGACAGGGAGCGGGTGAAGGGAAGCGGGGCGAACGGGCCCCGCAGGCGTCAGAGATAGGGCTGGCGGCAATTGACCGGGACGTAGATGTACGCGGTCGCCGGTGCGTCGGTGCCGCAGTGCCAGGCCGAGATGAACACACCGTCACCGGCCGTCAGCGTCGCATTGGCATCGGCCGCCGGCGTCAGGCGGATCGAATAGCCGTCGATCTGCGCGTCGACGTTGCGCAGCCGGACCGTCACCGCACCCGACGACACCGACAACGAATCGATGTATCGCGACTGGGCCATCGAACAGCCGGCGGTCGCGGCGGAACTGGGCATCCGGCGATGGATCTGGTTGTACTCGGTGATGCTGGTCTTGCAGGCTCCGGCGGCCATCATCGACTCGCTGACCTTGGACCGGTTCAACTGCTGTTGCAGCCAGGGGATCGACACCGCGGCCAGGATGCCCATGATCGCGACCACCAGTGTCAGTTCGATCAGGGTGAAACCTGCCTGGATGCGGCGATCGGCGCGTCGGGAGGATGTCTTGGTCATGTGTCCTGTGCTCGTCGGGTGTGTCTTGCGGACCCTGGTGGTGCCGGTTTGTCAGGTTCAGGAGCACGAGCCGTGCCGGGGCCGACGAACGGCGGCAGGCGGGGGACGAACGGTGCCGGGGCCTCCATGCCCGCTTGCGCGGGCAATCCAAAGCAGAAGGCCCGCTTTCGCGGGCCTTCGTGCCAGACCGACTTGCAGCGGATCGATTACGGGGCGATCGCGTTGCGGCAGTTGGCCGGGAAGTACTTCCACGAGGTCGTGGCAGCGTCCGTACCGCAGTGCCAGCCGACGATCGTCTGGCCGGCGGTGGCGGCGGTGCCCGTGCCACCGACGGTGATCGCGCCCAGCGGGGTCATCGACAGCAGCTTGGTGTCGACGGTCGCTTCGACCTGGCGGATCGTCGCCTGGATGATGCCACCGGCGTTGACGGCCAGCGAGGCCACGTACTTGGTCGCGTTGGTCGAGCAGCCGGCGGCGTTGGCCGACGACGGCAGCGCGTTACGCGCAGCGGCGAATTCCTGCACACCGGTCTTGCACGCGCCGACAACCGCGGCGACTTCCGACACTTTCGAGCGGTTCAGGTAGTCCTGATACGCCGGGATCGCCACGGCAGCCAGGATACCGACGATGGCCACGACGATCATCAGTTCGATCAGCGTGAAACCTTTTTGGACTTTCTTCAGCATTTCCAAGATCTCCGAGTTAGAAAACCGTGTCCGAGAGGGGCACTCCGACCCGCCTGTCCATGCGAGGTCTGTGCCGGTCGGCCCGGACGGCGCACCCAGTCCGACGAACGGCCCTCCTGTGTGATCCGTCGCTGCCGAGGGGAGACATCGATCACGAAGTCCGATCGGAGGAACACGCCGCTCGCAGCAGGCTTGTTCGAAAGACCGGGCAGGTGCCGTTTTGCGGCATGACGGAGCGACGCAACGAGTCACATCGCGACCGCATTGTCTGGCTTGCACACCAGCGCGGTGACCACTCGGATGGCCGCGGAAGGCCCGCTTGCGCGGGCGATCCAAAAGCAGAAGGCCCGCTTTCGCGGGCAGTCCAAAGCAGAAGGCCCGCTTGCGCGGGCCTTCGTGCCAGACCGACTTGCAGCGGATCGATTACGGGGCGATCGCGT
>CADEEH010000136.1 GCA_902826305.1 uncultured Burkholderiales bacterium
GGCGCGGCTACAAGTTCTCGACCTACGCCACCTGGTGGATCCGGCAGGCGATCACGCGCTCGATCGCCGACCAGGCACGCACGATCCGCATCCCGGTGCACATGATCGAGACGATCAACAAGATGAACCGGATCTCGCGGCAGATCCTGCAGGAGACCGGCACCGAGCCGGATCCGCAGACACTCGCCGACAAGATGGAGATGCCCGAGGACAAGATCCGCAAGATCCTGAAGATCGCCAAGGAACCGATCTCGATGGAGACGCCGATCGGCGACGACGACGACTCGCACCTGGGCGATTTCATCGAGGACACGGCGACACTGGCGCCGGCGGACGCGGCGCTGCACGGCTCGATGCGCGACGTGGTCAAGGAGGTGCTCGATTCGCTGACCCCGCGCGAGGCCAAGGTGCTGCGCATGCGCTTCGGCATCGAGATGTCCACCGACCACACGCTGGAGGAGGTCGGCAAGCAGTTCGACGTCACCCGCGAGCGGATCCGGCAGATCGAGGCCAAGGCGCTGCGCAAGCTGCGCCATCCGAGCCGCGCCGACAAGCTGAAGAGTTTCCTCGAAGGTCAGTGATCCGGCAGGCCGCCCCGGTCCGCTGCCGGGGCGCTGACCCCGCGCGCGCCGGGATCGGTCGACCGCGGTAGGTTGTCGGCTCCGGCGCCCGGCGTTGCCGTCCGGCGGGTGTCGTCGACCGCCGGTATCGCCGGCCTCAAGCCCGTGCCCGACGTGGCCGATCAGGGCAGGATGGCACCGCGGCCGCCCGGCGCGTCGCGCCGACCGGGTGCCCGGGTTGCGACGTGGCTTCGATCGGCTTTGCGCTGCAAAAGCGCCTGTTCCTGCTCCTGATGATGCTCCTGGCCGCGTTCGGGGGGATGAACCCGGCGCGGGCGGTGGTGCCGGATGCTGCGGTGGTCATCGCCGCATCCGGCGACACGTCGATGCTGCGCTCCGGGCGCAGCATCACGCCGCTCAAGCGCGGTGACGCGGTCCGCGAAGGGGATCGGGTGCTCACCGGTCGCGACGGTCGGGTGCAGATGCGTTTCGCCGACGGCGCGGTCGTCAGCCTGCAGCCGGGCAGCCACTTCTCGGTCGACCGATTCCGCTACGACCACCAGGAACAGAAGAGCCTGCTGTCGCTCGCACGCGGGGCGCTGCGCACGGTGAGCGGAGCGATCGGCAAGCGGCAGCCGGACGACTACCGGATGAGCACACCGACGGCCACCGTCGGGATCCGCGGCACCGAATACGAACTGGTGCAGGGCGCGTGCACCGACAGCGGCTGCCGGCCGGGCGAGGAGCCCGGGCTGCAGGTCGCGGTGATCCGCGGCCGGGTCGCGGTGGGCAACAACACCGGCACGGTCGAGGTCGACGCCGGAGCGGTCCTGAAGGTCAACAGTCGCGACGCGATCCCGGTATTCGTCCGCGGCGCGCCGCGGGTCACGCGCGCAGCCCAGACACCATCGGTCGCGTCGCTCCCGGCGCAGGCGCCAGTGATGGCTGCCCCGGCGGCCGGCAGCGCAGCCACTGCGTCGCCGGCGGCCGCCGCGGTGCCTCGCGGCCATCGACGCCATCACGCCAACTGGTGGTTCTGACCGACGACGCCATCGCGCTCGATCGCTGACTTCACCCCGGAATTCACCCCGCAAGCAGCCCCTTTTCGGCCGATCGCCGGCGCCGGCCTCTCCGCACAATCGACCAGTCCTGGTCCATTGCCCGACGCGAGGAACCCAATTGTTGACCCAGATCAAGATCGGCCCGCGCCTGGCACTGGCCTTCGGCCTGCTGCTGGCGCTGATGGTGGTGATGGCAGCAACAGCGGTGGTCCAGCTGCGCACACTCGCCGGCCACACCACGTTCTTCGCGACCAGTGTCGTGCCGAGTTACGAGGCCGTCTACGAGGTGATGACCACGCTGTCGCAACGCCGGCGGGCCGAGTTCCGTCACGTCGTCTCGACCAGCGCCGAGTTCATCGCGAAGACCGAGGCCGAGATCACGGCCTTCGACAAGGCGATCGACGCCGGCATCGAACACTACGAGAAGTCGCTGACGGTCGACGAGACGGATCGCCGGAACACGGCCGCGATCAAGGCTGCCGTGGCAGCACATCGGGCGACCTGGGAGCCGCTGCGGGTGGTCTCGGCCGCGGGAGCGACCGATCCGGTGATGCAGGCCCGCGCGGCGGAGATGGTGCTCGGCGATTCACAGAAAGCCTTCGCCAAAGTCGAGGCGGACGGGAAGACCTGGTTCGACTACAACACGCAACTCAGCGAACACGCCAGCGCCGCGGCGGTGGCGTCCGAGCGGTTGTCGACGATGCTGCTCGCGATCGGCTGCCTGATCGGACTGATGCTCGGCTCGGCGGCTGCCTGGCTGATCTCGCGCAGCATCACGAGCCCACTCGCGGGCGCGGTCCTGGCCGCCAACCGGGTCGCCGAAGGTGACCTGACGCAGCGGATCGAGTCCGGCCAGAAGGACGAGACCGGGGAGCTGCTGCGCGCGCTGGCGAGGATGCAGGATGCCCTCGCGACGACGGTGGGTTCGGTTCGCACCAGCGCCGAAGGGGTGGCCACCGCGAGTGCGCAGATCGCTCAGGGCAACCAGGATCTGAGCCAGCGCACCGAGGAGCAGGCGAGCGCCTTGCAGCAGACGGCGGCGACGATGACCGAACTCGGCCAGACCGTGCGCCACAACGCCGACAATGCGCAGCAGGCCGATCAGCTCGCACGCTCCGCATCCGAGGCGGCCACACGCGGCGGCGAGGTCGTCGGCCGCGTCGTCGATACGATGAAGGGCATCCACGAGACCAGTCGCAAGATCGCCGACATCATCGGCGTGATCGACGGCATCGCGTTCCAGACCAACATCCTCGCGCTGAACGCGGCGGTCGAGGCGGCGCGTGCGGGCGAGCAGGGTCGCGGCTTCGCGGTGGTCGCCGGCGAAGTCCGCAGCCTGGCGCAGCGCTCCGCTGATGCCGCGCGCGAGATCAAGTCGCTGATCACCGGCAGTGTCCAGCAGGTCGACCAGGGCAGCACACTGGTCGACCAGGCCGGCAAGAGCATGCAGGAACTGGTCGATTCGATCCGGCGCGTGACCGACATCGTCGGCGAGATCAGTGCCGCCAGCGGCGAGCAGAGCCGCAGCGTCGGCCAGGTCGGTGATGCGGTGACCCAGATGGATCAGGTGACGCAGCAGAACGCCGCGCTGGTCGAGGAAAGCGCCGCCGCCGCCGAAGGGCTGCGCCAGCAGGCCAACCAGATGGTCGAGGCGGTCGGCACGTTCCGGATCGCGGGCCATGTCGCCGCACCGGTCGCGCGACCGGCCGCGGCGATCCGGACCAGGCCAGCGACGACCCCGGCGCGGCCGGCACGTGCGGCGAAGTCCGATGCCGCGCCGACACCCGCACGGGTCGAGGACAAAGCCGCCTCGACCGCCGAGCCGGGGGGCGACTGGTCCACGTTCTGATCCCGCGACCGGCGCGTCAGGCGCCGACGCGGACAACGATCACAACGTGCGTGCCTGGAACGTGTCGCACTGGTCGATCCGGCCCGACTTCAGGCCGGTGTTGAACCAGCGCACGCGTTGTTCCGAGGAGCCGTGGGTGAAACTCTCGGGCACGACGACACCCTGGGTCTTCCTCTGGATCTGATCGTCGCCGACGGCCGCGGCGGCGTTGATCGCCTCCTCGATGTCGCCGCGCTCGAGCCAGCCCTTGGCCTGCTGCGAGTGCGCCGCCCAGATGCCGGCGTAGCAGTCGGCCTGCAGCTCGAGGCGGATCGACAGCGCGTTGTACTGCTGCTCGGACATCCGCTGCCGCGCCTGCTGCATCTTGTCCATCGTGCCGACCAGGTTCTGGATGTGATGGCCGACCTCGTGGGCCAGCACATACGCCTGGGCGAAGTCGCCCGGCGCACCGAGTTTGTCGCGCATCAGCTGATAGAAACGGAGGTCGACGTAGACCTTCGCGTCGGCCGGACAGTAGAACGGTCCCGCGGCCGCCTCGCCCAGACCGCAGGCGGTGCGTGTGCGTCCCGAATACAGCACCAGCTTGGGCGCCTGGTACTGCGCGCCGGCGCGTGCGAACACCTGTTTCCACGTGTCCTCGGTGCTCGCCAGCACCACCGCGACGAAACGCCCCATGTCGTCGTTGACGGCGGAGCGATTGGGGCCGGGCTGCGCCGACGGCTGGCGTTGCGGTTCGGGTGGGCTGACCTGCGCCTGTGGTCCGATGTCGCCGCCGCCGAACATGCCGAGCAATGTCAGCGGGTTGATGCCGAGCAGCCAGCTGATGATCAGCGCGATGACGATCGTGCCGATGCCGATGCCGCCACCACCACCCGGAATCGGCAGTCCGAATCCGCCGCCGCCGCCAGAACCCGACCCGCGCCGGTCCTCGACGTTGCCGCTTTCGCGTTCACCTTCCCACCGCATCGTGATCCCCTCGCTAGTCGCCGTTCCGGTCGGCCCGTATTGTTGCAGCTTTCGACGCGGGATGCCGCGCCGTCGGCGGTCGCGATCGGGTCATCGCGGGCATGTCGACGGGTGCGGCTGGCTACAATGCGGCGATGCCGTCGAGTGCCGTGATGATGCCTGCCCCGGTCCGCACGATCGGTGTGTCCGATCCGATCCGGTGGATCAACCGCGGTGTCGGCGATTTTTCCAATGCATGGGCGTCGAGTGTCGTGCACGGACTCGTGCTGATGGCCGCCGGCATCGCGATCGTCGCCATCGGCTGGCGCCGGCCTTTCCTGCTCGCCGGCGCGCTGTCGGGGTTCCTGTTGGTCGCGCCGATCCTCACACTCGGCGTGTACGAGTCGAGTCGTCGTCTCGCGGCCGGCCAGACCGCGAGCCTGGGCGCCTCGCTGGCCGCCTGGCGGCGCGGCGGGCGCACGGTGTTCGGTTTCGGCCTGCTGCTCGCGGTGGTCGGTACCGCGTGGGTCGGCTACTCGGCGCTGCTGATCGCGACCATCGCGCGCGCGCCGGTCACCGGTATCGAAGGATTCCTGCGTCACTGGCTGAGCGACTCCGGCACACCGCTGTTCGTCGTCTGGCTCGCCAGCGGCGGTCTGCTGGCCTCGATCGTGTTCGCGGCGGCCGCGGTGTCGCTGCCGCTGATCGTCGATCGCGAGATCGGGCTGCGACCCGCGATCCTGACCAGTGTCGCGGCGGTCGGCAACAATCCGCTGGCGATGGCGCTGTGGGCGACGCTGATCATGCTGGCAGTGCTGCTCGCGCTGGCCACCGTGATCGGCATCGCGGTGATCATCCCGGTGCTCGGGCATGCGACCTGGCATGCGTATCGCGACCTGGTCGATCCTTCGTCGCTGCCGCCGAGGCGCTGACCGGTTCCACGAACCGGTCCCGCGACATCACCCCGCAGATCACCGCCATGTTCGGCTTCACCGAGGAACAGTTCGCCGACTTCGCCGTCACCTTCGGCGTCGGCGGCTTCATCCTCTACATGCTGTTCATCATCTGGAACCTCGCGCGCGAGTCCAAGGCCGGACGGCTCGGCACGTTCATCCTGTTCTTCGTGCTCTCTTTCGGGATGATCGGGTTCATCGCCAAGTCGATCATCCAGAAGATCCTCGGCCTCTGAACACCGATCGATGCGGCCGCGCCGCCGGTCCCGGGCCGGCATATACTGCGCGGGCGGGCCGTTAGCTCAGCTGGTCAGAGCAGAGGACTCATCAGGGCGGTGACCCTGGCGCGAGATCGCCAGTGGAAAACCGGGTGAATTCAGGGAAACCGTCAGTTGCACGCCGGCCTTCGCGGCGCCGACCCGGCAACCCTGAGCCGAGCTCACCGAAGGCGGATCGTTGCGATCGGTAGGTGAGAAGGTGCAGAGACTAGGATGCGAGGAGCCGATCCGATAAGCATCCCGCGAGCGCCCGGCACCCTCACGAGCGACAGCGATGTCGTGGCGCGGGTGATGAGATAGTCCAGGGAGCGGGGAAACCCGCACGAACCGGAATCCTTTGGTCGTTGGTTCAAGTCCAACACGGCCCACCCGTCGATCCCCTCCGCCCCTCGGGAGCTGAGCCTGGTCCGTCACATCGATGTCTTCAACGGCGACGCCGACGGCCTGTGTGCGCTGCGCCAGTTGCGGCTCGCCGATCCGGTGGACTCCGATCTGGTCACCGGGCTCAAGCACGACATCGCGCTGCTCGACCGCGTGCGCCCGGAGGTGCCGAGCGCGGGTGCCGCGTCCGATGACATCGTCGTCACCGTGCTCGACCTGTCGTTCGCGCGCAATCGCGCCGGGGTCGATCGCCTGCTCGCGCAGGGCATCCGTGTCGTCTACATCGATCATCACATGCCGGGGGTGGTGCCCGGGCACACCCACCTGACGACCCACATCGACACCACGCCGTCGGTGTGCACCAGCGTGATCGCCGACCGGCTCGTCGGCGGCGTCCACCGCTGGTGGGCGATCACCGGCGCGTTCGGCGACAATCTCGCCGCGACGGCGCTTTCGCTGGCCGACGGGCTCGGCTTGGCGCCCGCCGAACGCGAGGCGTTGTGTGAACTCGGCGAGTGCCTGAACTACAACGCCTATGGCGACTCGATCGACGATGTCGCGATCCATCCGGCCGACCTGTATCGCCGGCTGGCGCGTTACGACGACCCGCTGGCGTTCACACGGGGCGAACCGGTCTTCGCCGACCTGCGCCGGCGACGGGCCGACGATTTCGCGCTGGCCCGGGATGTCGAGCCGTTGCATGTCGATCCGCACTGCGCCGTCTATCGTTTCCCCGACGCGGGCTGGAGCCGCCGGGTGCTCGGGCCGTTCGCGAACCGCCTCGTGTTCGCCGACCCGCAGCGTGCTCACGCGGTCCTCAAGGAGCGTGCCGGTGGCGGCTATTCGGTGAGCCTTCGTGCACCACTGGCCTCCCCGCAGGGCGCCGACACCCTCGCGCAGCGGTTCGGCGGCGCCGGTCGCGAATCGGCCGCCGGCATCGACCACCTGCCGGCGTCGAGACTCGACGAACTGATCGCCGCGATCGGATCGGCGGGCTGGGTCGAGGGTTAGAGCAGCGCGAGCCGCAGGTGCGGTTCGTCGCCGACCTCACCCGCGCCGCCGTCGATCGGATGCAACACGACCGGTGTCGTGTCGCAGGATCGCTCGGCTCGCGGCGCGAGCAACGGGCGCAGCAGCGAATAGACATCGGCATCGAACCGGCGCGGCGCGGTCGCGGCCATCATCCGTGCCGCGTCCTCGCTCGCGCAGGTGCCCAGATGACACCAGCCATCGAACACCTGCCAGGTGCGGATGAAACGGGTGTCGTCGCAATCGACCAGTGCGATCGCCCCCGGATATGGCCATGCGGGGACCCGCCACGGGACCAGGGCCTCGGCCAGGCGAGCGGCGAGCGCGGACTCGCTTTCCTCGCCGATGCAGGCACCCCGGCAGCGGGCGATCTGCCGGTTGAAGCACGGCCGCTGCGGCTCGCCGCGTTCGAGCCGCAGGCACTTCAGGCACAGGCCGTGGGCACGACCGAGTTCGACCAGCATCCGGCGTGCGGCGGCGCGCGAGGTGAACGGACCGTACAGTCCGATCGCGAACGCCTCGGCCTTCGGATACGCGGGCACCACACAACCCGGTTCGAGGCGCACGAAGATCGCCGACGACTTCCTGCGCAATGCGACGTTGTGTGCCGGCAGCCTGGTCTTGATCCACTCGATCTCGAGCAGCCGGGCGCTCAGGTCACCCGCGGTTTCCTGCCATTCGATGCGTCGTGTCTCGCTGGCCAGCCGCACGCCGCGTTCGGACGTGTGGTCGCCGTTGAAGTGCGAGGCCACGCGGGTGCGCAACTCGCGGCTCTTGCCGATGTACAGCGGATGGGTGTTCAGGCCGTGGAACGCATAGACGCCGGGTGCACGGGGCACCTCCTCGAGTGCACCCGGGGGCAGGTGCGCGGGCAGCGCCGGGTGGCGCAGCAGACCCTTGACCGCACCGGCGATCGCCTGCGCCGGGAACCGGCGATACAGCGCCTGCACGAACGCCCACAACACCCGTGCATCACCGAGCGCGCGGTGACGTTCGGTCACCGGCAGGCCATGGCGCAGGATCAGCGCATCAAGCGAATGCGGACCACGGTCGGGGAACAGCAGCCGCGACAGGCGCACCGTGCACAACGTGCGCGCGCCGAAACGCAGCCCGGCGCGCGCGAGTTCACGCTTGATGAAGCCGTAGTCGAAACGGGCGTGATGGGCGACGAACACCGCATCGCGCAGGCGCTCGGCCAGCGCCGGCGCCAGCGACTCGAAACGCGGCGCGCCGGCGACCATCTCGTTGGTGATGCCGGTCAGGAAACGGATCTCGGGCGGGATCGGCACGCCCGGGTCGACCAGCGAGGACCACTCGTCGACCTCGATGCCCCCGGCCGCCCCGGTGCTGACCAGGACGACGCCGACCTCGGTCACCCGCGCGGATTCCGGCGACACACCGGTCGTCTCGACGTCGACGAAGGCGATCTTCGGCGCAAACAGCGGCTCTGAGGAGGACACGGCGGGGATCACGGCGGGGGACACGGCGGGGGACACGGCGGGGATCACGGCGGATGTTGCTTTCGTGCCAGCGGCAACTGGATATAATGACAGGTCCGACGGCCATCCGGGATACCGGCGACGCCGGTCGGCCGAGGCCGGGTTCCGGGCCCCGGATTTTCCTGCTGCGCTGCGACCGATTGAAGGACAATGGCGGACTGGTGTCCGGCCGCCGTCGAAGCGCGGCACCCTGCGCGCAAGGTCCGTGTCCGTTCGCGCAGCCCATGCACCTGTAACCGCCACGGGAACGAACCGAGCACATACCACTTGATCACATCATTCTCCGAATTCGGCCTGGCCGAGCCGATCCAGCGGGCCATCGCCGATCTGGGCTTCAAGACGCCCACGCCGATCCAGGCCCAGGCCATCCCGGTCGTCCTCCAAGGTACCGACGTCATGGGTGCCGCACAGACCGGCACCGGCAAGACCGCCGGCTTCGGACTGCCGATCCTGCAGCGCCTGATGCCACACGCCAATACCAGCGCATCCCCGGCGCGCCATCCGGTGCGTTCGCTGATCCTGGCGCCGACGCGTGAGCTGGCCGACCAGATCTTCGTCAACATGCGCGACTACGCGAAATACACCGGCCTGCGCTGTACGGCGGTGTTCGGCGGCGTCGACATGAATCCGCAGGTCGCCGCGCTGCGCAGCGGCTGCGAAGTGCTGATCGCGACGCCGGGCCGGCTGCTCGATCACATGCAGCAGAAGAACGTGAGCCTGTCGCAGGTCGAGGTGCTGGTCCTCGACGAGGCGGACCGGATGCTCGACATGGGTTTCCTGCCGGACATCCAGCGCATCGTGCGCACGTTGCCCGCGACGCGGCAGAGCCTGATGTTCTCGGCGACGTTCTCCAACGAGATCCGCAAGCTCGCCCAGACCTTCCTGTCCGATCCGCAGACGATCGAGGTGGCCGCGCGCAACGCCGCCGCGGAGAACGTCGAGCAGATCGTCTACCGGGTTCAGGACGCGGAGGGCAAACGCGCCGCGGTCGCACGGCTGGTGCGTGAACGCGACATCAGCCAGGTGATCGTCTTCACCAACACCAAGATCGGCGCCGGGCGGCTCGCGCGCCAGCTCGAGAAGGACGGACTGAACGCCAACGCGATCCACGGCGACAAGTCGCAGACCGAACGGCTGGCGACACTCGATGCGTTCAAGAAGGGTGAGATCACGGTGCTGGTGGCCACCGACGTGGCCGCTCGAGGACTCGACATCGCCGAACTGCCCGCGGTCATCAACTACGACCTGCCGTATTCACCCGAGGACTACATCCATCGGATCGGCCGCACCGGCCGCGCCGGCGCCAGCGGCATCGCGCTGTCGCTGATGGTCGGCGGCGACGAACGATTCCTCGCCGACATCGAGAAGCTGATCCGGCGCAAGCTGCCGGTCGAGACGATCGACATCGCCCCCTCGCCGCGTCCGCGGCGAGCCGAGGGTGACGAACGCGCCGCGCGAGGCCCGGCGCGTGAGCCGTCGCGTGAATCGTCGCGCGACCCGTCACGCGAGCCGTCGCGTGAATCGGTCGGGCGCGGCCCCCGGGAGGCCGGGCGCGGCACCGACCGCACCCGCCCTCCGCGCGACCGGCATGCGCCGCGCAACCTGCTCGGCGCTGCGAATCACGACCCGATCTTTTCCCAGCCCTACGAACCCGCTCCGGTCCGGGCGGAGATCGCGGCCGAGGTCGTGCCGGCCGATCCGGTACCGGCACCAGCCGTCAGCGGCGGGATCCGTCGTCCGCAGCGGCCACTGGCGGCGCTGCTCGGCGGGCGCAAGGGTTCCTGAGCGCCGGCAGCTCGCCTTGCCAGGCGTCGACCGCCTGCGGCCACCACGCGGCCGGGTCGCGGGCGACGATGGCGTCGAATCCGAGGTGCACCAGCGCACGATTCAGTTCACCGACCGGATCGTTGTCGTCGACCGCGCGCGCACCGGTCTGCTTCGACAGCTTGTGCCCGTCCGGCCCTCGAACCACGGGCAGGTGCAGGTAACGCGGAATCGGCCAGCCGAGCAATTGCAGCAGATGGATCTGGCGTGCGGTCGATCCGAGCAGATCGTCCCCCCGGACCACGTCGGTGATCCCCTGCAGGTGGTCGTCGACGACCACCGCCAGCTGGTAGGCCCAGTATCCGTCGGCGCGGCGGATGATGAAATCGCCGGCCTCCGCGGCCAGCGACTCGATCCGTTCGCCGCGGCAGCGATCGCGCCAGCGGATCACCGTGTCGCCGACCCGCACCCGCCAGGCCCGTGCCGCGCGGCCGGGGGCAAGGCCGGCGCGACAGGTGCCGGGATACACACCCGCGGCGACCGCTCGATCCCCCTCGTCCGCGTTGGCCAGCGAATCGGCGATCTCGCGCCGGCTGCAGGCGCACGGATAGACACTGCCCGCGCCGAGCAGGTGATCGAAGGCGGCCTGATATTCGGCGTTGCGTGTGCTCTGCACGACCACCGGCCCGTCGTGGGCGAAGCCGAGGGCATCGAGTGTGTGCAGGATGCTGCCGGTCGCCTCGTCGCTGCAGCGTTCGTGATCCAGGTCTTCGATCCGGACCAGCCAGCGCCCGCCGTGGGCGAGCGCGTCCAGGCGGCTCGCCAGCGCCGCCACCAGCGAGCCGAGATGCAGCGGGCCGGTGGGTGACGGCGCGAAGCGGCCGGCACGAGCCGGGGCGGCGGATGGGGCGGTGTTCGGGGCGGACCCGTCGTTCATCGGTGTGCTGCCGAGGGGGTCCAGCCGGGTGGGCAGGCCGGATTCTCTAAACTGACGTCTTGCCGCGGATTGTAGGATGCACCGCCCGCTTTCATCCGGAGGAGTTCGATGACCAAGTCCGATTGCCGCACGACCGGGCGCCGACCGCGACCCGCTGCGATCAAGGCGTCGCTCCCGTCGGGCCGGCGATGAGCCAGGTCGTCGTTGCGTATCACTCCGGATACGGGCACACCCGGATGGTTGCCGACGCGGTCCGCGAAGGCGCCGCCGGCGTGCCTGGCGCATCGGCCTCGATGATCGACGTCGCGACGATCGACGATGCGGGCTGGAACAGGCTCGATGCGGCCGACGCGATCGTCTTCGGTTCGCCGACCTACATGGGCGGCCCTTCGGGCGCCTTCAAGACGTTCGCCGACGCCACCGCCAAGGTCTGGTTCACGCAGCGCTGGAAGGACAAGATCGCCGGCGGCTTCACCAACTCGCTGGCGATGAGCGGGGACAAGTCGTGGACCCTGGCGTACTTCGTGACGCTGGCGATGCAGCACGGGATGATCTGGATCGGCACCGCGATGCTGCCGTCGGCCGTCGCCGGGGATCCGGACGCCCTGAACCGGCTCGGTTCCTATACCGGGCTGATGACTCAATCCGACAACGTGCCACCGGAGGAGTCGCCCGGTCCCGGCGACCTGGACACGGCGCGCGCCTACGGGCGGCGTGTCGCCGAGTACGCGGTGCGGACCCGACGCTGAGCGCACATCCCGGCTGTGGCGCAGAAAACCACAGGCGCCGGATTCATAACCTTCCAGCCGGATGGAATGTTGCTCCTGTAAGACGTCGCGACATCCCCGAATAGGTTATCGACGCAACCACGGCAGGTATATATTCTGTCCTCCTGCCCAACCCTTCTCCCATTCCGTCGCTCATGCACTCGCCTCTTCCGGGAGCGGCGCTCCGATTCGCATCCCTCGGCGCCAGCCTGTTCGTCCTCGCCGCCGGCGCGACCGCGCAGACGTCCGCTCCGCCGTCCTCGGAGCCATCGGCCCCGCCGACCGCCCCGATCGGAGCGGGACTCGTGCGGCCGAACGCCGCGCTGCCCGCGCCGACGCCCAACCTGAATTCGGAAGCCGCGTTGCCGACCCGACGCGGCTTCGTGCGTGCCGAGCCGGTGTTCATCTACCCGTTCCTCGGTGTCGGCTTCGGCCACAACGACAACCTGACCGGGGTGCGCGACAACCCGATCAGCAGTTCGTTCTGGGTGCTCACGCCGCGATTGACCGGCGAGATGCGCTCGAGGGGGCACATCCATTCGCTGACCTATGCCGGCAACTACGGCCGCTACACCGGCAGTTCGGCTGACGACTTCAACGAACACGAGGTCGTCGCCGCGACGCAGAACCAGTTCACGGCACGAGCCGACCTGACGGCGAGCGCGTTCTGGCTCGACAAGCAGGACCCGCGCGGATCGGTCAACCGGCCGCTGTCCGCCGAGCCGGATCGCTACAACGCGTATGGCGTCAACGCAACCGCCGGCTACGGCGCACGCACTGCGCAGGGCCGGCTCGAGTTCGACCTCGGCCTGACCGACAAGGAGTACCAGAACAACCGCGCGGTGACCCAGCCGTTCGACGTCGCCACGCTGAATCTCGCCGGACGATTCTTCTACCGCCTGGCGCCGCGCACGCGCGCGCTGACCGAGATCCGCTACACCGACTACGACTACAAGGG
>CADEEH010000137.1 GCA_902826305.1 uncultured Burkholderiales bacterium
GACTACTTCACGCCGGACATCGGCGAGATCCTGATCGACACCGAGGACATCTACGAACAGGCCAAGCAGTTCATGGCCCACGTGATGCCGGACAACATCGTGCGGGTCAAGCGATACCGGGACGACGTGCCGCTGTTCTCGCGTTTCCAGATCGAGCACCAGATCGAGACCGCGTTCTCGCGCGTCGTGCCCCTGCCCTCGGGCGGCGCGGTGGTGATCGACCACACCGAGGCGCTGGTGGCGGTCGACGTCAACTCGGCGCGCGCGACACGCGGCTCGGACATCGAGGAGACCGCGCTTCGGACCAACCTGGAGGCCGCCGACGAGGCCGCCCGCCAGATGCGGCTGCGCGACCTCGGCGGGCTGATCGTCATCGACTTCATCGACATGGAGAACACGAAGAACCAGCGCGAGGTCGAGACGCGGTTGAAGGATGCGCTGCACTACGATCGCGCCCGGGTCCAGATGGGCAAGATCAGCCGGTTCGGACTGATGGAACTGTCGCGCCAGCGGCTGCGCCCGGCCTTGAACGAAGGCACCCACATCACCTGCCCGCGTTGCAACGGCACCGGCGTCATCCGCGACATCGAGTCCTCGGCGCTGCACGTGCTGCGTGTGATCCAGGAGGAGGCGATGAAGGAGAACACCGCCGCCGTGCACGCCCAGGTGCCTGTCGACGTCGCCACCTACCTGCTCAACGAGAAGCGCAGCGAGATCGCCAAGATGGAGGCGCGGCTCAAGGTCGAGGTGGTGCTGATCCCGAACAAGTACCTCGAGACCCCGCACTACAAGATGGAGCGTCTGAAACACGACGACGAGCGGCTGGCCAACTACCGCACCAGCTACTCGCTGGCCGAGGCGCCGGCCGAGGAGAACACCTATCTCGAGACGAAATACGAGCCCGCGAAGGCCCGGCAGGAGGCGGTGGTCAAGGGTGTGACGCCGGATACGCCGAGGCCGAGCATCCCGCCGCCGGTCGTTCAGGACACGGCCCCGACTGTGCCGCAGCAGGTTTCCGGCACCGCGTCGCCGACCTCGCGGCAGCTGACGATCGTCAAGCCGACCCACACCGACCAGGGCCTGTTCGGGCGCATCTTCGGCTGGTTCCGCAAGAAGCCGGCCAACGAGGCGGTTGCCTCGCCGGCCGGTGAGTCCGGCGCGGAGGCGGCACCGGCGACGACCCGCGCCGAACCCGGTGCTCGGCGAGGCCGCGAGGAGCGAGGCCGCGACGGGCGCAACGGGCGCGATCAGCGTCCGGCCCGGGGCCGTGACGGGCAGGAACGCGCCGAGGGCCGGCCGCCGCGCGAGCGCCAGGAAGCGCGCGAAGGCAGACCACCACGCGAGGGTCGCGAAGGACGTGAGGGTCGCGAGGGTCGCGAGGGACGGGAAGGACGTGAAGTTCGCGAGGCACGCGAACCGCGCGAAGGCCGGGAGCCGCGTGAACCGCGTGAACCGCGCGAGCCGCGTGAGCGGGGCGACGCGAGCCGCGAGGGTCGAGAGCCCCGCGGCCCGAGGGACGGTCGCGAAGGTCGCGAAGGTCGCGAGGGTCGCGAAGGTCGTCGTGATCGCGGCCCGCGCGGCGCACGGCCGGAGGATGCCACCCGCGGTCCGCGGGCCGACGGGACCGAGGCCGGCGGCAGGAGTCGTCGCCCCACCGGTGCGCCGGAAAGCGGCGAAGCCATCGTGGCTGCCGGTGATGCGGCGATCGCAGGGCTCGCGGCCGGCGTTGGTGTCGTACCCGAATCGCAGGCTGTCGAAGGTGGCCCGATGCCCGCCCTCGTCGGCCTCGACGGAGCACCCGAGCAACCCGAGGGCACCGAGGGCGAAGGCGCCCGGCGCGGCCGCAGCCGCCGTCGCCGTGGTGGTCGACGCGATCGCGGTGAAGGGGGTTCGGCAGCAGCCGAAGGCGAGATCGGGGCCGAGGACGCGGGCAGTGCCGAGACGGCCGCCACGGATGTGGACGGGCCGATGAGCACCCACGAGGTGATGCCCGGACCGCAGGCGGCACGTCCGCCGCGGACACCGCGCCCGCCGCGGACACCCGCACCCGAGCGCGCCGACAGCGATGATCGCGGGCCGTCGCGGGTCGACGAGGTCCGGACCGATGCACCGCCGGCGACGTCGGAACCTGTGCCGCATGCCGCGGCCACCCTTGCGCCCGCACCCGCGCCGACGACAAGCGAGGCCAAGACCATGCCGACCCCGATGCCGGCAACCGACGACGTGGTGCATGCGGTGCCCCCGCCGGTTGCCGAGCCGCCGGTGGTGACGCCGCCGCGGCCGTCGGCAATGGCCGAACCGAGGACGCCGCCCCCCGTCGCCGCCGCGTCACCCGCGGCCCCCGCGGCCCCCGTCCCGCAGCCGACGGTGCCCCCGGAGCAACTGAAGTCGATCGTCGCCGGTGCCGGCCTCGAGTGGGTGGAAACGGTCTCCGGGGCCGCGCCGGCCGAACCCGAGGTGGTGCCCGCAACGCCGCGGCCGCAGCGCACCCGCAAACGGGCCGACAACCCCCCGCCCGAGCCGCTGGTGCAGATCGAGACACAGCCGGACGATCGTTCCTGATCGGCGCAGGCTCCGCGGGACGGAAGTCCGCGGAGCCTGCGACCTGTGCGGCCTCGCGCCAAGGCCGCCGGCCTTGGGCGTTCGCGGCCTTCCTCCGAAATGGGGTCGGTTTCACGCCAGCACGTCCCGATTGCTACACTGGGTGTCCGTCGGAGGCCGTCGTTCGTGACCGATCGATTCATTCCCATCGCCGATGCCCGCTATGCCGCCGCCGTGCCGACGATCCCGGTCGATGCGCCGGTGCCGGCCGGCCGCCTGCTCGATCGTCGCGGGCGGGTGCTGCACGACCTGCGGATCTCGGTCACCGATCGCTGCAATTTCCGCTGCACCTACTGCATGCCGAAGGCGGTGTTCGATCGCGACTACGCATTCCTGCCGCAGACGTCGCTGCTGACCTTCGAGGAACTGACGCGACTGGTCCGTGTCTTCGTCGCCCACGGGGTCGAGAAGATCCGGCTGACCGGCGGTGAACCGCTGCTGCGCAAGGACATCGAACGGCTGATCGCGATGCTGGCGCCGATCCGCACCCCGGCCGGCGAGCCGCTGGACCTGACGCTGACCACCAACGGGTCGCTGCTGGCGCGCAAGGCGCAGCGCCTCGTCGAGGCGGGACTCAGGCGGGTCACCGTCAGCCTCGATGCCCTCGACGACGACGTGTTCCGCGCGATGAACGACGTCGACTTCCCGGTTTCCTCGGTGCTCGAGGGCATCGAGGCCGCTGCGGCGGCCGGCCTGGCGCCGTTGAAGATCAACATGGTCGTCAAGCGCGGCATCAACGATGGCGAGATCGTCGCGATGGCGCGGCACTTCAAGGGTTCGGGCCACGTGCTGCGTTTCATCGAGTTCATGGACGTCGGTGCCTCCAACGGATGGCGCCTCGACGAGGTCGTGCCCTCGGCCGAGGTGGTGCGGCGACTCGACGAGGCGTTCGGTCTCGAAGCGGTCGATCCGGGTTATCGGGGCGAAGTGGCGGAGCGGTGGCGTTATCGCGACGGCAGCGGCGAGGTCGGCGTCATCTCGTCGGTGACCACGCCGTTCTGCGGTGACTGCACCCGCGCCCGGCTGTCGACCGAAGGCAAGTTGTTCACCTGCCTGTTCGCCCATGCGGGTCACGATCTGCGCGCACTGGTGCGCGGCGGCGCCGAAGACCACCAGCTCGCGGCAGCGGTCGGCCAGATCTGGAACCGGCGTTCGGACCGCTACTCCGAGCTCCGTTCGCAGCACACCCAGGGACTTCCCAAGGTCGAGATGTCCTACATCGGCGGCTGAAGGCCGGTGCCCGCGGTGAATCCGGGATCTGTGGCGGCGTGGGTCGGCGGATGATCAGCCGCGACGATGTCACCGGCATCGTGCTCGCCGGCGGTCTCGGCCGTCGGATGGGCAATGGCGAGCCCGACTTCGACAAGGGCCTGCAGACCTTGCAAGGTCGCCCGATGGTCGCCCACGTGATCGAACGCCTGCAACCGCAGGTTGGCGCGCTGATCGTCAACGCGAACCGCAACCTCGAGACGTATCGGCGCTTCGGCCATCCGGTGCTCGCCGACCGGATACGGGACTTCGCGGGACCGCTGGCCGGTCTGCACGCCGGCCTGCATGCAACGACGACCCGGTACGCGGTGACCGTGCCGTGTGATGCGCCGTTCCTGCCTGCCGACCTCGTCGATCGCCTGGGTGCCGCACTGCAGGCCAGCGATGCGCGGATCGCGGTCGCGACCACCGGCGCACGGCGGCACCCGGTGTTCGCGCTGCTCGAACGGGACCTGCTCGAATCACTGCGGGCGTTCCTCGAAGCGGGCGGTCGCAAGGTCGAGGCATGGCAGGCGTCACAACACCGGATCGACGTCGACTTCGACGACGCCGATGCATTCGTCAACATCAACACCCCCGAAGAGCTCGCGCGTTTCCGATGAGCGAACGTCCCGCATCGTCACGCCCGCTCGCCGAAGTCGTCGGATGCCTGTCCGATTTCGATCCGGCCTCGGTGCCGGTCGCGCAGGCCAGCGCGATCATCGAGCGCTTCGTGACACCGATCGACGACATCGAACAGGTCGCGATCCGCGACGCGTTGGGCCGGGTGCTGGCCCGCGACGTGCTGTCGCCGATCGACGTGCCGGCTCACGACAACTCGGCGATGGACGGCTACGCGGTGCACGGGGCGAGCCTGCTCGCGGACACACCGACTCGACTCGCGGTCGTCGGCCGATCGTTCGCGGGACGTCCCTTCGCCGGCATCACCCGACCCGGCGAAGCGGTACGCGTGATGACCGGTGCGGTGATGCCGGCCGGACTCGACACGGTTGTGATCCAGGAGATCGTCACCGTCGAGGGCGATTCGATCGTGGTTCCGCCGGGGCAGCAGGCTGGCCAGCATCGGCGCCGGCGCGGCGAGGACCTCGTCGTCGGCGGCACCGCGATCGCGGCCGGGCGCGTGCTGACACCGGCCGATCTCGGCCTGGTCGCCTCGCTCGGCATCGCCGCGATTCCGGTTCAACGGCGATTGCGGGTCGCGTTCTTCTCCACCGGCGACGAGTTGAGGTCGGTCGGCGAGGCGCTCGCCGAGGGCGAGATCTATGACAGCAACCGCTATGCGCTGCACGGGATGCTGACGCGCCTGGGTGTCGAGCCGATCGACCTCGGCGTCGTCCGCGACGATCCGATCGCACTCGAGGAAGCGATGACACGAGCGGCGACGATGGCCGACGCGATCATCTCCTCCGGTGGCGTGTCGGTCGGTGAGGCCGACTTCACACGCAGCGTGATGGACAAGCTCGGCGAAGTCGCGTTCTGGTCGATCGCGATGCGCCCCGGGCGTCCGCTGGCCTTCGGACGGATCGGCGATGCGATCTACTTCGGTCTCCCGGGCAATCCGGTCGCGGTGATGATCACGTTCTACTTCTTCGCCCGGGCGGCGTTGTGTCGCCTGATGGGCGCCTTGCCGACGCCGCTGTTTCCGGTGCGTGCACTGGTCGATGCGCCGCTGCGCAAGAGGCCCGGCCGCACCGAGTACCAGCGCGGCGTGCTGGGCCGTGGCGAGGACGGTGTCGTCCGGGTGCGGGTGACCGGTCCGCAGGGCTCGGGCATGCTCCGCTCGATGTCGCAGGCCAACTGCATCGTGGTGCTGCATCACGAGCAGGGACCGATCGCCGCCGGCGATCCGGTGGACTGTGTGCCGTTCGACGGTCTCGTCTGATCCGATTCAACCGACGCGGCCAGGCGCGCGCCCCGCGGCGCACTCGCGGGTTCAGAGTGCCGTGTCGGAGATCAGGATGCCATCGGCGTCCGCGTAGCACCACTGGCCCGGCGCGATGCGAACTCCCGCCAGCTCGAGCGTGACGCCGCGCTGCCCGCCGCCGCGTTTGTCGCTCTTGCGCGGATGTGCAGCCAGCGCGCGCACGCCGATCGCGCAGGCGTCGATCTCGACCGTGTCGCGAATGCAGCCGTGCACGATCACACCGACCCAGCCGTTGTCCTGGGCCAGCACCGCGAGATTGCCGCCGAGCAGGCCGCAACGCAACCCGCCGCCGCCGTCGACGACCAGCACCCGTCCGCGGCCCGGCTCCTCCAGCGACGCACGGACGACCGAGTTGTCCTCGAAACAACGCGCGGTGGCCACCGGTCCGGCAAAATGCGCGCGGGCACCCCAGGCGCGGTACAGGGGCGGCAGGATGCGCAACGAACCATCGGCCAGCTTCGGTTCATTGGCATCGCATAGATCGGTAGTGGCGGTGACAGTCATCGGATGCTCAAATCAGGCGTTACGCAACGCGGGGGACCGATCTATTCTAACGGGCCTCGCGCTGCATCGCGTCACGCGGCGCAGGCGACGACTTTCGAACGATCCAGTCCAGACATCCGCGTGCGTCAGTCCCTGACATCGATTGCGGCGACCGTCCTGATCGCGACCGCCTGCCCTGGTGCGCCTGCGCAGCAGGCGAGCCCCGCTGCGTCGGCGACTGCCGACGATCCGGCGGTCCGTCCGCTGAGGTTCGGTGATGCGGATCGCCTGCTGGTCGAACGCAACCGGCCGGTGCGGCTCGCACGATCCGCCGTCGAGATCGCCAGCGCCGAGATCCGGCGTGTCGACGTGTTGCCCAATCCGGTGCTGTCGGGCCAGGTGTCGAACACGGTCGCAGGACAGTACCGGGTCCGTGAATCGGACCGCCTCGCGCGCATCGAACAGACGTTCGAACGCGGCGGCAAACGCGAACTGCGGCGCGAGTTCGCCGAACAGGCGCGGCGGGCGGCCGTGTTCGACCTCGCCGAGACGGTGCGACAGCAGCGCACCGCGCTCGCCGGTGCGTATTTCGAGCTTGCCGCCCGTCAACGCCTGGTCGGCATCGCCCGCGACGTCGCCGCCGGCTACACCCGACTGCTCGATGCGGCCGAACGGCGACGTCGAGCGGGTGACCTCGCCGCGGTCGACGTCTCGCGGCTGCGCGTCGAGGCCTCGCGCGCCGACAGCGATGCCCGCGCCGCGGAAGCCGAACAATTGCAGGCGCGGCTCGCGCTCGCGGCGCTGCTGGCACTCGAAACGGAAGCGGGCGCACTGGTGGCCGCCGACGATCTGCCGGACACCGTCGACGGTGATCGCCTGCCGGGCGACAGTGCCGCTGCCCCGGACCTGACTCCCGCCCGCGACGCCGCGGCCTTGTCGGCCCGAGCCGACGTGCTGGCGGCCGCGCAGCGTGCACGTGCGGCCGAGCAGGCGGTGCGGCTCGCGCAGGCGCAGCGCACCCGGGACGTCACGGTCGGCCTCCAGACCGAACGTGTGCCCGCCTTCGGCGGCAATGTCTACGGCGTGACCGCCTCCGTGCCGCTGTTCCTCAACAACGATTTCGGCGGCGACATCGCGCGGGCCAGCGCGGAACTCGAACAGGCGCGCGAGGACGAGGGCAAGATCCGCGCGGCCGCACGCAGCGACATCGACCGGGCGCGGGCGCAACTCGCGCTCTCCCGCGATCAGCTCAGCCGCATTCTGTCGACGACGCTGCCGCAGGCCAATCGTGCGGTCGAGGCAATCGAGTTCGCGTTCACACGCGGTGCGGCCACATTGACCGACCTGTTCGACGCACGCCGGCAGTGGGCCGCCGTGCGCACCGACGCGGTCGGCGCGCAGCGCGACTTCGCCCGCGCCCTGGCCACGATGCGGCTCGCGCTGTCGACCGAGGAAACCCGATGAGATCGACCGTGGGGATGATCGTGTTGTCGGCCCTGGTCCTCGCGGCCTGCGACGGCAGCCGGCCCGCCCCGCCGAAGACACCGATCGCGGTCGCACAGGTCGAGGGCGAGACGATCACCTTCCCGTCGGACAGCCCGCAGCTGGCGACGCTGCGTCTGGTCGGCGCCGAAAGCGAACGCGCGAGTTTCGTCCGCATCAACGGTCGTCTCGCCTGGGACGACACCCGCACGAGCCGGATCAACTCGCCGGTCGCCGGCCGTGTGCTGGAGCTGCGCGCGGTGCCGGGCGCCACGGTCGGACGCGGCGACGTGCTCGCGGTGATCTCGTCGCCCGACTTCGGCGCCACGCAGGCCGAGGCGCGCAAGGCCGAATCGGACCTGCAGCTGTCTTCACGATCCCTGGCCCGGGTGCGCGAACTGCACCAGGCGGGGGTCGTGCCGACGAAGGACCTGCAGAACGCCGAGGCCGAGTTCTCGCGGGCGCGGGCCGAGCGTGAACGCACCGTCGCGCGCGAGCGCCTGTACGGCGGTTCGAACCGGGTCGACCAGCAGTTCCGTCTCGTCGCCCCGCTCGGCGGCACCGTGGTCGAGCGTCACCTGCAGCTCGGCCAGGAAGTGCGCACCGAAGGCGGTGCCGACGCGCTGTTCGTGATCTCGGATCCGACCCGGTTGTGGGTCTCGCTCGACGTGCCCGAGGTGCTGAGCCAGGAGGTCCAGGTCGGCGAGGCGGTCCGCGTGATGGTGCCGGCACTGTCCGGAGAGACCTTCAGTGCCCGCGTCGAATACGTCGCCGACTTCATCGATCCGCAGACCCGCACCGTCAAGGCGCGGGCGGCGATCGACAACTCCGCACGCCGGCTGAAGGCCGAGATGTTCATCACCGCCGATCTCGAGGTGCCGGCCTCACCGACCTTGCGGGTACCGGCGAGCGCCGTCTTCCTGCAGGGTGATCGGTTCCTCGCGTTCGTCGAGGACGGCCCCGGCAGGTTCACCCGGCGTTCGCTGCGCGCCGAGGAGTCCTCGCTCGGGATGATGCGGGTCTCCAGTGGGCTGAACCCGGGCGACAAGGTGGTCGCCGACGGCGCACTGCTGTTGCAGCAGATCATGAACCAGAAGGCGACCGCCCCACGCAAGGGTGATCGCCGGTCGATGCGCGACACCACCCCGTGACGGCCCCGGACCTCGGCCCCGGTCTCGGGCGAGCGCACGCCCCGCGATGATCCGTCGCATCGTCTCGCTGGCGCTGTTCCAGCCGCTGTTTGTCGTGCTCGGCGCTCTCGTGTTCATCGGCGGCGGGCTGATCGCGTTCAAGAGCCTGCCGGTGGAGGCGTTCCCCGACGTCACCGACACGCAGGTGACGATCATCACACTGTTCCCGGGACGCGCCGCCGAGGAAGTCGAGCGCCAGGTGACGATGCCGCTGGAAGTGGCGCTGGCCGGCGTGCCGAACGCGATCCGGCTCTTCTCGCACACCCAGTTCGGACTGTCGTTCACCGTCGTCACCTTCAACGACAAGGTCAACGACTATTTCGCCCGCCAGCAGGTGACCGAGCGCCTGCGCAACGCCGACCTGCCGCCGGGTGTGGTGCCCGAGCTGGCCGCGCTGACCTCGGCGATCAGCGAGGTCTATCGCTACCGGGTGCGGGCCGACCATCTCGACTCGACCGAGTTGCGCACGCTGCAGAACTGGGTCATGGAACGTCAGCTCAAGACCGTGCCCGGGGTGGCCGACGTCGTCAGCTTCGGCGGCCTGATCAAGACCTACGAGGTACAGCCCGACGTGCTCAAGATGCGCGACTACAAGGTCTCGCTCGAGCAGTTGTACGAGGCGCTGGGCAAATCGAACAACAATGCCGGCGGCGGGTATGTCGAACACGGTCGCCAACAGTTCCTGATCCGCGGCATCGGCCTGTTGCGAAGCGCCGCCGATCTCGAGGACGTGCCGGTCACCGCACGCGAAGGCCAGCCGATCCTGGTCCGCGACGTCGCGCGGGTCAGCATCGGCGGCGTGCCGCGCCAGGGCGTCGCCGGGCAGGACGAGGACGACGACATCGTCTACGGCATGGTGCTGATGCGCAAGGGCGAGAACGCATCGCAGGTGCTGACCGCGGTCAAGGACAAGATCGCCGAGATCAGCACGACCCAGCTGCCGCCGGGGGTGCAGATCCTGCCGTTCTACGACCGCAGCTGGCTGATCGGCAAGACGTTGCGCACGGTGTTCACCAATCTGCTCGAAGGCGCGCTGCTGGTGTGTGTCGTCTTGTACCTGTTCCTGAAGAACCTGCGTGCCGCCGCGATCGTCGCGGCGATCATCCCGCTGGCGCTGCTGGGCACCTTCCTCGGCCTGTCGTTCGTCGGCATACCGGCCAACCTGCTGTCGCTCGGGGCGATGGACTTCGGCATCATCGTCGACGGGGCGGTGATCGTCGTCGAACACATCTTCCACCGCCTGTCGCTGCTGCCGGCGGCCGCCGACGCGCGGGCTCGGATCAACGCGATCCTGGGCGCGGCCACCGAGGTCGGCCGGCCGACGGTGTTCTCGATGCTGATCATCATCGCCGCGCACATCCCGATCTTCACGTTGCAGCGACACGAGGGGCGGATATTCGCGCCGATGGCGTGGTCGGTCGTCTCGGCGCTCATCGCCTCGCTGGTGCTGTCGCTGACGCTGGTGCCGCTGCTGTGTCGCTGGCTGTTGCGCCGCGGGCTGCGCCACGGCGAGCCCTGGCTGGTGGTGCGCACCAAGGCGATCTATACACCGGTGCTGCGCTGGGCACTCGCCCATCGCGGCCTCGTGCTCGCGGTGGCGGTCCTGTCGCTCGCCGCATCGATGCTGGTGGCGACACGCCTCGGCTCGGAGTTCCTGCCCGAGCTCAACGAAGGCAGCGTGTGGCTCAACGTGACGCTCGAGCCCAGCGTGTCGATCGGCGAGGCGCAACTGCAGGCCCGACGCATCCGCGACCGCGTCCGCGCGACCCCGGAGGTCGAGAGCATCATCAGCAAGCTCGGGCGACCGGAGGACGGCACCGATCCCAAGATCGCCAGCCAGATCGAGGCGCTGGTCGTGCTGGACCCGGAGGAGCAGTGGCGCGCCGGCTACAGCAAGATCGCGATCCTGGCCGAGATCGAACGCAGCCTGCAGGAGATCCCCGGGATCACCGTCACCTTCTCGCAGCCGATCCGCGACAACGTGCTCGAGTCGATCTCGCAGATCGACGGCCAGATCGTGGTCAAGGTCACCGGCGACGATCTCGGCCTGCTGCGCACTTACGGCCAGACGATCCTCAAGGAGATCCGTGGCATCGATGGTGTCTCGCGGGCGTTCATCGACCGCGACGGCCAGTTGCCGCAGTACCGGATCGAGATCGATCGCACCCGTGCCGCACGTTTCGGGCTGAGCGTCGAGGACGTGCAGGATTCGATCCAGACGGCGCTGGCCGGTCGCGACGCCAGCTTCATCTGGGAAGGTGAACGCCGCTTCGCGGTCGTGGTCCGCCTCGGCGAGCCGGATCGGACCCTGGCCCGGATCCGCGAGATCGTCGTCGCCACGCCGAACGGCGCCTACCTGCCGCTGAGCGAGATCGCGAGCTTCCGCGTCGACAGTGGCGCGATGAACATCGCCCGCGAGGGTGGGCGACGCGTGTTGTCGATCGGCGTGTTCATCCGCGACCGCGACATGGGCAGCGTCGTCAAGGACATGCAGGCGGCGGTCAATGCGTCGATCCGCCCGCAGCAGGGCTACCGGATCAGCTGGTCCGGCGAGTTCGAGAACCAGGAGCGTGCGATGGCCCGGCTGTCCTGGGTCGTGCCGCTGTCGATCCTGATCATCTTCGTGCTGCTGTTCAACGCGTTCAATTCGTTCAAGAACGCGGCGCTGATCATCGCCAACATCCCGTTCGCGATGGTCGGCGGGATCCTGGCGCTGTACTTCGCCGGCATCCCGCTGTCGGTGTCGGCGGCGATCGGATTCATCGCGCTGTTCGGCCAGGCGGTGCTCAACGGCGTCGTGATGCTGTCGCACTTCGGCCATCTGCGGTCACACGGCGACGATCTGTACCACGCGGTGTTCCAGGGCTCGCTCGACCGGCTGCGCACGGTGCTGATGACCGCGCTGCTGGCCAGCTTCGGCATGCTGCCGATGGCGCTGTCGCATGCGATCGGTGCCGAGACCCAGCGTCCGCTCGCGATCGTGATCATCGGCGGGCTGATCTCGGCGACACTGCTGACGCTGCTCGTGCTGCCGTCGTTGTACCTGTGGGCCCACGGCGGCAGACCGCCGGAGCCGTCGCCCGAGCCCGACGCCGCCACGCCGGCCTGATCCGCGCTGCCGGACTCAGAACCGGCTGAGCAGGATCGCCACCTCGCCGATCGCCCGCTCGACCTGCGGATCCTGCCGGGCCGCCGCCGCGAGCTCCTGCTCCAGGTAGCAGATCGTCATCCGCGAGTACACGCTGTCGAGCGCCTTGCGGGCGGCACTCATCTGCTGCGCGACATCCCGGCAGTCGGCGCCCTCCTCGACCATCCGGATCACTCCGCGCAGTTGTCCTTCGACCCGGCGCAGGCGCTTGGCGATGTCGTCGCGTGCCTGCTGGTCGCTCAGGCGGACCTGATGATCCACCTTCTCCCGGTCTTCACTCATGTGATTCCTTTCGCGGCGGAGGCGTCGCCGCGGACCGCGGCGACGGCGATGGTTTCGGGAACCAGCAACGTGCCGGCGCGCAATCCTCGCACGGTCGACGACGTCAGGTACAGGATGACCAGCAACGCAGGGCGACCCACGTCAGCCGCGCACGGCGCGTGCGGCCTCGCCGGCGGTCGGCATCTTGAACACCCGGCGCAGGATCATCTCCAGCGGGCAGAAGCCGGTGAAGCCGCTCTGCATCAGGTTGGCGCCGACGAACGCGGTGAGCCAGAGGAAGTTGGCATGGACGAACAGCGGGCTCGCGCCGACGCCCAGCGCCAGCGACAGCAGGACCATGAAGCCGGCGAAGATGCGGATGAAACGATCGGTGGTCACGGGGCCTCCCTGGGCAACGGTGATACGGTCGGAGAAGTGATCGGAATCGGTGCGGCCGGCACCGGATGGCGCCGGCGCCAGGCGACGAAGTACAGCACCGGGATCACGACCAGCGTCAGCAGGGTCGAGACCAGGATGCCGAA
>CADEEH010000138.1 GCA_902826305.1 uncultured Burkholderiales bacterium
GCACCGAGATCGAGTTCCTGAACTTCACCAGTGCGTTCAAGCGCTGCCAGGCGGGCATGGTACTCGGCACCGTCACACAGATCGAGGCGCGGCGGACCGTCGCGTTCGTCGAGCGCTTCGCGCAGGCGCTCGCCGCGGCGGGTGCCCAGAAGCCGACGTTCGGTGAACTGCTGCTCGGACTGCGCCGTGCGATGCTGGCCGGCGGCGACGGCTACGCGCTTAGCCTGCTGGCCTACGGCGACAGCGACGCCAACCCCTGATCAACCGCCGGGAATTCCGACATGTTCCGCATCGACGTGTTGCCGGCCGAATACGGCGACGCCCTCTGGATCGAATACGGTCCGGCCGCCGGGATCCGGCGGGTGCTGATCGACTGCGGCACCAAGATGGTCTTCGAGCAGGCGCTGCGGCCGAAGATCGAAGCGCTCGATCCGAAGGACCGACACTTCGAACTGTTCGTCGTCAGCCATGTCGATCTGGATCACATCGGCGGCGCGATCGACCTGCTCGATGCGGCCCCCACGCTCGGCCTCACGTTCGGTGATGTCTGGTTCAACGGCCACCGGCAGATCGAGGCCGCCAGCACCCTGCTCGGACCGCTGCAGGGCGAGGACCTGACCGCGCGCCTGCTGAGCCAGCGGTTGCCCTGGAACGTCGCGTTCGACGGCGGCCCGGTGATGGTCGCCGACGACGGGCCGTTGCCCGAGGTGACACTCGAAGGTGGGCTGCGGCTGACACTGTTGTCGCCGGACGCCAGGCGACTGGCCGCGATGCGCGGCGAGTGGGTCAAGGCGTGTGCGGCGGCAGGCATCGTGCCGGGCGAGGGACGTCCGCCGAAGCAGCGGGCCGGACGTCGCCGCGGCACGATGCTGGGCGCGCCGCCGGTCGACCAGTGGGCACAGGCGCGATTCACCTCCGATCGCGCCAAACCGAACGGGTCGAGCATCGCCATGCTCGTCGAATACGACGGGGCCCGGCTGCTGCTGGCGGCGGACGCGTTCGCGCCGTTGCTGTCGGCGTCACTCGCGCGCCTTCCCGGTGCCGCCGACGGACCGCTGGCGCTCGAGGCGTTCAAGCTGTCGCATCACGGCAGCCGGAACAACACCAGCATCGAGCTGGTGCGTGCGGTCCGTTGCCGCAACTGGATCGTGTCGAGCAACGGCAAGATGTTCGAACATCCGGATCGCGAGGCGATCGCCCGCGTGGTGACACACGGCGGTCCGCAGGCGGTGCTGCTCTTCAACTACCGCTCCGAGTTCAACGAACTGTGGGCCGACGCGGCGCTCGCCGAGCGCTGGCACTACCGGGCCGTGTTCCCGGAGCGCGACGGGCAGGGCCTGTCGATCGCGCTCGCCTGACCCCCGCCGCCGGTCGACCGTCGACGACCGTTCACACGCGCATCGCCCGCGGGTCGTACCGGGTGTTGGAAAACGACCGCCTGCCGAACCGGGCGTTCCTTGCCATCCGCCGTTCGGCCCGCCTTCGGTTGTTCGCCGAGGGCCGCCCCGGCAACAATCCTCCCAGGTCCTCCTCTTTGCGGGCCCGGAGCCTTCATGTCGGTTGGTCTGGTGCTTTTCCTCGCGCTGATGCTGATCCCCATCGTCTGGGGCATCGTCGCGTACAACCGCCTGGTCGCGCTGCGTGCCCAGGTGGGCAATGCATTCGCCCAGATCGACGTGCAGCTCAAGCGCCGTTTCGACCTCATTCCGTCGTTGGTCGACGTCGCCAAGAAGTACATGGCCCACGAACGATCGACGCTGGAGGCGGTGATGGTCACCCGCAACCAGGCCTATCACGCGGCACGGGCGGCCTCGTCCGATCCCGGGGAGGACGGCGTGATGGAGGCGCTGTCCGGCGCCAACCAGCAGTTGGCCGATGCGTTGTCGCGGCTGATGGTGGTGGTCGAGGACTACCCCGAACTGAAGGCCGACCAGACGCTGATGCAATTGTCCGAGGAGCTGTCGAGCACCGAGAACAAGGTGGCGTTCGCGCGGCAGGCGTTCAACGACAGTGTCACCGGCTTCAACATCGGCATCGAGCAGTTCCCCAACAGCGTGATCGCCCGCCTGTTCCAGTTCCGTCCGGCGCGCCTGCTCGAGGCGACCGCCAGCGCGAAGGAGCGCGAGCCGGTCAAGGTCGAGCTGTGAACTTCTTCGAGCGCCAGGCCGAAGCCAGGCGCCTTTCGCAACGCCTGCTGATCGCCTTCCTGTTCGCCGTCGCCGGCACGGTGCTCGCGGTGAATCTCGCGCTGGCTCTGGCGGTCGGCCTGCTGATGCCGACGATCCACCTGTCCGGATCGCTGATCGAGATCATCGACGCCTATCCGCCGTTCTTCTTCTTCACCAACACGACGGTGACGCTGCTGCTGATCGTCGGTGGCGCCTGGCTCGAGTCGCGGCGGCTGCGCGAGGGTGGGGCCGCGGTGGCGCGGATGCTCGATGCCCGTGCGCTGCCGAGTGATCCGACCGACTCCCGCGAACGTCGGCTGCGCAACGTCGCCGAGGAGATGTCGATCGCCGCCGGCGCGCCGCTGCCGCGCCTGTACGTGCTCGACAACGAGCCGTCGATCAACGCGATGGCGGCCGGTCACCAGCCGCGCGACTTCGCCGTGATCATCAGCCGCGGCGCATTGCTGCGCCTGAATCGCGACGAACTGCAGGGCGTGTTCGCGCACGAGCTGGCGCACCTGCTGCACGGGGACGCGGCGCTCAACATGAGGCTGGCCGCGTACGTGTCCGGCATCCTGATCGTCCACCAGTTCGGCAAGTCACTGGTCGGTACCACTCCGGATTCGTTCTGGAAAGGCAGGGCGCGGGATGCGCGGGCACCGGCCGGCGGAATCGCCGCCATCGGCCTGGCCGTCGGCTGGGCGATCATGGCCGCCGGGGCGATAGGCTGGCTGGCCGCGCGCTGGCTGCAGGGAAGCATCAGTCGCCAGCGCGAGTACCTCGCCGACGCGACCGCGGTGCGTTTCACCCGCCTGCCCAACGGCATCGGCAACGCCCTGCGCAAGGTGATGCACCTGTCCGCGCAGGGTGACCAGTCGATGCTGCATCTGAATGCCGCCCGGTTCTCGGCGGCCTGGCTGGTCGAGGATGCGGCCCGTCATCGCTGGTTCGCATCACACCCGCCGCTCGAGGAACGGGTTCGCCGGATCTTCGGCCGCAACCTGCCGGCCCTGGCCGCGCCCGAGAGCGAGCCGCTGCGCGACGCCGGACCGTCGACCGCGATGCAGGTGCCCGATCTGCCGCCGCTGGCCTTCGTCTCGCAGCCCTCGCGGGTGGTCAACGGCGGCATGACACCCGAGGCGTTCCTCGCGGCCACGCAGAGCGTGCCGGCGCCGCGTTCGCAGGCGACCACCGCATGGCTCTTGCAGTGGCGGACCGCACGCGACCATGCTCACCGGCCGCAGGATGCCCACCGGCTCGCGATGGCGGTGCTGCAGCCCGCGGGCGAGGTGTCCGCGCTGGAGCCGGCGGCACGGCAGGCGCTGCTCGAGATCGCCTGTGCGACGCTGCGTGCCCAGCCCCGCGACGACCGAATGAAGGCGATCGAGCAGGCGCGTGCCATCGTGACCGCCGACCGTGAAGTGACGATGCTCGAGTATGCGTTGTTCCTGGTGTTGCGCGACCGGCTCGGCGATCCGCCCGCACCCGCTTCGACGCTGACACGTGCGGCCGCCTCGCCGTCGCTGGCGACGCTGATCCGAGCGCTGGTCACCTGGCCTGGCGCCCAGGATGTCGCCTCGGTGATCTCGTATGTCGAGGCGATCGACAACGCACAGCAGGCGTGGCAGACCGAACTCGAAAGTGATGTCGAGAAGCTGTCCGGGGCCGCGGTCGAGGCGTCGGTTGCCACGCTGCGGCGGCTCGGGCCGCTCGACCTCGCGCTGGCGATCAAGGCGCTGGCGGTCGCCGCCGGTCGCGACGGACACATCAGTGTCGAGCGCGGGGCGCTGATCCGCGCGTTGTGTGCGGTCTGGTCGGTACCGGTTCCGCCGCTGCTCGAGTTCCGTTCACCGGCCGGCGAGGCCTCGAGCCCGGTCGCCGTGCCCGCCTGACGGCATCACCCGGCGTGCGCCGGGCGCGGGTCCGTCGTGCGGGGTCCCCCCTGTTTCATCCGGGCCCTTCGCCGCTCGCACTGCCGACCCCTGCTAGTCTTTTCCTCTCATCCGGGGTCGGCCCCCGGCCGATGCGGGAGCGACGGACATGGGAGGCGCGCGATGCGCACATTGCACGGTCTGACGAAGGATCTGGGCGGGGGATTCCGGGTGCGCCGGCTGATCCCGTCGGCGCAACAGCGATCGGTCGGCCCGTTCGTCTTCTTCGATCATTTCGGACCGATCGAGGTCCGACCCGGCGACAACCACGACGTGCGGCCGCATCCGCACATCGGCCTGGCCACGGTCACCTACCTGTTCGACGGCGCGATGATGCACCGTGACAGCCTGGGCAGCGTGCAACGCATCGAGCCCGGTGCGATCAACTGGATGACCTCGGGTCGCGGCATCGTCCACTCCGAGCGCCTGCCGGACGACCTGCGCGCGTCGTCGTTCACCAACCACGGCCTGCAGTTGTGGGTCGCGTTGCCGGACGGACGCGAGACGTGTGAGCCGGAGTTCGCCCACACCCCCGCCGACGCGATACCGGTCCACGAAGCGCGTGGCGTGTGTGTCCGTGTACTGGTCGGCGAGCACGGTGGACTGCGTTCGCCGGTGGTCGCGGCCAGTCCGACGCTGTACCTGGACCTGGCGCTCGACCCCGGCGGCGAGTTCAGGCTCGACACACCGCCTGCCGAAGTCGCGGTCTATCCGATCGACGGCCCGGTCGAAGTCAACGGCGAGGCACTGGCCGCCGGCACGATGGGTGTCGCGGATGGGGCCGTGCCGCTCGTGCTGCGCGCGAAGGCGAAGGTGCGGTGTGCGATCGTCGGTGGCGATCCGGTCGGTCCGCGTTACCTGTGGTGGAACTTCGTGTCCTCGAGCCGCGACCGGATCGTCGAGGCCGCCGACCTGTGGCAGTCGGGCGGATTCGACCGGATCGAAGGCGACGACGAGTTCATCCCGTTGCCGGATCGACCGCTCCCGCAACGATGAGCGGGGGGCCGTCGGGCCCTTGCTCAAGAATCCACGCCCACGGCCGACAACGGGTCAGCGAGTCCCCTCGCACCCGCCGTGGCGCCAGGCGCCGACGCGGCCGATTCACCCGATTCGGGGCGACCCGCGCCCGCCAAGGAAACCCATCGATGGATCTCGACAACGCCATCCAGGCCCACGCCGAGTGGAAAGTGAAGCTGCGCGCCGCCATCGCGAAGAAGGAGAAGATGGATGCCGCAAAGTTGGGCAGGGACGACAACTGCTCACTCGGCCAGTGGCTGCACGGCGAGGGCAAGGGCGCCTACGGCCGACTTGCAAGTTACTCGCGGTGCGTCGAGGAACACGCGAAGTTCCATCGCTGCGCAGGCGAGGTCGCCCGGACGATCAACGCGGGTAAACTGACGCAAGCCGAGGCGATGCTCGCCACCGGCACCCCGTACGCCGGCGCGTCCAGTGCGGTCGCGATGGCGGTGATGGCCCTGAAGAAGGAAGCCGCGCTGTGACCTGATGGAACACGCGGCGATCGACCCGGAGGGATCGATGTCGAAGCTCGTGTTCTACACCAACCCGCAATCGCGCGGGCGTATCGCGCACTGGATGATGGAGGAACTCGGCGAACCGTACGAGACACACTGGCTCGAATACGGTCCGCCGATGAAGAGTCCGGACTACCTGGCCATCAATCCGATGGGCAAGGTGCCCGCGCTGCGTCACGGCGACGTGGTCGTCACCGAGGCGGCCGCGATCTGCACGTACCTCGCCGACGCCTTCCCCGAAAAAGGCCTGATCCCTCCGCCCGGGGATCCGGCACGCGCGGCATTTTTCCGCTGGATGTTCTTCGCGGCCGGCCCGGTGGAGCAGGCGGTGGTCGCCCGAACGCTGAAATGGGAAGTGCCCGAAGGCAGGAGCGGGATGGTCGGATTCGGCAGCTACGCGGATGTGCTCGGCGCGCTGGAACGGGCGCTGGCGCCGGGGCCCTACATCTGCGGGGAGCAATTCACCGCGGCCGACGTGTACGTCGGCTCGAGCATCGGCTGGGGGCTGATGTTCGGCACGATCGAGAAGCGCCCGGCGTTCGAGGCCTACGCCGGGCGCCTGTATGCGAGGCCGGCGGCACAGCGGGCAAACCAGCTCAACGACGAGTATCTGAAGCGCGCGAAGGGTTGAGGCGGCCCGTGCGCCGGTCGAGTCGTCGGCGGCGCATCGGTCAAGGCGACGTTCATGCGGGCGGATCCTCGCGTGTTCCGAGTGATTCGACCACGCGCCCGCGCTGCACCTTCCCGAGCGCGGTCTTCGGCAGCGTATCGACGAACACCACCCGGCGCGGCCACTTGTATTTCGCCAGCCGCCCGTCGAACAGCGAAAGCACCTCGGACTCGCTGATCGAAGCCCCTGCCCGAAGCACGACCACCGCGACCGGTTGTTCGCCCCAGCGCGCATCGGGTTCGCCGACGACGACGGCCTCCGCGACTGCCGGGCATTCGATCAGCACCTGTTCCAGCTCGGCCGGATAGATGTTCTCCCCGCCGGAGATGATCAGTTCCCTGGACCGACCCACCACCCAGTAGAAGCCGTCGCCGTCACGACGCGCCAGATCGCCGGTCCGGAACCAGCCACCGTCGAACGCCTGCGCGGTGGCCGCCGGATCCCCGTGATAGGCCCGCATCACGTTCGGTCCGCGGATCTGGATCTCGCCGACCTCGTCACCGTCGATCACGTGCCCGTCGGCCGTCACCAGGCGCGCCTCGCAGAACATCGCGGGACGGCCGGCCGAACCGATCTTGCGCCGCGTGTCCTCGGCGCGCAGGCAGATCGCGATTGGCGCGGTCTCGGTCGAGCCGTAGACCTGCCCGGCCGGCACGCCGCGTGTGTGCCACGCCTGCAGCAGCGGCACCGGCACGATCGACGAGCCGGTATTGACCATGCGCAGGCTCGCCAGATCGGTCCCGGCCCACGCCGGATGCGCGAGCAGCGCGCCGATCGTCGCCGGCACCAGCAGGGTCAACGTCGGCCGCACCGACTCGACCAGCGCCAGGAACGCGCCCGGCTCGAAGCGCGGCATCAGCGTCGTCGTCGCACCGACATGCAACGCCGGCAGGAACATGATGTTGAGGCCACCGACATGGAACAGCGGCAGGCCCATCAGCACGTGATCGTCGGCGGTCAGGTCGTGGGCATGGATCGAGTTGATCGCGTTCCACTGCAGCGCCGACTGCGTCAGCAGCGCACCTTTCGGCCGGCCGGTGGTGCCGGAGGTGTAGACCAGCAGCAGGTCGTCGTCGAAGCGACCCGGCGCCTCGGTGGCGTCCGTGGTCGGCATGGCGACGGCATCATCGTTCGACGTCGCGCAAAGCGCCGGCAGCCAGTCGTGTTCGAGCGACCGGCAGGTGATCGGCGGCAACCCGCGTGTCGCCGCCACTACCCCGTCGTCGAACGACGACTCGTGGATCAGCAGCTTCGGCGCGCTGTCGGCGAGCTGGTAGGCATGTTCGGCCGGCGCCAGGCGATGATTGAGCGGCGCGACGATTGCACCGATGCGTGCGGCGGCGAACAGCAGCACGACGAGCTGCGGATGGTTGAACCCGAGCCACGCGATCCGGTCGCCGCGTGTGATCCCGGCCGCCGACAACAGGCGCGCCGCCGCGCGCGTGTCGCGGGCCAGCGTCGCATAGTCGATCGCGGCGCCCTCGAACCGGATCGCGATACGCGCCGGCCGTTCCCGCGCCCAGAAGTCCAGCCAGCGAGCGAGGTTCACCGGTGCGGACTCAGTCGTCGCCTTCACCCGGCTCGTACAGCGCTTCGCGCCCGATCCGGTCCAGGCACAGCTCCGCGGTCCACGGCAGCATCAGGCTGCCGCAGCGTGAATCCCGGTACAGACGCTCCAGCGGCAGCGACTTCAGCATCGACTGCCCGCCGCAGGTGCGGATCGCGAGCTGGCACAGGCGGTTCGCGTTCTCCATGATCGTGTACTGCGCCGCGTACGCGCGCAGCCGGACGTCCTTCGGCGGGTCGACCCGCGCCTCGCCGAACGCGCGCAGGAACAGCGCGCGTGTCTGCTCGAGCAGGATGTGCATCTCGGCCACCGTGATCTGCTTGGTCGGGTACATCCGGCGCTTGACCGGCGGCCCCATGCCTTCGATCTCGCCGCGCAGGTAGCGCACCGTGAATTCGTAGGCGGCGATCGCGATCCCCATGTAGGTGGGCGACAGTGTCATGAACATGTGCGGCCAGCGCGAGGCGGCCTGGAAGTACACGCCGCGAGGCATCATCTGCGCCTCGTCGGGCACCCAGACATCCTTGAAGGTCAGGTTGCGCGATACCGTGCCGCGCATGCCCAGCGGATCCCAGTCGCCGACGATCTGGAAGCCGGGTGCGTCCTTCGGCACCGCAAGGTACAGCGAGTCGCGGACCGACCGGCCTTCCTTGTCCTCGGTGCACAACACACCGTAGTAGTCGGCCGAGCCGGCGAGCGAGGCGAAGATCTTCTTGCCGTTGATCAGCCAGCCGCCGTCGACCTTGGTCGCCGCCGTGCCGAACGGTGCACGCCCGGCGGCCGCCGCCGTGCCTTCGGAGAAAGGCTGCGCGTAGATCGCACCATCGTCGATGATCCGGCGGAAGTGGACCTGCCGGTGCCGCTCGTGTTCGGCGCGCTGCTCGGCGGTCATGTCGAGCGCGTCGGACAGGATGCCCGGCCACATCGACGAACACGCGTGCATGTTGAAGGTGAGCGCGGTGGCTCCGCAGAACTTGCCGATCGTCGCCGACACCAGCGCGTAGGTGGTGATGTCGGCACCGAGGCCTCCCTGTGCCTTCGGCACGCACAGTCCGAGCAGGCCCGCCTGGCGCATGTCGTCGTAGTTCGCCATCGGGAACGTCGCTTCGCGGTCCCATTCGGCCGCACGCGCCGAGAAGCGGGTGCGGCCGAGTGTCTCCGCGAGGTCGATCAGCTCGCGTTGTTCATCGGTGAGCGAAAACGACGACCCGCAGACGGTGAAACGCGGATCGACCGTCGCAACGGGGCTGTCCTTAAGAACTGCATTCATCGGGAACTCCGATCTCGAGCGGGCGCGGTGCCGGCCGGCAGCCGCGAAACGAAGGTGTCGACCGCGGCGGTGAACGCCGATGGATCCTCGATCGGGGCGAGGTGGCCGAGCCCTGCCAGGCACTCGTAGCGGGCGCCCGGGATGTGTTCGGCCATCCGCTGCATCACGCCGGGGGGCGCCGTACGATCGTGCTCGGCGGCCAGGCACAACACCGGCACCGCGATCGACGGCAGCAGCGCCCGCCGCTCGAACTGCACCAGCGCCGCCAGCGCCGAGCGGTACACCGCCTCCGGGATCTGCGCCATCAGGCCGGCCGCGCGGCCGATCACCGCCGCGCCGGCGCCCGGCGCCATCAGCGTCGGTACCAGCCTGGCGGCGACCTCGGCCATCGTCGCGCCGTGATCGAGCAGTCCGGTGCGCTGCGCGATGAACTCGCGCTGCCGGTTGCCGTCGCCGCTGCCGAAGGCCGGTGTCGACTGCGCGAGCACCATCGCGGCGATCCGTGACGGCGCCAGCGCGTACGCTTCCAGCGCGATCATCGCGCCCAGGCTGTGGCCGATCGGCACGAACCGCCCGATACCGAGCGTGTGCAGTTCATCGAGCAGCCGGGACGCGATCGCGGCCAGCGTGTACGGCGCCAGCGGCGCGGTGCCGCCGTAGCCGGGTTGTCGCCAGGCGATCGTGTGCCATCCGGCCTGCTCGAAATGGACGACCTGTTCGCTGAAACCCGCCGCGCCGCCGCCGATCCCGTGCAGGAAGACCAGCGCCGGGCGGACGCCTGGAGCGGATCGGTCTTGTGTCATCTGTCGTTGCGTCCGTGAACCACGGGCCGCCAAGTCGGGGCCGGCCGCCCGTGACTTTTGCCTTCGCGGGTGTTCATGCGTCCACCAGCCGTCCGTCGCGGACCACCGCGACCCCGTCGAGTTCGACCGTGCAGCCGCGCAGCGGCAGGTCGAAGTGGCCGAGCGTGTGCCGGCCCGCGACCTCGTTGGCGCCGGTCGAATACAGGAAGTTGCCGGCGAACGCGCGCAACTCGGTGCCGTTGAAGTCGCGTTTGTCGTACATCGCCATCGAGTCCCAGCGTGCGCCCGGATTCAAACCCCAGCCGACGTGTGAGACCGCGTACGCGTCGCGGTCATTCCATGCGGCGAGGTAGCTGCGCATCAGCTCGGCGTCGAGGCCGTCGCCGTCGATCGCGGTCACGTAGTCGTCGTCGATCGTCAGTTGTACCGGTGTCTCCAGATAGCGCTTGAACGTCAGGTTGACGTCGCCGCGGTCGAGCACCAGCGTGCCACGGACGCTGCCGGCCTTCGGGAAGGCCAGGCAGATGCCCCCGGGCCAGTGCGCGATCGTGCCGGGTCTGGCCGTGTAGCCCCAGACGCCGCCGACGCGCGAGCCCGCCAGGTCGATCGACAGGGCGGTGCCCGCGGCCGATGTCACGCGCATCGCCCGCGCGCCCTTCAGTTGCCGCATCGCGGCTTTCACCTTCGGCTCCAGCGCGGGGTCCGGCGCCAGCCGTTCGAGCGCCTCCGGATGTTCGTTGGAGATCATCAGGATCCGCGCGCCGTCGGCGAGCAGCTTCGGCAGCTCCGGTGCGTGCAGCAGGCCCTCGACCGTGCAGTCGACGACAAACGTCGAGGCGGCCAGCGCGGCGATCGCGGGCAGGCTGCCTTGCAGCGCGTCGGAGGCGCCGGTCGAGCGGATCGCCACCGGCGCGTGCTGACGCGGCGTCAGTGTCCGCACGTGCAGCACCCGTGCGCCCAGCCTGGCGAGTGCGAGTTCCGCGAGCTGCACGTTGAGCGGGCGCGACTGCGTCTCCGACAGGATCGTGCAGTCGTCGCCGGCGGACACCGCACAGTGTTCGAACACACCGGCGAACAGGTCGATCCACTTGGCCTCGATACGGTCGGCGATCATCGGGATCCTCGGCAGGGTCGGTGCGGTGCCATGGCGTTCGGACGTTCGGCCGGGACCTCCGGTCGGACTGCCGCGGCGGGGCTTGCCCGAGTCCGCGGATCCGTCTATCTTAATCAATGAATTTTCATATATCAATGCGACCCGAACATCCCGACCCGACCCGCCCGGCCGAGGCCGACGGTGAACATCCGACCGCGGGCGCCGCCCTGCCGGCGGACGCCGCACACTTCCGCCGCTGCCTGGGCATGTTCGCCACCGGCGTGACGATCGTGACCGCCCGCGCCGGTGACGGCGGGTTCGTCGGGCTGACCGCCAACAGTTTCAGTTCGTTGTCGCTGTCACCCCCGCTGGTGCTGTGGAGCCTGAACCGCGGCTCGCGTTCGCTGGCCGACTTCCGCGCGGCGTCACACTTCGCGGTCAACGTGCTGGCGGCGGGACAGGCGGACCTGGCGCGTCGCTTCGCGTCGCCGCAGGTCAATCGTTTCGCCGGGGTCGCGGTCCACGCCGGCATGGGCGGTGCGCCGCTGCTCGACGGTGCGATCGCCTGGTTCGAATGCGAGACCCGGTCGCACCACGAATACGGCGATCATCGATTGTTCATCGGCGAGGTGAAGCGCTGCGCCTGGGTGCCCGGCGAGCCGCTCGTCTTCGCGCAGGGCACACTCGCCAATCTCGGCGCGCCGGGGGGCGGGTGAAACCGGTCCCTGCGCGCCCGATCGATCATCGCCCGGTCGACGAGCCGCCCGTCGTGCGGCCGGCGATGGTCTACGACGACTACCTGCCGTACCTGCTCGCGCGGGCCGCACACCTGGTCGCCGGTCGCTTCCACCAGTCGCTGCGCGAGCACGACCTGACCGTGCTGTCGTGGCGCACGCTGGCCGCGTTGTCGGGATCACCAGGGCTGACGGTCAGCGAACTGGCCGAAGTCGCGCTCGCCAAGCAGCCGACGGTCTCCAAGCTGATCGATCGGCTGGAGCACCAGCGCCTGGTCCGCCGCGCAGTCGATCCACGCGACCGGCGCCGGGTGCTGGTCAGGCTGACCGCCGCGGGTGCACGCCGGATCGAGCCGGTGCTGCGCGATGCACGGAGCTACGACGCAACGATCCTGGCCGGCCACCCGCCGGCGGAGATCGCCCGGCTGAAGACGCTGCTCGGTGAACTGATCGCTCGTTATTCCTTGACCGCGCCGGTCATGCCCGACACGTAGTACTCGACGAAAAACGAGTAGATCACCGCCACCGGCAGCGAGCCGAGCAGCGCGCCGGCCATCAGCGGACCCCAGTGGTAGACGTCACCTTCGACCAGTTCGGTCACCACGCCGACCGGCACCGTCTTCACCTCCGACGACGAGACGAAGGTCAATGCGTAGATGAACTCGTTCCACGACAGCGTGAAGGCGAAGATGCCGGCCGATATCAGGCCAGGGACCGCGAGGGGCAGGATGATCTTGGTCAGGATCTCCCAGCGGGTGGCGCCGTCGATCAGCGCACATTCCTCGAGCTCGAACGGGATCGACCGGAAGTAGCCCATCAGCAGCCAGGTGCAGAACGGGACCAGGAACGTCGGGTAGGTCAGGATCAGCGCCAGGCGGGTGTCGAACAGCCCGAGCTTGAAGACGATCGCCGCCAGCGGGATGAACAGGATCGACGGTGGCACCAGGTAGGCCAGGAAGATCGCCAGCCCGGTCGGTTTCGCGCCGGTGAAGCGCAGCCGCTCGATCGCGTAGGCGGCCAGCACCGCGGCCACCAGCGACAGGAACGTCGACACCACCGAGACGA
>CADEEH010000139.1 GCA_902826305.1 uncultured Burkholderiales bacterium
GCATCGAGTTCTTCACGCTGTCGCCGCTGATCCTGTCGACGCTGGTGCCCAAGGCCTCGGTGAGCGGGATCGGTTACGCCTGGAGCGGCTACGACAAGGTGTGGCCGGCGCTCGACGGCGAGCTGGGCGAGTTCGTGCGCGGCGAGATCACCAAGGCGGGCCTGCACGCGTTGCCGCGGATGTTCGACAACGGATTCCGGCAGATCACCTCGTCGAGCAAGCCGATCAATTCGCCGGAGGATCTGAAGGGGTTCAAGATCCGGGTCCCGCCGTCGCCGCTGTGGACCTCGATGTTCAAGGCCTTCGACGCCTCGCCGATGACCATCAACTTCTCCGAGGTCTACATGTCGCTGCAGACGAAGGTCGCCGATGGCCAGGAGAATCCGCTGGTCACCATCGAGACCGCGAAGCTGTTCGAGGTCCAGAAGTATCTGTCGAAGACCAACCACATGTGGGATGGCTTCTGGTTCCTGGCCAATGGCCGCGCGTGGGAGAAACTGCCGGCCGAGGTGAAGACGGTGCTCGAGAAACACCTGACCGCCGCCGCGATCAGGCAGCGCGAGGACACGGTGCGGCTCAACGGCTCGCTCGAGAAGGACCTCACTGCCAAGGGCATGGTTTTCAACAACGTCGACAGCGCACTGTTCCAGGGCAAACTCGCCGCCGCCGGCTTCTACAAGGAGTGGCAGGGCAGGTACGGCGACGACGTCTGGAAGCTGCTCGCGAAGTACACCGGCGCGGGCGCCTGAGTCGCAGCGAGGATCTCTTCGATGTCATCGACCGAGCGGCCGATCCGCGCGCGACGCAGCTTCATCTTCGCGCCGGGCAATCGGCCCGACATGTTCCCGAAGGCGTTGGTGTGTGGCGCCGACATCGTCTGCGTCGACCTGGAGGACGCGATCGCGCCCGGCGACAAGGACGATGCGCGGCAGCAGGCCTTCGCGCGGTTCCCCGGCGCTGAGGGCCCGGCCCGTGTCGAGCGGATCATCCGCGTCAATTGCCTGCGAACGGCGGACGGCATGAAGGACGTGCAGGCCCTGCTCGACGCCCCGGCGCCGGTGCCTGCGATCATGCTGCCGAAGGTCAAGGGACCCGAGGAGGTCCGCAACCTGGGCGACCTGTTCGACGAACTGGGGATCGAGACCCGGCTGCACGTGATCATCGAGACCAACGAGGCGCTCGAAGCCGCGGTCGAGATCGGACGCGCGAGCGATCGGATCGAGGCGCTCTTCTTCGGCGGGGTGGACATGGCCGCCGACCTGCGCTGCCGCTCGACCTGGATGGCGCTGCAGTACGCCCGCTCGCGGGTCGTGCACGCGGCGGCGACCTCCGGTCTCGATGCGATCGACGTCCCCTATCTGGATCTCGAGGACCGCGACGGCATGATCGAGGAGGCGACACGTGCGGCCGAACTCGGTTTCACCGGCAAGGGCGCGATCCACCCGAAGCAGATACCGGATCTCAACACGGTATTCATGCCGGACGAGGCGGCTGTCGCCCGGGCGCGTCGTGTGCTCGAGGCCTTCGCGAGCAATCGCAGCGGATTGCTCGTGTTCGAGGGCAAGCTGATCGAGAAGCCGGTGCTGCGCAGCTGTGCCCGGATGATCGCGGTGTACGAAGCCGCGGGTCGTCGCTGAAGAGCGCGCCATGCGCTCGCAGCGGTCGCGGATCGTGCCGGACGCGGCGCGCGGCGCTCCGGCCGGGACGGCCGCGGCTCGCCGCGCCGACGCGGACGGCTCGCCGAGCGCGCGGGGCGAGGGCACACAGGCGGTCGAGCGGGCATTGGCCGTGTTGTCGCGCGTCTCGATGGCCGGGGATCGCGGCGCATCCCTCGTCGAACTGGTCACCGGCAGCGGGCTCAAGCACGCGACCGTGCACCGGCTGCTGCTCGCGCTGGTGCGAACCGGATTCGTCGACCACGACCGATCGACGCATCGCTATTTCCTCGGTTCGGAGAGTTACGTGCTCGGGGTGCTCGCGTCGTCGCGCCACGGTCTGCGGCGCATCGCCGAAGGCAGTGTCGCCCGCCTCGCTCACGTCTCCGAGGACACCGCGTTCCTCACCGTGCGCCGGGGCCTGTTCGCGGTGTGCCTGCATCGGGAGGAGGGCACCTCGCCGATCCGCGCCCACGTCTGGGCGCTCGGAGACCGGCATCCGCTCGGCGTGGGCTCGGGCAGCGTGGCGATGCTCGCCGCGCTCGCCGATGACGAAGTCGAGGCGATCATCGAGGCGAATCGCGCGTTGTATCGCGAGCGTTATCCGGACGTGACACCCGGCATCGTCCGGCAGCTGGTCGATCAGGCGCGCGCGCGGGGCTACTGCACCCACCTCGGCCTCGGTTTCCCGGGGCTCGGCGGCATCGGCGTCGTGATCCGCGATCGCGACGGCGCGCCGCTGGCCGCGTTGTCGATCGGTGCCGCGGCGTCCCGACTGAGCGAGGATCGGATCCGCTCGCTGGTCGGACTCGTCCGCGACGAGGCGGTCCGCGTCGAGCGGCAACTGCACGCGCCGTCGACACCACCGGCCCGCAGCCGGCGCGTGTGAGCGGCACCGTGCCGGCCAGTCATCGGCGGCAGGCCCTTCAGGTGTCGGGCTGGATCTTCGCGCGGGCGATCACCGGTTTCCAGCGCGCCTGTTCCTGCTCGATGAAACGGGCGAACTCCAGTCCGGTGTTGCCGACCGCCAGCGCGGTGTCCTGGCCGAGCTTGTCGCCGACGACGCGACCGCGCGTGGCCTTGATCGCCTCGACCTCCAGCTTGTCGAGGTTCTCCCGCGCCATCTTCGCCGGCGCCAGCAGGCCGTACCACTGGGTCATCTCGAAGCCGGGGTATCCCTGCTCGGCCACGGTCGGCACGTCGGGCAGCTGCGGCAGGCGGGTGGTCGTCCCGGTGCCGATGCAGCGCAGCTTGCCGGACCGGATGAACTGCATCAGCGCGGGCGCGCCGACCGAGGCCGCCTCCAGACGGCCGGCCATCAGGTCGATCAGCATCGGACCGGTGCCGCGATAGGGCACGTGCACGACGAACGTGCCGCTGCTGATCTTCAGGTATTCGAACGCCAGGTGACCGGCGCTGCCGTTGCCGGCGGACCCGTAGTTCAACTGGCCCGGTCGTGCCTTCGCATAGGCGATGAATTCGTTCAGGTCGCGAACCGGCAGGTCCGGATTGATCACGTACAGGCTCGGCACCTTGGAGATCAGCGTGATCGGCCGGAAGTCACGGATCGGATCGTAGGGCAGCCTCGGAAAGATGAACGGGTTGACCGCGAGTGTGCCGATGTGGCCGAGGATCAGCGTGTGCTGGTCGGTGTTCCCCGCGACCTCCTGCATCGCGATGTTGCCGGCCGCACCGGGCTTGTTCTCGACGAACACGTTCTGCCCGATGGTCTTGGCCAGCTCTCCGGCAAGCGCCCGTGCCACGATCTCGGAACTGCCCCCGGGGGCGAACGGCACCACCAGCCGCAGCGGCCGCGTCGGCCACGTATCGGCTGACGCCGGCATCACCCCGGCAGCCGCCGCCGCGCCGGCCGCCTTCAGCAGCACGCGACGAAGTCGTCGGTGGTCACCCGGGTCCATCGCAGTGTCCCTCCTTGTCGTTGCCACGGTGGTCATCCCGGTGCCGCGCCACACGCCGCGCGACGACCACTTCACGAAGGTTACCGAATTCCGGCTCGATTGGCCGCATCCTCGGCCAGGAGGCTCCTGGACATCGGCAGCATCCCGACACGTCCCGATTGCGCAAGATCATGACAGCGCGCCGGCAGGCCGGCCCGTAGCCTGGGGGTCGACAAGGAGGACATGGGATGTCATCGATCGATCCACTGCGCGAGCCCGAACCGTATGTCGAGCGCTGGTACCTGCCCGACCGCACCCCGGTCACGATACGGACCGCCCGCGGCGAGGATGAACCGGCGCTCGGTCGGCTGGTCTTGGACTTGACCCCGCACGATCGCCGGTGGCGATTCCACGGCGGCATCGCCGGTGCCGGGCCGTCGCCACGGGGTCCGCATACCGGTGGCGAGCGGCCGCCCGCCACCGGACTGGTCGCGATCGCCCACCTGCGCGATGGTGACCGGCTGATCGCCGACGCCCGCTGGGCTGCCGACGAGCACGGCCCGCAAGGCGAGGGCGCGCTGATGGTCGCGGCTCCGTGGCGACGCCAGGGTGTCGCGACCCGACTGCTGATCGGGCTGCAGCGGACCGCATTCGATGCCGGCCTTCGGATCCTTCGCGGCTCGGTGATGGTCGAGAACACACCGATGTTGTCGCTGCTCGTCCGCTGCGGCATCGATCACGAGCCCGATCGGGGCGATCCGGATCTGCGCCAGGTCCGGATACGGCTCGATCGGAGCGACCATCCGCTGCAGGTGCTGTTCCGGCCCGGGCTGCTGCGTCGACTGCAGCGGCTCGCGACACGGCGCGCCGCAGGCGCGTGTCGCGCCGGCCCGTCGTCTGAGCGATCGTCGCGATCGGTGGTGCGGCCATGAGCGGCGCGTGCGCGTCGGGATGTTTGATGCCGATGCCGGACCGCCCATCCCGGCTCGCGCTGGTCCTCGGCAGCGGTGGTGTACGCAGCATCGCGGCGGTCGGCATCGTCGATCGGCTGGCCCGGGAGGGTATCCGTCCGGACCTGGTCGTCGGCTGCAGTTCCGGTGCGCTGTTCGGCGCGCTGGTCGCGATGGGCATCGACCGCGACGAGGTCCTGCGGCGCGTGACCACGCTGTGGTCCGAGGAAGTGACGCAACAACATCGTTGGCGCGCCTGGGCCGAGTTGATCGCACCGAAACTGATGGGGTTCGATGCCGGGTTCGCGCTGCGCGACGACCGCCTGATCGCCGAGCGGATCGAACGCGCCTTCGCCGGATGCCGGATCGAGACCTTGCCGATGGCGCTGCGCGTCGTCGCCACCGACGCGGCCAGCGGCGCGACGCAGGTGCTTCGGGACGGGCCGCTGGGCCTGGCACTGCGGGCCAGCATGGCGGTGCCGCTGATCTTCCCGAGCGTACCGATCGACGGTCGCCGGCTGGTCGACGGAGTTCTCTCGGATCCGCTGCCGGTTTCGGCTGCGCGTGATGCACGGGCGATCGTCGCGCTCGGATTTCGGGGCCCGCTGCCGCGCCGAGTGGATCGTCCGACGCGGCTGCTCGCGCGCACCAGCACCGCGATGATCAACAACCTGATGCAGTCGCGGCTCGAGGCGGCGCGGGCACGCGGGCAGCGGATCGTCGAGATCACCCTGAAGCTCGATCGGCACGTCGGGCTCTGGGAGACCGGTGCGTTGCCGTACCTGCTGGAGGCGGGCTATCGGGCCGCCGATGCACAACTCGACGAAATCCTCGACATGGTTCACCAATCGCCGTGCCGAAGCGCGGCCTGACCAGGGAGATGTGATGCACAACGTCCTCAATCCGGCGATCCTCGCGATCCTGCTGGCCAGTGTCGCGTCGGCACAGGAAGTGCCGTCGATCGACGCCGCGCGCCGGGCATACCACACCGGCGACTACGGCCGATCGCTGGCGCTGTTCGAGCGACTGGCCCGGGAACGCGACGACGCTGAGGCGGCCGAGAGCGCCGGATTCATGCTGCTCCAGGGTCCGGCGTTGTACGGGAGCCAGGTCCGCCGCGACCCCGCGCGTGCGACCGTGCTGCTCGTCCAGGCCGCGCGTGCCGGCCGCCCCGGCGCGGAGTTCATGCTGAACATGCTCGATCAGGCCGAATGACCCCGCTTGCGCCCCGACCGGCACCCGGGCTCCGCGCGCGGGACCACGGTCCCATTCGGGTCGGCGCCGGTCCGCAGTATGCTCGGACCGGGTGGCCGGAGGACCGTCGGATGAAGATCGAGCAGCACAGGCAACTCTACGAGCGACGCAGGCTCTACGAGATTGACGGGTTGCTGATCGGCCAGGTGATCGCGCGGCCGTGGTCGGTCGACGGTGGTGGCCTGGAGTGTGAGGCGACCAACCTGCTGGCCTTGCCGATCAGCGGCGTGTTCACACGTCATGACGGCCCGCGCCGGCACGTGTTGGCCACGCCGAACCACGCGGTGATGTTGTCCGCCGGCGTGCCGTATCGGATCAGTTTTCCCGGCTGCATCGGTGATCTTTGCCTGATGTTGGCCGTGCCGGCTGCGGTCCTGTCGCGCTGGATGCCGTGTGCGCTCGCCGGGGATGCGTTCGACACGAAGGCGTTCGACGATCACGCGCTGCTGCCCGCACGCACGATGCTCGCGACGCGGCGTCTGCGCACGGGCCTGCTGCGTGCCGGGGCCGACCCGCTCGACGTCGAGGAGGCGGCGATGCAACTGGTCACCGACGTGCTGCGACTGGCTCGTCGAGACCCGCGCCGCCGCGCCGATGAGGCCACCCGCGATCCGCGCCGGCGTGCCAGGCAGGTCGAACGCGTGAAGGAGGCGATCACGGTCGATCCGGCACGGCGCTGGACATTGGACGAACTGGCAGGCATCGCTTGTGTGTCGCCGCATCATCTCGTCCACACGTTCCAGCGCGATGTCGGCACGTCGGTGTATCGATACGTGCTGCGCACACGACTGGCGCTTGCGCTCGACCGTGTGCTCGGCGACGACGACGACCTGAGCCGCATCGCGTTCGACAGCGGCTTTTCGAGCCACAGTCACTTCACGTCGCGATTTCGCGCGTTCTTCGGCATCACCCCCCGGTCGTTGCGTCTCGACCGGCAAAGCGTCGACCTGACGGCGCTGCGCGGCATCGCTTCGGCACCGGCCGCGACCGTGCCGTTCGCCCGCTGAAGGCGCATCGGTCACTCCTGCGCCTCGGTCGTATCGGTCTCGCCGGCCCCGACGAATCGGCGCCACACATCATCGGGGCCGCGTTCCGGACACGCTCGCGATTCATGTATCGTCGCCGGTATCCGGTCGCGTGTTGGCGCGGACCGCAGGACGGTGAGCCCCGATGATTTCTTCTGTCGACAAACGTTACATGCATCGTTGCGCGAAGGGTCGATGAGTCGCCTGCTGATCCTCGGCGGCTCGTCGTTCCAGGAGCCCGCGATCCGCCGCGCGGTGGCGATGGGGCACCGCGTTGTCACCTGCGACTATCTGCCCGACAATCCGGGCCATGCGTTCGCGGATGAATACGTCGAGGTCAGCACCACCGACCGCGAGGCGGTGCTCGAGGTCGCACGCAGTCGCGAGGTCGATGGTGTGCTGGCCTATGCGTCGGATCCTGCCGCGCCGGTGGCGGCCTGGGTCGCCGCCCGACTCGGCCTGCCCGGTTGCCCGCCGTCGGTGGTGCAGTGCATGACGGACAAGGCGGCGTTCCGTCGGCATCAGCAGGTGCATGGCTTCGCCGCGCCGGCGCATCGCGAGGTGACCGACATCGACGCGGCGCGCGACGCGGTGTCGTCGATCGGCCTGCCGGTCATCGTCAAGCCCTGTGATTCGTCGGGCTCCAAAGGCGTGACCCGGATCGGATCGGTGGCCGAGCTGCCGGCGGCGTTCGAACACGCGCTCGGATGTTCGCGGCAACGGCGGGTGATCATCGAACGCTGGATCGCACGTCGCGGCGCGCAGATCGCCGGTGACGGCCTGGTGATCGGCGGGCGCACGGTGTTCGTCGCTCTCGGCGACGAGAACTTCGATCCCGACTGCTCCGCTTGGGCCCCGGTCGGCGAGACCTTTCCCGGCAGCCTGCCGCCTGCACAGCGGCAGCGCCTGATCGATGAGCTGGACCGGCTTTTCGCCTCGCTCGGTGTCACCGACCTCGTGTTCAACCTCGATGCGATGATCGACGAGGCCGGCCGGCCGCGGGTGATCGAGATCGGGCCTCGTGCCGGCGGCAATGCATTGCCCCAGGTGATCCACGCCCACACCGGTGTCGACCTGACCTCGATCGCGATCCGTCTCGCACTCGGCCAGCCGATCGATCCCGCCGACTACCAGGCCCGGCCGCGTGGCTGCTTCGCCTCCTGGATCGTCCATGCGCGCCGGCACGGGACGTTGACCGGTTATCACATCGACCCGGCGATCGAGTCGCGGATCCGGGACCTGCGTCTGCTGGCCGAGCCCGGCGCGGCCGTGCGCCGCTTCGGCTCGTCGCGTGATGCACTCGGCTGTGCGGTGCTCGAGTTCCCCGACCGCGCCACGATGCGGTCGGAGTTCGATCGGCTGCCGACGTTGCTCGAGGCGATCGTCGAATGATCGGCCGTCCCGGTCAGCCGCCGATGTTGAACCTGCCGGCGGCCGGCAAGTTCGCCGCGTTGGCCGAGCGGGTGTTCGCCTCCGGCCGCCTGACCAACAACGGTGAGATGGCCCGCGAACTCGAGGCGCGGCTGGCCGACCACCTGGACGTTCCCTACGTCGTGCTGACCAGCAGCGGCACGCTGGCGCTGCAGGTCGCGTATCGTGCACTCGGGCTGACCGGCGAGGTGATCACCACGCCGTTCTCCTGGACGACCACGGTCAGCTCGATGGCCTGGATCGGGCTGCGGCCGCGCTTCGCCGACATCGATGCTCGGACGTACAACATCGACCCGGCGCAGGTCGAGGCCGAGATCACGCCGGCCACCCGTGCGATCGTGGCGGTGCACACCTTCGGCAATCCGTGTGATATCGAGTCGATCGAACGGATCGCGGGGCGCCATCGTCTGCGCACGATCTACGATGCCGCGCATGCGTTCGGTGTGCGTTACCAGGATCGCAGCGTGTTCTCGTACGGTGACGCCTCGGTGCTGAGCCTGCATGCGACCAAGTTGTTCCACACGGTCGAGGGCGGTGTGGTGATCCTGCGCGACCGTGCGGCGTGGGCGCGGGCGCGGCTGATCGTCAACAACGGGATCGACCCGCAAGGGCGTGTCCAGGCGCTCGGCATCAACGGTCGCCTGAGTGAACTGCACGCCGCTGTCGGGCTGTGCCTGTTCGACGACATCGAACCGGTGCTGCGACGCCGGCGACGGCTGGCGACGATGCTGCGCATGCTGCTGGCCGAGACCAGTTCGGTCCAGCTGCAGGCGCCGACACCGTTCGGCCAGGTTAACCATGCCTATTTCCCGGTCGTGTTCCCGTCGCGCGAAGTCTGCGAACATGCGAGCCGGGCGCTCGCTCGCGACGGCTTCGCCGCACGCCGCTACTTCGACATGCCGCTGAACCGGCTGCCGTTCATCGCCGAAGGCCCGCCGATGCCGATCGCCGAGTCGCTGACCCGGCGCGTGTTGTGCCTGCCGTTGCGCGCGGCGGCCGACGTCGACGAGATCCAGACGATCGCCGGCATCGTCGCGGCCGCCTGCCCGGCCCACACGCGGCCGCTGTTCCTGCAGCCGGCCTGATGTGATGCGGCTGCGTGTGTTGCGTCCCGCGGGTGATCCGGTGCCGCTGCCGCCCTGGTCGGGCCGGGTCGGGCACACGGATTCGGTGCCGTTGCCGGCACTGGCTGACGAACACAACTGGCGAGTGTTCCTGTTCGGGTCGGGTTCGGCCGCACTCGCCGCCGCGGTCATCGCATCGATCCGTGCCCACACGAGTCCGACGCCCGAGGTGGTGATTCCCGCGTTCGCCTGTCCCGACCTGGTGGCGGCGGTCCGTTTCGCCGGCGCGGCGCCGGTGGTGGTCGACACCTCGCCGGACTCGCCGTGCATCGATCCGGCCGCGCTCGCGCGTGTGTTGTCGCCGCACACGACGGCGGTGATCCACCTGCGTTTCCTTGGCCTGCCCGGCAATGGCCCGGCGTTGCGGTCGGTGCTCGGTCGCGACGGGCCGCGGCTGATCGAGGATGCCGCGCATGTGTATCCGCGGGCCGGGATACTGGACAACAGCGCGGACAACAGCGCGGACGCGGTCGTCTACAGCTTCGGCCGCGGCAAACCGCTGTCGCTGCGCACCGGTGGCCTGCTGCTGCACCGGCGGGAATTCGCCGACGCCGTGCCGGCACCGACCGTCACCGACAACAGCCTGCGCTCGCAGCTCGGCCACTGGCTGCGGTGTGCGGCGTACGACATCGCAATCGAGCCGCACATCCATGGCCTGCTCACGCGGGTGCTGCGGATGCGGACGGACGTGATCGGCTGGCGCGAACTCGATCGGTTGCACGGGTTCCCGCCACACCTCTCCAGCCTGCTCGCACGTCGACTGCGCGACGCGGCACCCGACCGGCAGGCACTGCAGCGTCTATGGGGCGATCACCTGAGCCATGTTCCCGGGCCCTGGGTCGACCTGGCCGCCGCCGCCGGCGCACGGACGGTACCGCTCTGGCGGTATCCGATGCTGCTCGCGGACGAACACCTGCGCGACCGGCTGTTCCACACCTGCCGTCGCGAAGGGCTCGGTGCGTCGCGCCTGTATCGTCGTCCGCTCGCCGCGTTGCCGGGGTGTCCTGATCGGCTCGGTGGATCGACGACACCCAACGCGGCCGATTTCGCGGCACGGCTGCTCGCGTTGCCGCTGCATGGCGCGGTGCGGCCCGGCGACGTCGCCCGATTCGAGCGCGTGCTGGTCCGATTCGCGCGTGAACACGACCGCTTCGGATCGGCGCGGGCACGGCGCGGCGACGCCGGTGCGCCGTCACGAGTGCCCACGTCGGCATGACGATGAACGATCCGCTCCTGCCGATCGAATTCTCCGACCTGTCGTCGCCGGCGGCGATCGGGCGGCAGGTCCTCGACCGATGCCGTGCCGACGGCCTGGCCTGGGTACGCCCCGCGCGGGCGGCCGGTGTCGACCGCACGTTCTGGGACGAGGCGTTGCGCGCGCACGGTGAACGTGTCGCGATCGACGAGGATGTGATGACCGGCGAACCGAACGACGGACTCTGGAGCACGGTCGCCTACGATCCCGCACATCCCGGCACGTTCCGCCATTCCCGGACCGCGCAACCGCTGCACACCGACGGCTCGTATGTTGCCGACCCGCCCGAGATCGTGTTCCTGGTCTGCCGGCGTGCGGCCACGAGCGGCGGCGCGACGCTGTTTCTCGACGGTCGCGACCTGGTGCTGGCACTCGGCACGCAGCGGCCGTCGCTGCTGGCCGCGCTGGTGCATCAGCCGATGATCTTCGCCAAGGGTGGTTTGAGGGTCCAGGCGCCGGTCATCACGATGGGCAACGACGGGGTGCGGCTGCGCTGGAACGTCCACGCGCTGGCCGACGGGCTGGCGCCGGAGGTCCGGGCGATCGCCACCGAACTGTGTGACTTCCTCGGATCCGGATCGAGCCGGTTGCCGATCCGGTCGGTGCGACTCGAGGCCGGCGACGCGGTGTTCTTCCACGACGACCGCCTGTTGCACGGCCGCGAGGCATTCAACGCCGATCATCCGGACGGGCGATTCCTCTGGAAGGGCGGGCTCAGGCCCCATGGCGACACGCGGGGCGGCCCGTGAGCGCCGGTCGACTGCTGTCGATCAACAATTTCCACTATCGGCGCGCCGGTTCGGACGCGGCTTTCCTCGACCACGATCGGCTGTTCACGCGCCAGGGCTGGCAGACCGCGGTGTTCTCGATGGCTCATCGGGACAACCTCGAGTCGCCCTGGAGTGCCGACTTCGTCGACGAGATCGAGCTCGCCCGCGACTATCCGCCGCTGACGCGGCTGCGCCTGGCGACCAAGGTCATCTATTCGATCGAAGCCCGTGACCGGCTGATGCGCCTGCTGGACCGGTTCCGCCCGGACGTGGTCCATCTGCACAGCGTCTACCACCACCTGTCGCCGTCGGTGCTGTCGGCGCTGCGAGGAGCGGGTGTGCCGGTGGTGCTGACAGCCCACGACTACAAACTCGCCTGCCCGGCGTACAAGATGTTCGACGGCAACGCCGTCTGCGAGGACTGCCGCGGCGGTCGGATCCTGCCGCTGGTGCGCAAGCGCTGCATCCACGGTTCGCTGGCGATGAGTTCGCTGGTTGCCGTGGAGGCGGTCGTGCATCGGGCGCTGGGGTCGTATGCACGCTCGGTCGCGCGGATCGTCTGTCCGAGCCGGTTCCTGCTGGGCAAGCTGGCCGAATGGGGCTGGCCCGAAGCGCAGCTGGCGTGGGTGCCGAACTTCTTCGACCCGTGGCTATGGCAGCCGCGCTTCGAACCCGGTGATCATTTCCTGTACTTCGGACGGCTCGCACCGGAAAAGGGGCTGGCCACGCTGATCAGGGCGGCATCGACCTCGGGCAGCCGTGTGCGCATCGTCGGCTGGGGGCGTGAACGCGACAGCCTCGAGCGGCTGGCGGCCGCCGGGCCGGCACGCGTCGAGTTCGTCGACCGGGTCGGAGCGGACGCGCTGGCCGCGATGATCCGCGACTGCCGGGCGGTCGTGCTGCCCGCGGTCTGGTACGAGAACGCATCACTGGCCGCACTCGAGGCGTTCGCCTGCGGCAAGCCGGTGATCACCAGCCGCATCGGCGGCAATCCGGAGATCGTCACACCCGGTGTCAACGGCTGGCTGGTGCCTCCCGGCGACGAGGTCGCCCTCGCCGAGACGCTGCGCGAGGTCGACGCGATGCCGGATGCCGTTCTCGAGGCACTCGGCCGGCGCGCACACGGCTGGGTCCACCAGCATCGCGGCCCGCAGCGCTACTACGACGCGATGCTGTCGTTGTACCGCTCGCTTGGCGCCCGGGTCGCGCCGGGCCTGGCGGCGGTGCCGGGGGGGTGACACGATGACGATGCAACCGGAGGTGATCGTCACCGCGGCGTCGCGCCGATACGATCCGCTGAAGCGGCTGCTCGATGTCGTCGCGGCCAGCGCGGGCCTGGTGCTGTGCCTGCCGCTGGTGGTGCCGCTCGCGATCCTGATCCGCCTCGACAGCCCCGGCTCGCCGCTCTTCCGGCAGACACGGATCGGTCGCTTCGTACGGC
>CADEEH010000140.1 GCA_902826305.1 uncultured Burkholderiales bacterium
TTCAGGTAGTCGAGCAGCTTGCGGCGGCGGCTGACCATCTTCAGCAGGCCGCGACGCGAGTGGTGATCCTTCGAGTGTGCCTTGAAGTGATCGGTCAGCTCGTTGATGCGGGCGGTGAGCAGGGCCACCTGGACCTCCGGCGAACCGGTGTCGGTCTTTGCCCGCTGGTAATCGGCGACGATCTTCGCCTTGTCGATGTTGGCGACAGCCATGTCCCTGGTTCCTTTCGGAAGACTTGCGGCGCGGCCGGGCTGCGGCGCCGTGCTGGTGATGACGGGAGCGCGGATTGTAACCCGATTCCCCTGTTCGTCCGACCCTGGGCTCCGACGCGACCTGCCGGCACCATGCCGGTGCGTCACATCAGGAAGACCCCCTTGCCGGCCGACTGTTGGTCGCACAGGTGATAGGCCTCGTCGGCCTGAGCCAGGGTCCAGCGGTCGGTGAACTGCCGGTCGACATCGATGCCACGCTGGGCGACGAACCGCGCGCAGTCGAGCTGGCCCGACATCGAGAACGTCCATGAACCCATCAGCGTGACCTGCTTGCGCAGCATCTCGCTGCTGACGTCGAGTGTCATCTCGCCGCCCTCGCCGACCAGGCAGACCTTGCCCCAGGGCCGCACACACTGCACGGCCTGCCGCCGCGCGACCGGCGACCCCGACCCGTCGAGCGCCAGGTTGGCGCCCAGGCCCCCGGTCGCCTCCCGGATCGCCGGCACGACGGCGGCCGGATCGCCGCAATGCACGGCGAGGTGCGCCCCGAGCTCGCGGGCGCGCGCCAGGCGTTCGTCGCTGACATCGAGCGCGATCACCCGCGCACCCATGTTCGCCGCCAGCTGGGTGGCCGACAAGCCGACCGGCCCCTGACCGAAGATCGCGATCGTGTGATCACCCTGCAGGCCGAGGCGCTGCAGCGCGCCCCAGGCGGTGCCGGTGCCACACGAGATCGCCGCGCCGGTACTGAAGCTCAGTTCGTCGGGCAACGGCACCAGCGTGTGCGCCGGACAGGCCATGTAGCGGGCATGCGCCCCGTGTGCGGTCACGCCGTAGACCGCGGCGCCGTCCACACACATCTGCGTCCAGCCCGTCCAGCAATGGGCACAGGCGCCGCAACCGCGATAGTGATGCTGCATCACCCGCATGCCGACGAATGCCTGCTTCGGACTCACCCCGGGGCCGACGGCCGCGACCACGCCGCACGGCTCGTGGCCCGCGATCACCGGACCGCCGTCGCTCTTCAGGCCGAGCGCCGCCGCCCCGGCACCGGCCGGCGCGCGGTAGTACTTGAGGTCGGTGCCGCACATGCCGGAGGCCTTGATCTCGAGCACGACCTCGCCCGGCCCCGGGGTCGGGTCGGGGAACCGGCGCAGTTCGAGTCGGCGCTCGCCGAGGAACACGAGCCCTTCCATGCCTACAGACCCTGCGCCTTCACGCGCTCGATGCCGCTGCCGAGTTTGTTGAGCGCATTCAGGTAGGCCTTCGCCGAGGCGACGACGATGTCCGGGTCGGCGCCGATACCGTTGACGACCCGCCCGCCCTTGGCCAGCCGCACCGTCACCTCGCCCTGCGCCTCGGTGCCGCCGCTGATCGCGTTGACCGAGTACAGCGTCATCTCGGCGTCCGACCCGATCTGGCTCTCGATCGCCTTCAGCGTCGCATCCACCGGTCCGTTGCCGGTACCCTCGGCGGTCGATTCCTTGCCGTCGATCGACAGCGTGACGCTGGCCATCGGCTTCTCGCCGATCGCCGAACGCTGCGACATCGCGACCAGGTGGTAGTGATCCCCCGCGCCGTGGTCGCCGGCCTGGGTCGAGACCAGCGCGTGGATGTCCTCGTCGAAGATCTCCGCCTTGCGATCGGCCAGGTCCTTGAATCGCTGGAAGGCCTCGTTGACCGCGGCCTCGGAGTCGAGCTGGACACCGAGTTCCTGCAGGCGCTGCTTGAACGCATTGCGCCCCGACAGCTTGCCGAGCACGATCTTGTTGGCGGCCCAGCCCACGTCCTCGGCGCGCATGATCTCGTAGGTGTCGCGGTTCTTCAGCACGCCGTCCTGGTGGATGCCCGATGCGTGCGCGAATGCGTTGGCACCGACCACCGCCTTGTTGGGCTGCACCGGAAAACCGGTGATCGTGGACACCAGCCGCGACACCGGCACGATCTGCGTCGTGTCGATGCCCAGATCCAGGCCGAAGAAGTCGCGACGCGTGCGCACCGCCATCACCACTTCCTCGAGCGACGTGTTGCCCGCGCGTTCACCCAGGCCGTTGATCGTGCACTCGACCTGCCGGGCGCCGTTCATCACGCCGGCCAGCGAGTTGGCGACCGCCATCCCGAGATCGTTGTGGCAGTGGACCGACCAGACCGCCTTGTCCGAGTTCGGCACCCGCTCGCGCAGCGTGCGGATCAGGTTGCCGAACATCTCGGGCACCGCGTAGCCGACGGTGTCGGCGATGTTGATCGTCGTCGCCCCCTCGGTGATCACCGCCTCCAGGATCCGGCACAGGAAATCGAGCTCCGAGCGGCTGCCGTCCTCCGGCGAGAACTCGACGTTGTCGGTGAACTGGCGAGCGAAGCGCACCGCGAGTCGCGCCTGCTCGAAGACCTGGTCCGGCGACATCCGCAGCTTCTTCTCCATGTGCAGCGGCGAGGTCGCGATGAAGGTGTGGATCCGCATCGACTTCGCGCCCTTGAGCGCCTCGGCCGCACGCGCGATGTCGCGGTCGTTGGCCCGCGACAGCGAACAGACCGTCGAATCCTTGATCGCCTCGGCGATCGCCTTGACGGCCTCGAAGTCTCCGTTGGACGAGGCCGCGAAGCCGGCTTCGATCACGTCGACCTTCAGCTTCTCCAGCTGGCGGGCGATGCGCAGCTTCTCCTCCCGGGTCATCGATGCGCCCGGGCTCTGCTCGCCATCGCGCAAGGTGGTGTCGAAGATGATCAGCTTGTCGGCCATTTCGGATGCTCCTGGGTCTGCCTCCGCCGGTGGGAGGCTTGCACTACGCAGAGGGGATGGGGTTGGGGGGTGTCAGCGCGCGGGGCGCAGCAGCAGCAACAGCCCGGCTAGCAGGCTGAGGCCGCCCGGGATCCGCAGCAGGGATCCCGTCGGGAGAAAGCCGGAACGGCTGCCGTGAAGGCAGCTGTCGAGGCTCGAATGGCGGAGGGTAGCCATGCGACTGAATATAAAGGCTTTGTCCGCGACACGCAACCGGCGCACGCGGGCGCGTGGCGCGAACCGCAGCGGCGGGCCGGCGCGTGCGGGCCGGTTCACGCCCTGGGCAGCGTCACGCCGCGTTGCCCCTGGTATTTGCCGCCGCGGTCCTTGTACGACGTCTCGCAGACCTCGTCGGACTCCAGGAAGATCACCTGCGCGCAGCCCTCGCCCGCATAGATGCGCGCCGGCAGCGGCGTCGTGTTCGAGAACTCGAGTGTGACGTGTCCCTCCCATTCGGGTTCCAGCGGGGTCACGTTCACGATCACGCCGCAACGTGCGTAGGTCGATTTGCCGAGGCAGATCGTCAGCACGTTGCGCGGAATGCGGAAGTATTCGACGGTGCGGGCCAGCGCGAACGAGTTCGGCGGCACGATGCACTCCGGTCCGTTGAAATCGACGAAGTTCTTCTCGTCGAACTCCTTCGGATCGACGATCGTCGAGTTGATGTTGGTGAAGATCTTGAATTCCTCGGCGCAGCGGATGTCGTAGCCGTAGCTCGACGTGCCGTAGGAGACGATGCGCCGGCCGTTGGCCTCGCGCACCTGGCCCGATTCGAATGGTTCGATCATGCCCTGCGCGGCCATCCGGCGGATCCAGCGGTCGGATTTGATGGTCATCGTCGATGTTCTCCTGGCCTTGACGGCATGCCGGCTTTTCCGGCTTCGCGCAGCAGCGGGTGTATATCAACAGGAACTCGATGCAAGCGTCGATGCACGCACGGCTTCTGCGCGACACGTGCACGATTTTCCCGCCCGATTCTACATTCGGCCACGACACCCGGAGACCTATCGCCGATGCAACGGACAGACGTACTGATCCGGCCGACCCTGCCGATGCCCGACGCTCTCGGCGAACAGGACAGACATCTGTTCCGGGAAGGCACCCATTGCCGGCTGCACGAGCAGCTGGGCTGTCATCTGAATGATCGCGGCGCGCGCTTCGCGGTGTGGGCGCCGAACGCGCGCGCGGTGTCGGTGATCGGCGACTTCAACGACTGGGACGCGGACGTGCACCCGGCCACCGTGCGCGCCGACGGCACCGGCATCTGGCAGGCAACGATCCCGGGCGTGGCGCACGGCGCGCGCTACAAATACGTGATCGACGGCGCCGACGGACGCCGGGTCGAGAAGGCCGATCCGTTCGCACGCCATTGTGAACTGCCGCCGGGCAACGCGTCGGTGGTCTGGTCGGCTCCCGCGTATGCCTGGGGTGATGGCGACTGGATGGCGCAGCGCGCGGTCCGCAACGGCCTCGACGCGCCGATGTCGGTCTACGAGGTGCACCTGGGGTCGTGGCGGCGGCGCGCCGACGGATCGATGCTCGACTACCGGGAGGCGGGCGTCGCGCTCGCCGACTACGTGACGCGGCTCGGCTTCACACACGTCGAGCTGCTGCCGCTGATGGAACACCCGTTCCACGGTTCTTGGGGCTACCAGGTCACCGGTTTCTTCGCACCGAGTGCCCGTTACGGCGTACCGGAGGACCTGAAGTTCCTCGTCGACACGCTGCATCAGGCGGGCATCGGCGTGATCCTGGACTGGGTGCCCTCGCACTTCCCGACCGACTCCCACGGCCTGGCCCGCTTCGACGGCACCGGGCTGTACGAACACGACGATCCGCGCCAGGGATTCCATCCGGAGTGGAACTCGTCGATCTTCAACTACGGACGGCACGAGGTGCGCGCGTTCCTGCTGTCGAGCGCGGTGTTCTGGCTCGAGGAGTTCCATGCCGACGGACTTCGTGTCGACGGCGTCGCCTCGATGCTCTACCTGGACTATTCGCGCCGCGCCGGCGAGTGGATTCCCAATCGCCACGGCGGACGCGAGAACCTGGAGGCGATCGAATTCCTGCGGCTCCTCAACCAGACCGCGTACCGCGAGCAGCCCGCGATCCAGATGATCGCCGAGGAATCGACCGCCTGGCCGATGGTGTCGCGGCCGACCTGGGTCGGCGGCCTGGGCTTCGGGCTGAAGTGGAACATGGGCTGGATGCACGACACGCTGGACTACTTCGGACACGATCCGATCCACCGCCGCTGGCACCACGGCCAGCTGACCTTCTCGCTGATCTACGCGTTCAACGAGAATTTCATGCTGCCGCTGTCACACGACGAAGTCGTCCACGGCAAGGGATCGCTGCTGGGGCGGATGCCGGGCGACGACTGGCGGCAGTTCGCGAACCTGCGCCTGCTGCTGGGCTACCAGTGGATGCACCCGGGCAAGAAGCTGCTGTTCATGGGCGGGGAGTTCGGGCAGCGCCGCGAGTGGAACCACGACGGCGAGCTCGAGTGGCGTTCGCTGGAGCATCCGCTGCACGCCGGCACGCAGCGCTGGGTCGAGGACCTGAACCGGCTGTACCGTGCCGAGCCGTCGCTGTTCCAGATCGACTTCGAGGCGGCCGGCTTCGAGTGGATCGACTGCAACGACGCCGAGGCCAGCGTACTCAGCCATCTTCGTCGTTCGCGCGACGCGGCGACTCTGCTGGTAGTGATGAACTTCACGCCGATCCCGCGTGAGAACTACCTGGTGGGTGTGCCCTTCGGCGGCCATTGGCGCGAGGTGCTCAACAGCGACGCGACGCTGTACGGCGGCAGCGGCGTGGGCAACCACGGCGGCGCCGACACGGTGCCGGTCTCCGCGCACGGGCGCCATCGCTCGCTGAACCTGCGCCTGCCGCCGCTCGGCGTGCTGGTGCTTCGGCACGAGCCGGACGGGACAGCATGAACCGGGCGGACTCGCTGCAACCGCCGGTCGACACCGACGGCCGGGTCCGCGCGGTGATCGAGGACATCGAGCCGGCGGTCGACGGCGGTCGGTTCCCGATCAAACGGGTGATCGGCGACCGGATCGTGGTCCGGGCCGACTGTTTCGCCGACGGCCACGACAAGATCGCGTGTGCGCTGTTGTGGCGGCCGGCGGGTGAGACGGGATGGCGGCGCACGCCGATGGAACCGCTCGGCAGCGATCGCTGGCAGGCGACGTTCCGCGTCGACGCGATCGGCACCTGGGAGTACACGGTCAGCGCATGGGTCGATCCGTTGCTGTCCTGGCGCCATGACTTCGCGCGCCGGATCGATGTCGCCGACCTGCGCGTGGCGGCGCTGGCCGGCGCGCGGCTGCTCGACGAGGCCGCCGATCGTGCAGCCGCGGCGGGCGCCGCGGCCGATCGGCAACTGATCGACCGTTGGGCCCGCCGGCTCGCCGACGCGGCCCGCGAGGACGGCGGTGGTGTCGCATCGGCCGGCGTCGACGAGGCCGCGGCCGATGCCGCCGCCCGTTTTCCCGACCTGCGCCACGCCTGCACCGAGGCGCGGATCCATCGGGTGACCGTCGAGCGCGAGCGGGCCCGGTTCTCGAGCTGGTACGAATTCTTTCCGCGCTCGGCTTCCGACGATCCGCAGCGGCACGGCTCGTTCGCCGACTGCGAGGCGTGGCTGCCGTATGTGCAGCGGATGGGTTTCGACGTGGTCTATTTCCCGCCGATCCATCCGATCGGTCGCACACGACGCAAGGGTCGCGACAACACGCTGACGGCCGCGACCGACGATGTCGGCAGCCCGTGGGCGATCGGTTCGGCCGAAGGCGGCCACGACGCGATCCTCGCCGACCTCGGTTCGGCCGAGGACTTCCGCCGGCTCGTGCGTCGCGCCCGCGAACTCGACCTGGAGATCGCACTCGACATCGCGTTCCAGTGTGCACCGGACCATCCGTGGGTCGCCGAGCATCCATCCTGGTTCCGCCATCGTGCCGACGGCAGCATCCAGTACGCCGAGAACCCGCCGAAGAAGTACCAGGACATCTATCCGTTCGACTTCGAGTCCGACGACTGGCCGGCGCTCTGGCTGGCGCTCGCCGGGGTGATCGAGCACTGGATCGGCCAGGGCGTGCGCATCTTCCGCGTCGACAATCCGCACACGAAGGCGTTCGCGTTCTGGGAATGGGTGATCACCCGCGTTCGCGCCGGGCATCCGGACGTGATCTTCCTGTCGGAGGCGTTCACCCGTCCGAAGGTGATGCATCGGCTCGCCAAGCTCGGCTTCAGCCAGTCGTACACCTACTTCACCTGGCGCAACACGAAGGCCGAGCTGATCGCGTACTTCGAGGAGCTCACCGACGGGCCGGGTCGCGAGTACTTCCGGCCCAATGTCTGGCCCAACACACCCGACATCCTGCCCGCGTCGCTGCAGTACGGCGGGCGCGCGGCGTTCATGGCCCGGGTCGCCCTGGCCGCGACGCTGGGCGCCAGCTACGGCATCTACGGGCCCGCGTTCGAGCTGCTCGAGGACCGGCCGCTCGCCGAAGGCTCCGAGGAGTACCTGGGCTCGGAGAAGTACGAACGCCGCGTCTGGGAACTGGGCCGGCAGGACTCGCTGGCCGACTTCATCACGGTGCTCAATCGCGCCCGACGCGAACATCCGGCGTTGCAGTGTGACACCGGCCTGCGTTTCCTGCCGGTCGACAACGACCAGCTGATCGCCTACGCGAAACAGGCGCCGGGCGGCGAAGACACCGTGGTCTGCGTCGTCAACCTCGATCCGCACCATGCACAGGCCGGCTGGATCGAAATGGACCCGCGTGCGTTCGGGACCTCGAGCGGCCAGGCCTACCAGATGCACGACCTGGTCAGCGGCGCCCGCTTCCTGTGGCACGGCTCGCGCAACTACGTGAACCTCGATCCGGCCCGCACCCCCGTGCACGTGATGCACCTGCGCGCCCGGCTGCGGCGCGAACACGACTTCGACTACTTCCTTTGAAACCCGACGCGACGATCACGCTCGCACCGTCGTTGTCGCCGGCGCAGCCCGACGCCGACGACGGCCTGTGGTACAAGGACGCGGTCATCTACGAGCTGCACGTGAAGGCGTACGCCGACCATTCCGGCGACGGCATCGGCGACTTCCGCGGGCTCACCTCGCGCCTCGACCACGTGCAGTCGCTCGGCGTCGACACGATCTGGCTGCTGCCGTTCTATCCGTCGCCGCTGCGCGACGACGGCTACGATGTCGCGGACTACGAGAACGTCCACCCGGCCTACGGCTCGCTCGACGACGTCCGGCAGCTCGTCGAGGAGGCGCATCGACGCGGGCTGCGGGTGATCACCGAACTGGTGATGAACCACACCTCCGATCGGCACCCGTGGTTCCAGGCCGCGCGCCGCGCGCCGAAGGGTTCACCCGAACGGGAGTTCTACGTCTGGAGCGACGACCCGACGCGGTATCCGGGCACCCGGATCATCTTCACCGACAGCGAACGCTCGAACTGGACCTGGGACGAGGTTGCGCAGCAGTACTTCTGGCACCGGTTCTTCAGCCACCAGCCGGACCTGAACTTCGACAACCCGGCGGTGCGCGACGCGATGTTCCGCACGATGGAGTTCTGGCTCGACATCGGGATCGACGGGTTCCGGCTCGACGCGGTGCCGTACCTGATCGAACGCGACGGCACTTCCAACGAGAATCTGCGCGAGACCCACGAGGTGATCAAGGAGATCCGGCGCCGGCTCGACGCCCGCTACCCGGGCCGGCTGCTGCTCGCCGAGGCCAACATGTGGCCCGAGGACGTACGCGAGTATTTCGGCGACGACGACGAATGCCACATGGCCTATCACTTCCCGCTGATGCCGCGGATGTACATGGCGATCGCTCAGGAGGACCGCCATCCGGTGGTCGAGATCCTCGCGCAGACACCCGACATCCCGCCCAAATCGCAGTGGGCGATCTTCCTGCGCAATCATGACGAACTGACCCTCGAGATGGTGACCAGTCGCGAGCGCGACTACATGTACGGGATGTACGCGACCGATCCGCGGGCACGGATCAACCTGGGCATCCGGCGCCGGCTCGCGCCGCTGCTGGAGAACGACCGCGCGCGGATCGAGCTGATGAACTCGCTGCTGCTGTCGATGCCCGGCACGCCGGTGCTCTACTACGGCGACGAGATCGGCATGGGCGACAACATCTTCCTCGGCGATCGCGACGGTGTGCGCACGCCGATGCAATGGACCAGCGATCGCAACGGCGGGTTCTCGCGCGCCGACCCGCAGCGCCTGTACCTGCCGGCGATCCAGGACCCGATCTACGGCTTCGAGGCGGTCAACGTCGAGGCGCAGGCGCGCGAACCGTCGTCGCTGCTGAACTGGACGCGACGGCTGCTCTCGGTGCGACGCGGTTCGCGGGCGTTCGGCCGCGGTCGCTTCCGGATGCTCCATCCGGGCAACCGCAAGGTGCTGGCCTACGTGCGCGAATACGGCGACGACATCGTGCTGTGTGTGGCCAACGTCAGCCGCAGCGCGCAGCCGGTCGAGCTCGAACTCGGCGACTACAAGGGCCGCGTGCCGGTCGAGATGCTCGGTCGCAACGCGTTCCCGCCGATCGGCGACCTGCCGTACCTGCTGACGCTGCCCGGCTACGGCTTCCTGTGGTTCCTGCTGTCGACCGACGCCCAGCCGCCGCACTGGCACACCGACCAGCTGCCGCTGGAGGACCTGCCGATCCTGGTGCTGTTCGACGGCTGGAACAGCTTCTTCCGGCAGCGCGTGGTGCCGTGGCGGATCGCGATGGCCGAGAAGACCCGCGCGCAGTTCGAGCAGCAGATGCTCGCGGGGTTCGCCCTGCGCCAGCGCTGGTACACGGCCAAGGCCGAACGCCTCGAGCGGATGGTGATCCGCGAACACGCGTTTCTCGAGGCCGGTGACGGGCGCTGGCTGCTTGCCGTCGCCCAGGCGCAGGGACCGGCCGAACCGTCGCGATACTTCGTCCCGCTGGCGCTCGCCTGGGAAGACCAGGACGAGGAACGTCACCGTGCACTCGGCGTGGCGGCGGTGACCAAGGTGCGCCAGCAGGCGACGATGGGGGTGCTCGGCGACGCGATGGCCGACGAGCCGTTCTGTCGCGCGCTGGTCACGGCGATCGGCGAAGGCCGGGAGATCGCGGGGGAAGGCGGAGTGTTTCGCTTCGTCGCGACCGAGTCGTTCGCGACCCTGGTCGGCGACGCTCTCGCCGGGCCGCGACCGCTGCACCGCCTGAGCGCCAGCAGCAATTCGGTGACGTTGATCGGCGACGTGCTGTTCCTGAAGGCGTACCGGCGGCTGCAGCCGGGCATCAATCCGGAACTCGAGATGGGTCGGTTCCTGACCGATGTCGCCAGATTCCCGCACTGCGTGCCGGTGGCCGGCAGCGTCGAACTTCGCGATGCCGATGGTGTTTCATGGGCGCTGGCGATGCTGCAGGCGCAGGTGGTCAACCAGGGCGACGCCTGGAACTTCGTGGTCTCGCAACTGCAGCGGATGCTCGAATCACCGGAACCCGGACAGGTCGCCGACGACACCGAGGCGATGGTGGCGCGGATCCGCGTGCTCGCGCGAAGGATCGCCGAGCTGCATCTGGCGCTGGCCCGGCCGACCGGCGATCCGGCATTCGACCCGGAGCCGATCGAAGCCGCCGACCTCGCACGTTGGGCCGGGTCGGTCCGCGACGAATCGGCGCACACGTTCGACATGCTCGAGGCGCGCCGCGCCGCCTGGAGCGGCCGGCTCGCGGCACTGGCCGAGCGGACCGTCGCCGCAGGCCCGGCGCTGCAGGCGCGCATCGAGCGGATCTCGGGCATGGCACCTGCCGGATCGAAGACCCGGTTGCACGGCGACCTGCACCTGGGCCAGGTGCTGCTGCGCGACGCCGACTTCCTGCTCACCGACTTCGAGGGTGAGCCGCAGCGCACGACAGACGAGCGGCGCGCGAAGCACTGCGCGCTGCGCGACGTCGCCGGCATGTTGCGTTCGTTCGACTATGCGCGCCACACGGCACTCGCGCAGGCCACACACGCCTCGATCGATCTCGAGCGGCTCGCACCGCGCGCGCAGCAATGGGTGTCGGACGTGCGGGCCGCGTTCCTCGACACGTATCGGGAGGTCGCCCTGGCCGGTGGCCTGTTCGCTGATGCCGCGGCATGGGAGGGCGCCGCGGCGCTGCTGGACCTGTTCGAGCTGGAGAAGGCGCTCTACGAGTTGCGCTACGAGATCGACAACCGCCCGGACTGGATCGGCGTACCGCTGGCCGGCATCGTGGCGCTCGCGACTGACTAGGGGGTTCGGATGCAACAGATCGACGTCGTGCTCGAACCGGTCCGGGGCCTGCTGCTGCAGATCGGTGTGTTCATGCCCCGGCTCGCTCTCGCGGTCGTGGTCCTGCTGGTCGGCTGGCTGCTCGCCAAGGGCTTCCGGCTCGCGGTCGTCAAGACGTTGCGGGCCTTGAACTTCCATGTGCTCTCCGAACGGGCCGGCGTCGACACGTTCCTGCAGCAAGGGGGTACCGACAAGGACACCGCCGCACTGTTCGGCCTGATCGCCTACTGGCTGGTGATCCTGGCCGCGCTGATCGTCGCGTTCAACGGCCTCGGGCTGACACAGGTCACCGACCTGCTCGGCCGCGTGCTGCTGTTCATGCCCCGCCTGCTGGTGGCGATGCTGGTGGTGGTGTTCGGCAGCTATTTCGCGGGCTTCGTCGGCGGCGCGGTCCACGGCTACTCGCGATCGGAAGGCATCGGCGACGCGGAACTGATCGGCCGGCTGGTCAAATACGCGATCATGGCCTTCGTCGTCCTGCTCGCGGTCGACCACCTCGATGTCGGCGGCGGCCTGATCCAGCAGACCTTCCTGATCCTGCTGGCCGGGGTGGTGCTGGCCCTGGCGCTCGCCTTCGGCATCGGCGGCAAGGACCTGGCGGCATCGGCGATCGCGCGCTGGTTCCCCCGCGAGCGGGCGAGCGGAGATGCCGATGCCACATCGGATCACCGCGCCGCCGGTCGGCGATCCGGCGAGATCGACGGCCCGCCGCTCTGAGCCGGTTTGCGCATCGCACCATCCGCGCCGTGGGCGGGTGGGTGTCCCGAAATATCGCAATCGCCAACCGGCTGTGTTACCGTCCGGAACACATCCGGGGCGCGCAGCCGACAGCCGCCGGGACAAGACAGGTCAGTGGAGACAGCAATGCGGCACAAAGCCGGGGCCCGGATACCCACGCCGGCGAACCCGGGCACCGCGCCCGGGGGCGAGCCTGACGTCGGTGAACCCGACGTCATCGAACGTTCCCATTCGCGCTGTCTCGACCTCGGCATCACCGAAACCCACCGTCCGTCGTTCGACGTGCCTCGTGTCGGCGACTGGCGTGAGGTCCTCGAACGCAACGACCGGCTGCGCCAGCATGCGGTGCCGGTGATGGAGACCCTGTACGCGCAGATCGCCAACAGCCACAGCATGGTCGTGCTGACCGACGCCGGCGGGCTGATCGTGCATTCGCTGGGCGACGACGATTTCCTCGAGCGGGCCTCGCAGGTCGCCCTGCAGCCCGGCGTGTCGTGGTCCGAGCAGGACAAGGGCACCAACGCCATCGGCACCGCGCTGATCGAGAAACGGCCGACGCTGGTGCACGCCGACCAGCATTTCCTGCTCGCCAACCATTTCCTGACCTGTTCGGCGACGCCGATCCAGGCGCCCGACGGCGGCATCGTCGGCGTGCTCGATGTCACCGGCGACGCGCGTACCTATCACCAGCACACGATGGCGCTGGTGCGGATGTCGGCGACGATGATCGAGA
>CADEEH010000141.1 GCA_902826305.1 uncultured Burkholderiales bacterium
AGATCGTCGGGATCGGGTTCTCCTGGCCGTCGACGGTCTTCTGCTGGAGTGCGGTGTAGACCTCGCCGAACGGGATCGGCGTGGGCGCGGCGCCGAATGCACGCACCATCTCGACCCAGATCGGGCTCTCGGGCACCCGGACCTTCAGGCCCGCCATGTCCTCGGGCTTGCGGACCTCGCGCTCGGTGAACGTGAAGTTGCGCCAGCCCCAATAGAAGATCCGTGTCAGCGGCACGATGTTGTGTTTGTCGCCGAGCTCCGCCCAAGGCCCGTCGAACGCCGGTCCGCGGATCACCGCCTCGGCCTCCTTCCAGTCGCGCCACATGAACGGGCCGCTGGCCATCTCCATCGCGGGCACCAGCGACGACATCACCGGCATGCTCGGGGCGGACATGTCGAGGGCGCCCTGCTTGACCTGCTGGACCAGGTCCGCCTCCTTGCCGAGCTGCTCGGAAGGGTAGACACGGATCGTCAGCGCCCCGTTGGTTCGCGACTTCACCCGTTCGGCCAGTTCGTTGAACATGTCGTTGGCGATCTCGCCGGGCGAGTTCGCATGACCGAAGCGCAGTGTCTGGGCCTGGCCGGCGAGCGGCCACAGGGTCGCGGCGACGAGGGCGGCCGCGCAGGTGATGGTCCTGATCATGAGGTGGTCTCCGTGAGGTTCGGCCTGTCGATGCCGGCTGGTTGCATCGATCAGCCGAGCAGTTTTTCGCGGGAAGAGCGAAGGTGGTCCTTCATCCGGGCCGCCGCGGTCTTCGGTTCGCCGGCGCGGATCGCATCGAGGATCCCGGCGTGCTGCTGCCGGGTTTCCTCGGTGTCCTGGTCGCGGTCGATGTACAGCCGCGACAGATGCAGATGAACCCGGAGATCCTCGTAGGACTTGATCGCCGGCGTGTTGCCGGTGCCCGCGATGATCGCCGTGTGGAACGCCTCGTCGGCATCCGAGAATCCCCGATAACGCGCATAACGCTTGGACAACGTGCCCCGTTTCATCGCATCGAGCGAGTCCTGCAGCACCGCGAGGCAGTCCTTCGGCCGGCGGCGTGCGGTCTGCTGCGCGGCCCACGGTTCGATCACCTCGCGCAGCTCGAACAGTTGTTCGTAGTACCCGCGCGACGGGATGTCGGCGACGAAGAAACCGACGTATGGTTCGGCGCGCACCAGGCCCTCGGCGGCCAGGCGCGCCAGCGCCTCGCGGATCGGTGTCGTGCTCACCGACAGTTCACGCGCGAGCGCGTCGATGTTGAGCCGGTCGCCGGGACGGCAGTTGCGGTCGAGCACACGTTCCTTCAGCAGGTCGTGGACCTGGTCGAGCAGCGCGACGCGCCGGGGCAGCGGGGTGACGGCAGGGGATGGCACGCGTTGATCGTGTGGCGTATATCGTGCATGATCCTAGGCGGCGATGCCGGGCGCTGTCAAATCGGAGGCGTGACCGACCGCCTCGACGGAGCCGATCACATGTGGCACGACGCATTCGAGGAGTTGCGGGGCCGGCGTGTGCTGGTCACCGGAGCCAGCAGCGGCATCGGCGCGGCCGTGGCCGGCGCGTTCGCCGCCTGCGGGGCCACGGTGGCGCTGCACTATGGAACCAACGGCGATGCGGTCGCCGCGCAGGTGGCGGCGATCCGTACGGCCGGCGGGCATGCGGTCGGGCTGCAGGCCGACCTGGGCCGCGAAGGGGCCGGCGTCGCCCTGGTCGAGGCGGCGATCGACGCGGTCGGCGAACTCGATGTGCTGGTCAACAACGCCGGCGCGGCGCTGGCGCGCGTGCCCTTCGACGAGTTCGACGACGAACAGCGGCGGCGGATCGTGCAGCTGAACCATCTGTCGGTGCTGGAAACGATCCGGGTCGCACTGCCCGCGATGCGGACCCGGGGCCGCGGCTCGATCATCAACACCACGTCGATCGCCGCACGCAGCGGTGGCGGGTTCGGCGTCTCGGTGTACGCGTCGGCCAAGGGCGCGGTGGAAGCCCTGTCGCGAAGCCTGGCCCGCGAGGAAGGCCCACACGGTGTGCGTGTCAACTGTGTCGCACCGGGCTACATCGACACGCCGATCCACCGGGTGACTTCGGACGAGCAGATCCGGCGCTACATCGATGCGACGCCGCTGCGCCGCGCGGGCCAGCCGGACGACTGCGCCGGGGTGTTCCTGTTCCTCGCCTGCGAGCGGCTGAGCGGTTTCGTCACCGGCCAGACCATCGGGGTCAACGGCGGGATGCACCTGAACTGACGAGGCTGCGCGGCGCGCCTCACAGCCCGCGCGCACCCGAGGCAAGGAAACCCCCGTCGACCGGCAGCACCGCCCCGGTCACGTACGACGCATCCTCGGACGCCAGGTACATCACGGCCGAGGCGATCTCGGCGGTGGTGCCGTAACGTTCCATCGGGATCGCCCGTGCGTACTCCTCGCGGAACCGGGCGCTGTGCAGCACCTGCGTCATCGGCGTGTCGACCGGCCCCGGGGAGACCGCATTGGCCGTGATCCCGTGGCTCGCGAGTTCGACCGCCATCTGACGGGTCAGTGCGATCACCGCGCCCTTCGACGTCCCGTAGGCGGTGCGCCCGGTTCCGACCGCACGCATCCCGGCCACCGACGCGATGTTCACGATCCGTCCCCACCGGTGACGAGCCATCAGACGCGCCGCGTGCTGCGAACACAGCAGGGTGCCGGTCACGTTCACCGCCATCGTTGCGACGAACTCGTCGAGCGGGAACTCGAGGAACGGGAACACCTTGGCGATGCCGGCGCTGTTGACCAGCACGTCGCAGCGGCCGTGGGCCGCGTCGACCTCGGCGAACGCACGGGCGACCGATGCCGGGTCTCCGACGTCGATCGCCAGTGGTTGCGCGGCGCCACCGGCCGCGCGCAGCCGCGCGGCCGTGGCCTCGGCCGCAGGCCGGTCGCGATCGGCGACGAAGACCGTGATCCCGGCGGCAACGAGTCGCGCACAGACTTCCGCGCCGATGCCCATCGCACCACCGGTGACGACGGCGACGCGTGTGACAGGCGGACGAGGCGGGGGCTGGACCATCGCTTTTCTCCGGAACGCGGTCGACGGATTGTCGCACGGGGAGTGCATCGAATCGTCACCGTGCTGACACGGCCGTGTCAATCGAGGCGCCTACCTTGTCGATCTTCGCGAAAGTGCACCCGGGAGGTCGAAGAAAGTGGTCGCGACATTGGCAGGCATGAAGGCACTGGTCGTCGGCGTGGCCAACGACCAGTCGATCGCATGGGGATGCGCCAGGGCCTTCCACGAGGCGGGTGCCGAGCTGGCACTCACGTATCTGAACGACCGTTCCAAGCCGTTCGTCGAGCCGCTCGCGCGGGATGTGGATGCTGCATTGCTGATGCCGCTGGACGTCGAGCAGGACGCCCAGATGATCGCGCTGTTCGACGCGGTCGGACGCCGCTGGGGGCGACTGGACATCCTGCTGCATTCGATCGCGTTCTGCCCGAAGGAGGACCTTCACGGCAGGGTCGTGGATTGCTCGCGCCGGGGATTCGCCCAGGCGATGGACGTGTCCGTGCATTCCTTCCTGCGCATGGTCCGCCATTGTGAACCGCTGATGGAGCACGGCGGCACCTGCATGACGGTCACGTTCTACGGATCGACGCGGGTGGTCGACCAGTACAACGTGATGGGGCCGGTCAAGGCGGCACTCGAGGCCGCCACGCGCGAGATGGCCAGCGAGCTCGGTGCGCAGGGGATCCGGATCCATGCCCTGTCGCCCGGGCCGCTGCGGACGCGGGCGGCTTCCGGCATCGACCACTTCGACGACCTGATGCAGTCGGCCGCGGAACGGGCACCGACCCATCGGCTGGCGACGATCGAGGACGTCGGTGCGTATGCCGCGTTCCTCGCTTCGCCGGCGGCCCGCAACGTCACCGGCACGATCCCGATGATCGACGGCGGATATCACATCGCTTCCTGAAATTTCCTCTCCTCGAAGGAAACAAGATGCAGACCAACACGGCGAGCAGCGCGAGACCCCTGCCTGCGGGCGGGCCCGGCCACGACTGGAACCGATGGCAGCACGCGAACGAACTGATCGCGGCGCAACAACAATCGTGGCAGGCGGTGAACAAGATCGCGGCCGGCCACGCCGAGCGGTTGCTGAACGCCTGGACCGAACAGGCGCGCGGATTCCAGCAGTGGGTCGGAGCGCTCTGGGGTGTCGGCGCCGATGAAGACCGACCTCGCGACGTTGCCGGCTGGAGCCGGGCGTTCCAGGCGTACGCGGTCGATTCCGCACAGCGCCAGATCCTGTTGCTCGATGCGCTTCGCCATCGCGGCAACACCTACATCGAACACGAACGGATCGGCATGCCCCCGGTGCTGCAGTTCGGCTACGACATGATCGTCGACGGGCGCGAGCTCGAGCGTCCGGTCAACTACATGCTGCTGAAGATCCGGCCTCCGGAGGGTGTCGTGATCGACGAGAACAAGCGGCCGATCATGATCATCGATCCGCGCGCCGGCCACGGCGCGGGAATCGGCGGCTTCAAGTCGGAAAGCCAGGTCGGCGAGGCGTTCGAAGACGGCCACCCCGTCTATTTCGTCGCCTTCCGTCCGATGCCCGAGCCAGGACAGACGCTGGCGGATGTCTGTGATGCCGAGGTGGCGTTCCTGGAAGAGATCAGCCGGCGTCACCCGAAGTCCGGCAAGCCGGCGGTGATCGGCAACTGCCAGGGCGGATGGGCGACGATGCTGCTGGCGGCACGTGCCCCCGAACTGGCCGGGCCGCTGGTGATCAACGGCGCGCCGATGTCGTACTGGGCCGGCAAGACCGGCCAGAACCCGATGCGATACACCGGCGGCCTGGTCGGCGGCGCGGTCCCGGCGCTGTTCATGTCGGACCTCGGCGACGGCCTGTTCGACGGCTCGCTGCTGGTGCAGAACTTCGAGAACCTGAACCCGGCGAACAGCCTGTTCGCCAAGTACTACAACCTCTACGCCAACGTCGACACCGAAGCGGCCCGTTTCCTGGATTTCGAGCGCTGGTGGAGCGGATTTTTCCTGATGAACGGCGAGGAGATCCACTGGATCGTCGAGAACCTGTTCGTCGGCAACCGGCTGGCGCGCGGCGACGCATCACTCGGCGGCGAACCCCTCGATCTGCGCCGGATCGCGTCGCCGATCGTCGTCTTCGCGTCCGAGGGTGACAACATCACGCCGCCGCAACAGGCATTGAACTGGATCGCGGACCTCTACAGCGACGTCGACGAGATCAAGGCGGTGGGCCAGCGCATCGTCTACATGGTCCACAAGTCGATCGGGCATCTGGGCATCTTCGTGGCCGGCAGCGTCGCCGGCCGTGAACACGACGCGATCACGGACACGATGCGTGCGATCGAGGCGCTGGCCCCGGGCCTGTACGAGATGAAACTCGACGACAGCGAGGATCGGATCCATATCCGGTTCGAGCCCCGGACGTTCGACGATCTGCACCAGCTCGACGACGGCCGGGACGACGAGCACCTCTTCGCCGCGGTCGCCCGCCTGTCCGAGTTCGGCACCGAGGTCTACGAGATGACCGTTCGTCCCTGGATCCGCGGGATGGTCACCCCCGAGATCGCCGAATCGACGCGCCGGATGCAGCCGGTGCGACTGCAGCGCGAGGTCCTGTCCGATCACAACCCGTGGATGCCAGTGATCGGCCAGTGGGCCGAACAGGTGCGCGGGGCACGCGACGCGGCCGGCGCGGACAACCCGTTCATCCGGGCGGAGCGGGCCGCCGCCCGCCTGGTCGAAGGCCATCTCGACCTGTTCCGCGACGCACGCGACGCGTACTGCGAGGTGCTGTTCCATTCGATCTACGGTGCGCCGGCGCTGCGGGCGCTCGGCGGTTCGGTATTGCGGGAGGCCGAGCAACGCCGTCACAAGGACCTGCGCAAGCTGCCGGCGGTCAAGGCGGCACTCCAGTCGATGACCGTCGGCGGCGCGGCCGAAGGCATCGCCCGGATGTTGTGCCTGCTTGCCAAGGCGCGCGGTTATGTGAGGCGATCGCGGCTCGAACGCCAGATCCATGCGTTCTCGCAGGCCAGGCAGTTCGCCGCGTACGACGAAGAGGCGCTGTCCGGACTGGTGCACCAGCAGTCGCTGGTCGCCGATTTCGAGCCCGAACAGGCGCTGGCGACGTTGCCGTTGCTGCTCGATACCCCGCAGGAGCGGCAGGACGCGCTTGCCATCGTGATGGAGATCGCCGGCCCCGCCGAGACGATGCATCCGAACGCGCTGGCACTGTACCGGCGCTTCGAGGAGATTCTCGGCGCGGCGGGCTCCGGGCAGGGCGCCGTGTTCGCCCAGGACACACACGCGGTCGTGGCAGTGGGTGATCCGGACGACGATCAGGCGGACGACGACGCAGGCGACGAAGCGCATCAGGACGATGACGAACACGACGGCGACGAGGAAGCGGAAGTCGACGACTTCCTCGGCGAGCCGGTGAAGGTCGGCGCGCCGGACCTGAGCGCGGGCAGCGAAGGCCCCGCGGATGATCTCGAGCGGATCGACGGCATCGGTCCCCGGATGGCCGAGAAGCTGACCCGGCTCGGCGTGCGCCGATTCGCGCAGCTCGCCGCGTTGGGGCCGGCCGAGGCGGAGTGGCTCGATCTCGAGCTGGACGCACGCGGCAGGGTGGCACGCGAGGCATGGGTCGAGCAGGCCCAGGCGCTCGATCGCGAGCGGCAGCTCGCCGCACAGGAGCACTGATGAACGCACCAATCGAAGGTCGGGCCAATCGCACCTGGGACGAGATCGTCGTCGGCGAGGAGGCGACGATCGAGCGGACGGTGACCCCACGCGACCTGTATCTGTTCGCCCACGCGTCCGGCAACCTGAATCCGATGCACATGCCCGGGACCGACGTCGATGGTGACGGCACCGTCGACACCGTCGCGCCGTCGATGTGGGTCGGGTCGCTGGTGTCGACGGTGCTCGGCAACCTTCTGCCGGGTCCTGGGACCTTGTATCGGGGCCAGAGTTTCGACTTCCAGCGGCGGGCCCGCGTCGGGGACCGGCTGCGCGTGCAGGTGCGCCTGCTCGAGAAACTCGACCGGCCACGGCTGCGGTTCGAAACCCGGGTCAGCCAGGTGCATGGTGACGTGATCGCGCAGGGGGTCGCCGACGTCGATGCACCGCTGACCCGAGTGGTGGCCGGCCTTGGCGAGCTGCCAGCCCTGGTGCTCGACGAACAGGACCACTTCGCCAGTCTGATGCAGGCGGCCTGTGCATTGCCACCGATGCCCACCGCTGTCGTCTGCCCCGATGACGCGAACTCGCTGGGCGGCGCGTTGCTGTCTCGGCAGCGCGGACTGATCTCACCGATCCTGATCGGCTCGGCGCGCCGGATCGCCGCGGCGGCCGACGAGCTCGGCGAGCGTATCGACGGCCTGGAGCTGATCGACCTGGCAACCCACGACCTCGCCGCGGCCAGGGCCGTCGAACTGGTCCACCAGGGCCAGGTGCGGGCGATCATGAAGGGCAACATCCACTCCGACGAACTGCTGGCCCATGTCGTCAAGAAGGACGGCGGACTGCGCTCGGGTCGGCGGATCTCGCACGTGTTCGCACTCGACGTGCCGACCCTGGGCTACCCGGTGTTCATCAGCGACGCCGCGATCAACATCGCGCCCGACCTGCCGACCAAGGTCGACATCGTCCAGAACGCGATCGACCTGGCGCTGGCCTGCGGCCTGGAGCAGCCGCGCGTGGCGGTCCTGTCCGCGACCGAGACGGTCAACACGGCCATCCCGTCGTCGATGGACGCGGCGATCCTCGCGAAGATGGCCGACCGCGGCCAGATCACCGGCGGCATCGTCGACGGTCCGCTGGCGATGGACAACGCGATGGATGCCGCGGCGGCATCGACCAAGAAGCTGACGTCGCCGGTGGCCGGCGCCGCCCAGGTCCTGATCGTGCCCAACCTGGAAGCCGGCAACATGCTGGCCAAGCAGCTGACCTTCGTGTCCCGTGCCCAGCCGGCCGGACTGGTCACCGGCGCCCGGGTGCCGGTGATGCTGACCAGCCGCGCCGACAACGAACAGGCACGCCTGGTCTCCTGCGCGCTGGGCCAGCTCTACGACTTCTACCGTCGCGAAGGCCGCTCGGCGGTGGCGGCGCCGGACAGGCAGGCCAAGCCATGACATCCGTCGAGGTGACCGATCGGGTCGTCGGCTCGTCGTCCGCCGCGCCGCGCACCGGTGGCAGCGAGGCGCTGCTGACGATCAACGCCGGCTCGTCGTCGATCAAGTTCGCCTTGTTCGACGCCGACGATCTCGACCGGCGGCTCGCCGGCCAGATCGAAGGTCTCGGCAACGCGCCGTCGTTCCGTGCCCACGACCTGCGCAGCGGTCGCAGCGAGCACAACGCCTGGGACGCCAGCTACGGCCCGCGGACACACCGCGAGGCACTGTCGTGGATCATCGACTGGCTCGAAGGTCACGAATCGGGCCTGCAGGTCGCGGCGGTCGGCCATCGCGTCGTGCACGGCGGCCTGCACTTCACGACCCCCGTGCTGCTCGACGCGCATGTGGTCGAGCAACTGGCCGCGTTGAACGCGCTGGCGCCGCTGCATCAGCCGCACAACCTGGCCGGCATCACCGCCGCCCGCGACACGTTCCGGGATGTGCCCCAGGTCGCCTGCCTGGACACGGGGTTCCATCGCGCCCAGCCCTTCGTCAACGATACGTTCGCCTTGCCGCGTTCGTTGTACGACGAGGGCGTGCGCCGCTACGGCTTCCACGGCCTGTCCTACGAATACATCGCCGGCAGGCTGCTCGATCTGTATCCGCTGCATGCCGCCGGTCGGGTGATCGTTGCACACCTGGGCAACGGGGCGTCGATGTGTGCGGTCCGGGACGGACAGTCGGTGGCCTCGACGATGGGGTTCTCGGCGCTCGACGGCCTGCCGATGGGGACACGATGCGGCCAGGTCGACCCGGGGGTGTTGCTCTACCTGATGCAGAACAAGGCGATGGATGCCGAGGCGATCTCGAATCTGCTGTATCGGCAGTCCGGACTGAAGGGACTGTCCGGCGGACTTTCCAACGACATGCGAGTTCTGGAAGCCTCCGAAAGCCGGGAGGCCGGCGACGCGATCGACTACTTCGTGTTCCGGATCAAGCGCGAGATGGGCGGGCTGGCCGCCGCGCTGGAGGGGCTCGACGCGGTGGTCTTCACCGGCGGCATCGGCGAGAACTCGAAGCTGGTGCGCCAGCGGGTGCTGCAGGGGATGGAGTGGCTCGGCATCGAGCTCGACGACGCGCGTAATCGCGCCGGCGAGGTCGTGATCTCGACGGACCGCTCGCGTGTGCTGGCGCTGCGGCTGGCGACCGACGAGGAGGCGATGATCGCGCGCCATACCCGCAGGCTGGCGCTGCCGGTTCTTGCCGGCCAGGCGGCGGATCGCGCCGGCTCGTGATGAGGATGCGGCGATGAAGACTGCGATCGACGTGCGCGACGCGGTGGCCCGGATCCCCGACGGGGCGAGCCTGATGATCGGCGGCTTCATGGGTGTCGGCACGCCGGAACGGATCATCGATGCGCTGCTGGCGCTGGGGCGGCGGCAGCTGACCGTGATCGGCAACGACACCGCCAGGCCGGGTGTCGGCGTGGCGAAACTGATCAGTGCCGGGCAGGTGTCGCGTGTGATCGCGACCCACATCGGCCTCAACCCGGAAACCCAGCAGAAGATGTTCCGTGGCGAGATCGAGGTCGAGCTGGTGCCGCAGGGCACGCTGGCCGAACGCATCCGTGCCGCCGGATCCGGTCTGGGCGGCGCACTCGTCAGGACCGGGATTGGAACGCTGGCCGCCGAAGGCAAGCGGGTCGTCGAGATCGACGGCGAGGCGTGGTTGCTGGAACGACCGCTGCGCGCGGATTTCGCACTGATCCACGCCAACCAGGCGGACTATGCCGGCAACCTCGCGTATCAGTTGACGGCGACCAACTTCAATCCGGTGATGGCGATGGCCGCGGACGTGGTGATCTGCGAAGCGCGCGAGATACTGCCGATCGGCATGATCACGCCGGACCACGTGACGACACCCGGTGTGCTCGTCGACTGGCTCGTCGGCATGAAGCCGGCCGCCGCATGATCCGGGACAAGGAACGATGATGGATGCCGTCGAACTGATCGCCCGTCGCGTCGCCGCGGAGATCCGCCCCGGCATGCTCGTGAACCTGGGCATCGGGATGCCGACCCGGGTCGCCGATTTCCTCGCGCCCGGCATGTCGGTCTACCTGCAGTCCGAGAACGGCATCATCGGCCTCGGCGCACGTCCGCCGGACGGGATGGAGGATCAGGACCTGACCGATGCCGGGGGTGGCGCCGTGACCGCGGTGCCCGGCGCCTCGCGGATCGACTCGGTGATGTCCTTCAGCCTGATCCGCGGTGGCCACCTGGACATGACCGTGCTCGGTGGCTTGCAGGTCGATGCCCAGGGGCGTCTGGCGAACTGGATGATTCCCGGCAAGATGGCGCCCGGCATGGGGGGTGCGATGGATCTCGTCAGCGGCGCGAAGCGGGTCGTCATCGCGATGACCCACACGGCACGCGGCACACCGAAGATCGTGCCGCGCTGCGAGCTGCCGCTGACCTCGACCCGGCGGGTCGACCTGATCGTGACCGACCTGGCGGTGATCGAACCGGTGCCCGCGGGCCTGCGCCTGCGCGAACTGGCGCCGGGTGTCGGCATCGACCAGGTGCTGTCCGCCACCGCAGCCCCGCTGATCATCGATGAACCGGTGCCGGAGATGCGCGTTGGACGTTGACCGCGCAAGCTGCGCGGCCGAATGTGAACCGGCGGCCGTGGCTGCTTCGCGGCCGGCACCACCGATCGGCGCGCTCGATCCGCTGCCCGGACTGGTCTGGGCGTTTGCCATCGACGCCGCGGCATGTGAAGCGGTCGGCCAGCAGGACGTCGAGCGTGTGCTTCGATCCGCGGGCGCCGGTGACGACCGGTCGCGCTGGATCTGGCTGCACTTCGACCTGGCGGACCGGCGCACGGGTGATACCGTCATCCGGCTGATCGGGCAGGCGCGACGCGGCGGCTTGCCGGTTCCCCCGACATCGGTCGTGCACGCGTTCCTGCACCTGCGTAACCCGCCCCAGCTGCATGTCGACGGCGGCAACGTCCACGGCACACTCGCCGACCAGGTGATCGACATCGACGGCGCCAAGGACGTGAGCGCGACGCTGCAGGTCGTCGTCGGTGCACGTCTGCTGATCACGGGCCGGAGGATGCATCTGCTGCGCGCCGAGGCGATGCGCAACCTGGCGCGTGATCACCGTCTGGGTGATCGGCCCGCCCGTGCGTTCGAGACGTTGGCACGGATGAGTATCGACGAGCACTCGGCGGCGCTGCAGGACGCAGCCCGTGGCATCGACGAGATCGAGGATCGGGTGCTGGACGACGGCGGCGCCGGCGAGCGCGGCAGGCTCGGCAGGCTGCGCCACTCGCTCGTGCGCACCAGCCGCGATCTTGCACTGCTGGTCCGGCTTCACGACCGGGCCCACCGCGAGATGCAGCGCGAGACCGGGATGGCCGACGTCAGCGCGGACGCGCCGGGTCACGCCGCCGACCGGGGCGTCGACTTCGTCTCGCTGCTCGAGCATCTGCATCAGGTCGACGGTCATTGCATCGCGCTGCTCGACCGTGCCCGATCGCTGCAGGAGGAGATCTCGAACCAGCTCACCGTGCAGACCAATCGTCAGCTCTACGTGCTGTCGATACTGACCGCGATGCTGGTGCCGCCGACGATCGTCACCGGGCTGCTCGGCATGAATACCGGCGGTCTGCCGTTGACGCAGGATGCCACCGGCTTCTGGCAGGCTCTGGGCTGGTGCCTGCTGGCCTCGGTTGCCGTGCTCAGCGTGCTGGCGGCCACCGGCGTCATCGACACGCCGGACTGGCGGCGCTGGCGCCTGCGGCGAGGCGGCCGCGGGCGCGTTGCCCGATCGTCACGAATCGGTCATCTCGGCGCCCCATCATCCGAGGTTTGATCACGAGGGATCCATGTCCGCGCTACCGAACCAGGCAGAGATGCTCGCTCGCATCGAGCGTGAGTTGATCGACGGCTACGACGAGGAGATCGAACTCGAGATCGAGGACCGCGATCCGGCGCAGGTCGGCCTGGACGGTGACGCCCCTGGCGCCGCGAAGACACAACGTGCCGCCTATTTCCGCGAGTTGTTCCGCCTGCAGGGTGAACTGGTCAAGCTGCAGGACTGGGTGGCCCAGAACCGGCGCAAGGTGGTCATCGTGTTCGAAGGACGCGACGCCGCCGGCAAGGGTGGGGTGATCAAGCGCATCACGCAACGGCTCAATCCGCGGGTCTGCCGAGTCGTCGCGCTGCCTGCGCCGAACGATCGGGAGCGCACGCAGTGGTATTTCCAGCGCTACACCGCCCACCTGCCGGCCGCCGGCGAGATCGTGCTGTTCGACCGGAGCTGGTACAACCGGGCCGGCGTCGAGCGGGTCATGGGATTCTGTTCGGACGACGAGTACGAGGAGTTCTTCCGCTCGGTGCCGGAGTTCGAGCGGATGCTGGTGCGTTCCGGCATCACGGTGCTCAAATACTGGTTCTCGATCACCGACGACGAGCAGCACCTGCGCTTCCTCAGCCGGATCCACGATCCGCTGAAGCAGTGGAAACTCAGCCCGATGGATCTCGAGTCGCGTCGACGCTGGGAGCTGTACACGAAGGCCAAGGAGACCATGCTCGACCGCACCCACATCCCGGAAGCGCCGTGGTGGGTCGTGCAAGCGGTCGACAAGAAGAAGGC
>CADEEH010000142.1 GCA_902826305.1 uncultured Burkholderiales bacterium
TGTGAAGATGCAATCTACCCGCGGCTAGACGGAAAGACCCCATGAACCTTTACTGTAGCTTTGCATTGGACTGTGAACCGATCTGTGTAGGATAGGTGGGAGGCTTTGAAGCGCGGACGCTAGTTCGCGTGGAGCCAACCTTGAAATACCACCCTGGTTTGTTTGCGGTTCTAACCTTGGCCCGTCATCCGGGTCGGGGACAGTGCATGGTAGGCAGTTTGACTGGGGCGGTCTCCTCCCAAAGCGTAACGGAGGAGTTCGAAGGTACGCTTGGTACGGTCGGACATCGTGCCTAAAGTGCAAGGGCAAAAGCGTGCTTGACTGTGAGTCTGACAAGACGAACAGGTGCGAAAGCAGGACCTAGTGATCCGGTGGTTCTGAATGGAAGGGCCATCGCTCAACGGATAAAAGGTACTCTGGGGATAACAGGCTGATACCGCCCAAGAGTTCATATCGACGGCGGTGTTTGGCACCTCGATGTCGGCTCATCTCATCCTGGGGCTGTAGCCGGTCCCAAGGGTATGGCTGTTCGCCATTTAAAGAGGTACGTGAGCTGGGTTTAAAACGTCGTGAGACAGTTTGGTCCCTATCTGCCGTGGGCGTTGGAAGTTTGAGTGGACCTGCTCCTAGTACGAGAGGACCGGAGTGGACGCACCTCTGGTGTACCGGTTATGACGCCAGTCGTATCGCCGGGTAGCTATGTGCGGAAGAGATAACCGCTGAAAGCATCTAAGCGGGAAACTCGCCTGAAGATGAGATCTCCCTGGGGACTCGATCCCCCTGAAGGGTCGTCCGAGACCAGGACGTTGATAGGCTGGATGTGGAAGCGTAGTGATACGTTAAGCTAACCAGTACTAATTGCCCGTGAGGCTTGACCCTATAACTTTGCTACGGTCGATCGCAGGTCGCGATCGATCGGTCAGCTAGCGCGTTGACCGCAAGGTTGTGGAATGCTTCACATGCTCGATCGATGAATCGAATCGACCGTTGCGATGTCTTCTCTTCCAGATTGGCTCTGACGTCCCCCGGGACGGGAGAGCGACAAGTCATGCCTGATGACCATAGCGCGGTGGAACCACCCCTTCCCATCCCGAACAGGACCGTGAAACGCCGCAGCGCCGATGATAGTGAGCACTTTCGCTTGTGAAAGTAGGACATCGTCAGGCACCTACGAGCGCAGAAAAGCCACCCCTCGGGGTGGCTTTTTTGTTTTGTGGTCACGCCTTCGTGTGATCTCTCGTTGCGGCTGGCCGACACCGCGACATTCCGCACTTCCGCACCGAACGGGAGCGGGTAGGCTTCCCGCTCTCCCGACGAGATCCGCGCAGGAATGTCCGATCGCATGCTCACCCGTCGCAGTCGCTGGTTTCGTCCCGGCGTGCTTTTTGTTGTCGTCTTCTGGGCGGTCGCGCTGATAGGTTCGGTGCAGCTCGAGCGCGGCGTTGGCAGCCTCGCGACGTCGCTCACTTTCATCGCTTTCGATCTGTTGCTGATCGCGGCGCTCACGGCCGCGCTGATGGTGCTGACCGCGAGGCCGTTCACATCGATGTTCGGTGCCGGCAGCCTGGTCGGCCTGGTCTGGTTCGCCAGTCACCTGAAGCAGAAGTACACGCAGCTCGCGGCCCAGGCCGACGACATCGCGCTGTTGATGACCACGTGGAACGTCGCCAAGGGTTATGCGTGGCCGGCGCTGATCGCCATCGGGGTGTGCCTGGTGGCGATCGGCGTGGTGCTGGTGCTGGAAAGGCCGCGCGTTTCGGGAGCGCATCGCCGGGCCATGCTGGCCGGGCTTGCCGCGCTGCTGCTGACCGGCTGCATGCAGCTCGCCGAGCGTCTGCCGCTGGACGACGCGGAGTTCATCAGCGGCCAGCGCGGCCCGAAGGTCGCTCTGTTCTTCCGCAGCATCTACGAGCCGGCGCGATTCAACGACATCCAGGTGCCGGAACTCGGCGGCTACTGCTGCTTTCGCGACCAGGCCGAGCCGCGTCTGGATTTCGAAGGCCGGGTCAAGCCGAACATCGTGATCGTGCTCCAGGAGTCGACTTTTCCGCCGTCGAATCTGAAGGGGGTGCCGGAGCACCGTGGGTTCCTGATGGATCGCTCGGCGCCGCTTTCGGTCCATGTCGCCGGCAGTGGCACCTGGGTCGAGGAGTATTCGGTGCTGCACGGCGTGCCGCCCTCGGCCTACGGCAGGGACTACGTGCAGATCGTGCGCCTGGGGCTGACGAACGGGTTGACCGGGCGCATCGCGCCGATGCTCGAGCGGGCCGGCTACGAGACCGCCAGCTTCTATCCGGTCGAGGGTGATGCCGCCAACGGCGAGAACATCCAGCGTGCACTGGGCATGAAGGACTTCGCCGACTGCCGCCGGATTCCCGGGTGCGACGTGAAGGACTGGGACACCCCCGATTCACTGATGTTCGGCTCGGTGCTGTCGCGCCTGCAGGCGCGTCCCGATCGGCCGCAGTTCGTGTTCACGGCGACCATCCGCCAGCACAGTCCGCATGTGCTGCGCTTCCCGCTCAGCGCCCATCGCGAGGAGATCGTCGCGGAGTACCAGCGCCGACTGGCCCTGTCGGACCAGGACGCCCGTGATTTCGTCGGACGGCTCCGGTCGCTGAAGCGTCCGACGATCGTGCTGATGTTCGGCGATCATGTCCCGGCCGACGTGTTCGGCGCCTTCAGTGCATCGGACTTCCGCACCGATCTGCATCGGACCTTCTTCAACGTGTTCGACAGTCGCGGGCAACCGGTCGGCGCCGACATCATGGCGCGTTATCCCGGCATCGAGGCGGTCGACTCGGCGTTCCTGGATGCGCTGCTGCTGCGCCAGGCCGGTTTCGACGGTGACTATGTGCGGCGCAAGCTGGCGTACATGGTCGACTGCGGCGGCCGATTCTGCCGGACCCAGACCGCCGCGCGCTGATCGGCCCGGAGGGTCCGGTGCAATCGATGCGGTGCAATCGATGCGGTGACGGGGTCCGAGGGATCCGGGCGGGGTTCCGCGGGATACGGGCGAAGTGTGCAGGATCGGGGAACTCGGTCGTCCTGCCGGCCCTGTCCTCGCTCCGGCGCCTCCACTACAATCGCCCGATGGCCAATACCATCGATCTGAAGACAAGGCGGGCGATCGTCACCGGCGGCGCCCAGGGACTCGGCAGGGCGATCACCGAGCGGCTGCTCGATTCGGGCGCCGGGGTCGAGATCTGGGACCTCGACGTCAAGCTCGCCCAATCCACGGCCGCCGAGCTGCGCGGCCGGGGCAGTGTCGACGCGGTCAAGGTCGACGTGTCGTCACCCGCCGACGTCGAGCGTGCGTTCGCCGAATCGCTGGCGCGCGGCCCGGTCGACATCCTGGTGAACAACGCCGGCATCGCCGGCGTCAACAAGAAGACCTGGGAATACCCGATCGAGGAATTCCAGCGCGTCATCGCGATCGACCTGATGTCGGTGTTCTACTGCTGCCGCACGGTCGTGCCGAAGATGCTCGAGCGCGGTTATGGCCGCATCGTCAACATCGCGTCGGTCGCCGGCAAGGACGGCAACCCGAACGCACCCGCGTACAGTTCGGCGAAGGCCGGCGTGATCGCCCTGACGAAGTCGCTGGGCAAGGAGACCGCCGGCACCGGCGTGATCGTCAACTGCGTGACGCCGGCGGCGGCGCGCACCGCGATCTTCGACCAGATGAGCCAGCAGCACATCGACTACATGCTGTCGAAGATCCCGATGGCGCGTTTCCTGGAGCCGCACGAGCTGGCGGCGATGGTGGCCTGGTTGTGTTCGGAGGACTGCTCGTTCTCCACCGGCGGTGTCTTCGACATCAGCGGCGGTCGTTCGACCTACTGAGCGGACTCCGGTTCAGCCGATCGTGTCGCCGGCGGGAGACCAGCGAGGCACGCGACCACGGCGATCCTCGTCGTAGCGATCGAGACCCAGCCCGGCCGTGGCGATCTGCGGTGAGCGGCCGGTCATCAGGTCGGCCAGCAGGCGTCCGGAGCCGCAGGCCATCGTCCAGCCGAGGGTGCCGTGGCCGGTGTTCAGCCACAGGTTGCGAACCGCGGTTGCACCGATGATCGGCGTGCCGTCCGGTGTCATCGGGCGCAGGCCGGTCCAGAACTCGGCCCGCGTCGTGTCGCCCGCGCCGGGAAAGAGGTCACCGACCACCATCTCCAGCGTCGCGCGTCGGCGCGGGTCGAGACGGTGGTCGAACCCGGCAACCTCGGCCATCCCGCCGACCCGGATCCGGTCGTCGAACCGGGTGATCGCGATCTTGTACGTCTCGTCCATCACCGTCGACACCGGTGCCCGATCGGCGCGGCGGACCGGCATCGTCAGCGAATACCCCTTCAGCGGATAAACCGGCAGCTTCAGTCCCAGCGGCAGCGCCATCGCGCGCGAGTGACTGCCAAGTGCGAGGACGACATGGTCGGCCGTCAGCAGCTGGCCGTTGCACACGGCTCCGATCGCCTCGCCGCCGGCGGTCACGACCGCGTCGATCGATGCGCCGAACCTGAACTCGACCCCCATGCCGCGCGCCAGTTCGGCCAGACGGCTGGTGAACAGTCGGCAGTCACCGGTTTCGTCGCCTGGCAGCCTCAATGCGCCGACCAGCCTGTCGCTGGCATCGGCGAGTGCCGGTTCCACGCCGGCAAGCTGCGTCGCATCGAGCAGTTCGTGGGCGACACCGTGCCTGCGCAACACCTCGACGTCCCGGGTCGCGGCATCCATCTGCTCGGCAGTGCGGAAGACCTGGAGCGTGCCCAGTTGCCGTCCCTCGTAGGTGATGCCGCTATCGGCGCGAAGCTCGCGCAGGCAGTCGCGGCTGTATTCCGCGATGCGCAGCATCCGCTCCTTGTTGATCGCATACCGGTCGGCGTGACAGTTGCCAAGCATCTGCAGCATCCAGCCGAGCTGGAACAACGTGCCGTCCGGCCGGATCGCCAGCGGTGCGTGGCGCTGGAAGAGCCACTTGATCGCCTTCAGCGGAATGCCGGGCGCCGCCCACGGCGTCGAGTAGCCCGGCGAGATCTGGCCGGCATTGGCGAAGCTGGTTTCGAGTCCGGCGGCGGGCTGGCGGTCGACCACGGTCACATCGAGGCCCTGGCGGGCAAGGTAATACGCGGTGGTGACGCCGATGACGCCGCTGCCCAGGACGATGATTTTCATGGCCAAGCGCTCGAAGGTGGTGAGTTCGACCATCCTATGTCGACTATCACAGGAAATGTCACCATCTTTCGCCCGGAAGTGAGAGAATTTCCTGTCCGACGATGCTTCGACGAGAGGCAACCCTGGTTCGCCACCGTGAAGGCGGCACGACCCGCCCGCTCGACCGGATCGACCGCAAGATCCTGCGCTCGCTGCAGGCCGATGCCCGGCTCTCGATGACCGAACTGGCCGCCACGGTCGGCCTGTCGGTGACCCCGTGCACCGAGCGGGTCCGGCGCCTGGAGCGTGACCGCTTCATCCTCGGCTACCACGCTCGACTCAATCCGCAGGCGCTCGAGCAGGGGTTGCTGGTCTTCGTCGAGATCAAGCTCGCCGCGAAATCGGGCGCGCTGTTCGAGGATTTCCGGCGCGAGGTGGTCAAGCTGCCGAATGTGCTTGAATGTCACTTGGTGTCCGGCGAGTTCGACTACCTGATCAAGGCCAGGATTCCGGAGATGGCCGCCTACCGCAAGCTGCTCGGGGACATGTTGCTCGCGTTGCCCGCGGCGCGCGAGTCACGAAGCTACATCGTGATGGAAGAGATCAAGGAAAGCCTCGAACTGTCGGTGCCGGAATGAGCCGCTCGCTGCGCATCGTCGTCATCGGCCCCGCAGGCCGGAACCTGTCGCTCGAGAACACCGCGCGGGCCTGCGCCTGGCTGCGCTCGGCCGGGCATCGGGTCGAGATCGCGACGCCGGACGAAGGCTGGCAGCGGTTCGCCGACACCGATGACGGTCGCCTCGCGCAGATCCACGCGGTGGCCACACGTCGCGACATCGACGTGGTGATGATCCTGCGCGGCGGTTACGGCGTGACCCGGCTGCTCGAGCGGATCGATTGGCGTTCGGTCGCCGACAGCGTCGAATCAGGCGTGTACTGGGTGGGCTACAGCGACTTCACCGCGTTCCAGGCGGCGCTGCTGACCAAGACCGGCGCCGTGTCGTATGCGGGACCCGCGTTCGTCGACGATTTCGGCCGCGAGAACCGCGATGCCGGGACCATCGATGCCTTCTTCGCGGCCGTCGATGGCCGGCTGCCGGAGATCGAGTGGCAGGACGCGCCGGGCAGGCCGCTCTCGGCGAGTGGCACCTTGTGGGGCGGCAACCTGGCGACCATCGCGCACCTGGTCGGCTCCGACTACCTGCCGGTGCTGCCGGATCGCAGCGCGCTGATGTTCGTCGAGGACGTCGGCGAACATCCGTATCGGATCGAGCGGATGCTGCACCAGTTGTGGCGGGCCGGCGTGCTCGGCCGGCAGGCGGCGCTGATCCTGGGCCAGTTCAGCGACTGGCGGGCCGCCGCGCACGATCACGGATACGGACTCGACGCGGTGATCGACTACTGGCGCGACCGGATCGAGGTGCCGATCGTCAGTGGGCTGCCGTTCGGGCACGTGCCCAGCAAACCGACGCTCGAGATCGGCGGCACCTATTCACTGTCCCGGGATGCCGTCGGTGTGTGCCGCCTGCGGCCGGTGCGGGGCGCGTCGACGCCAGGTCCTGCCCAGGCTCAGATGCGGCCTTCCTCGACTGCGTGACAGGCCACCTGCGCCGCTGATCCGCACGCGTGCAATTCCGGGCGTTCGATCCGACAACGGTCGTTGGCGTGTGGGCAGCGCGGATTGAACGCACACCCGCTCGGCGGATCGAGCGGGTTGGGCACCTCGCCGGCGACCGGCCGGCGTGCGCGCCCGGCCATCGTCAGGTCCGGTATCGCATCGAGCAACATCCCGGTATAGGGATGCCGGGGTGTCGCGAACAGCTCCGCCTTCGGTGCGACCTCGACCAGTCGGCCCAGGTACATCACACCGACGCGATCGCTGACGTGGCGCACCACGGCCAGGTTGTGTGAGATGAACAGGTAGGTCAGGTCGTCCTGCTGCTGCAATTCGCGCATCAGGTTGAGCACCTGCGCCTGCACCGAGACGTCCAGCGCCGACGTCGGCTCGTCGCAGACCAGGAACTCGGCCTGCGACGCGAGGGCCCGGGCGATCGAGATCCTCTGCCGTTGCCCGCCGGAGAACTGGTGCGGATACTTCGCGGTATCGGCCGCGGAGAGTCCGACATGGGCAAGCAGTTCCCCGACGCGCCGCTCGATGGCCGCCTCGTCGCCGAGCAACCGGTGCACGCGGATCGGCTCGGCGACGATGTCGCGCACGCGCCAGCGCGGGTTCAGGCTCGCGTACGGATCCTGGAAGATCATCTGCACGCGACCGCGGGTCGAAGCGGACGCGCCGCGGTCGCCGCCGATCAGCTGGCCGTCGAAACGGATCGATCCCGCACTCGGCGCGTACAGGCCGACCAGCAGCCGAGCGACCGTCGACTTGCCACATCCCGATTCACCCACCAGCGCCAGCGTCTGGCCGCGGCGGATCTCGAACGACACATTGTCGACCGCGTGCAGCAGTTGCCGCGGCCGTCCTTCGAGCACACGATTGAGCCACGGCGCGGAGACGTCGAAGCGCTTGCTCAGGCCGATCGCCTCGACCAGGACCTCACCCGTCCCGTCCGCGGCCCGTTGTCGATCGGCATCCCGGCCGCGCAGCCCGGACACCGTGTTCATCCGCCGATCTCCGACGGTTGGGCCACGTGCAGCCAGCACGCGGCCCGGGTCCTGGCACCGTCGTCGAGTTCGGGGCGGCGCTCGGTGCAGATCGGCATCCGTCGCGGGCAACGAGGATGGAACGCGCAGCCGGCGGCGATGGCGCCCAGCCGCGGCATCGTGCCGTCGATCTGCGACAGTCGCGGCAGGTCCGAGGTCATCGAGGGAATCGAACCCATCAGGCCCACGGTGTACGGATGCCGCGGGTGATGGATCACGTCACCCACCGGCCCGACCTCGGCGAGCCGCCCCGCGTACATCACGGCGACGCGATCGGCGGTCTCGGCGATCACGCCCATGTCGTGGGTGACGAGCATCACCGCAGTGCCCTGGTCGCGGCACAGCCGCTTGATCAGCGTGATGATCTGCGCCTGGATCGACACGTCGAGCGCGGTCGTCGGTTCGTCGGCGATGATCAGCCGCGGTCGTGCGGCCAGCGCGAGCGCGATCACGACCCGTTGCCGCATGCCGCCGGAGAACTGGTGCGGATAGTGTTCGATCCTCGCCTCGGGCGCGGGGATGCCGGTCTGTGCCAGCAGTTCGATCGCCCGCGCGCGCGACTCGGCATCCGACATCGGCAGGTGCGTCTGGATCGTCTCGACCAGTTGCCGGCCGACCGTGTACAGCGGATTGAGCGAGGTCAGCGGATCCTGGAAGATGGCGCCGATCTCGCGGCCGCGGATGCGGCGCATCTGCTCCGGCGGCAGGCCGTCGATGCGCCGGCCGGCGAGCCGGATCTCGCCGCCGGTGATCCGTCCCGGCGGTTCGAGCAGGCCGAGGATCGCGGCACCGGTCAGCGACTTGCCCGCGCCGGACTCGCCGACGACCCCGAGCACCTCACCCGCAGCGATCGACAGCGACACGTCGTCGATTGCGGTCAACACGCCGCGGCGGGTCGCGAACTGCACACGCAGGTTGCGCACCTCGAGCAGCGGATCACTCATCACATCGCGCTCGTCGGGTCGCGCTCATCGCGTCAAGCTCATCGCACTTCGCCCGGTGCCGAGCTGCGGATCGTGGTCCGGTTCATTGCAGCTTCGGATTCAACGCGTCGCGCAGCCAGTCGCCGAGCAGGTTGACCGACATGCACAGCAGCACCAGCGCAGCCCCGGGAAAGATGACCAGCCACCACTCGCCGGAATAGAGGAAGTTCTGGCCGTTCTGGATCATCGTCCCCAGCGACGGGCGGGTCGCCGGCACACCCACGCCGAGGAACGACAGTGTCGCTTCGGTCAGGATCGCGGTCGCCACGTTGATGGTGGCGATCACCAGCGCCGGGCCGACGACGTTCGGCAGCACGTGCCGCACCAGGATCCGCGTCGGCGACACGCCGATCACACGCGCGGCCTGCACGTACTCGCGGTTCTTCTCGACCATCGTCGAGCCGCGGATCGTGCGCGCGTACAGCACCCAGTTCCCGGCCGCGATCGAGCCGACGAGGACCAGGATCGCCAGCCCGTCGCCGTGCACCTCCGGCGGCATCGCCGCGCGGACGAAGCCGTCGATCAGCAATGCGATCAGGATCGCCGGGAACGAGAGCTGGACGTCGGCGACGCGCATGATCAGCGCATCGATGCGGCCCCCGGCGTAGCCGGCGAGCAACCCGAGCCCGACGCCGAGCACCATCGCCAGCAGCACCGAGGCGAGCCCGACCGCCAGCGAGATCCGCGAGCCGTACAGGATCGTCGACAACACGTCGCGACCCTGGTCGTCGGTGCCAAGAAGGTAGCGCCACTGCCCTTCGGCCATCCAGGCCGGCGGCAGCATCGAGTCGGCCAGCGACAGCGTGGCCAGGTCGTACGGACGATGCGGCGCGATCCAGGGCGCGAACAGCGCCCCGCCGATCAGCACGAAGGCGATGAAGGCCGCCGCGACCGCGACCGGGCTGGTCCGGAAGCTGAACCAGAGGTCGCTGTCGAGGAAACGCGCTACTTGAGCACCACCCACTTCAGGAAATTGAAGTTATCGGCCAATTGGACCAGCTGGACGTTCTTGCGCATGCCCCAGGCGAGCGCCTGCTGGTGCAGCGGCAGGTGGCCGATGTCGTCCTGGTGGATGCGGAATGCCTCGGTGATCATCTCCTGGCGTTTTGTCGGGTCGGTCTCGCGGGCGATCTGTGCGGTCAGCTCGTCGAGTTTCGGATTGCTGTAGCTGCCGAGGTTGAACTGGCCGCGTCCCTTCGGATCGGGCGTGGCCATCAAGGCGTTCAGCGGGTTGTGGGCGTCCATCGTGCCCGGTGTCCAGCCGAGCATGTAGAACGACGTGTTGCGCGACAGGATCTTCGGGAAGTACGTCGACTTGCTCTCGGCCTCCAGGTTGATCTTGACGCCGATGCGCGCGAGCATCCCCGCGACCGCCTGGCAGATCTCGCCGTCGTTCACGTACCGGTCGTTCGGGCAGTTCATCTTGACCTCGAAGCCGTTCGGATAACCGGCCTCGGTCATCAGCTTGCGCGCGCCATCCGGGTCGTACGGCAGCCGCTTGTTCAACTCCGGCACGAATCCCTTGTTGCCGGCGCCCATCATCAGCCCGGTCGGCAGGGCCGCGTTGCGCATGATCCGGGTCTTGATCGACTCGATGTCGATCGCCTGGTAGAACGCCTGGCGCACCCGCTTGTCCTTGAACGGATTCTTGCCCTTGACGCTGGAGTACAGCAGTTCGTCGCGTGCCTGGTCCATGCCGAGGAAGATCGTGCGCAGCTCCGGACCCTGCACGATCTTCAGCGCCGGGTTCTGCGCGAGCCGCGCGACGTCCTGGATCGGCACCGGCTGCATCATGTCGATCTCGCCGGACAGCAGCGCAGCGACCCGCGTCGCGTCGTTGCCGATCGGGGTGAACACCACCTCCTCGATGTTGCTCTCGACGGGCGCCCAGTAGTTGCCGTTCCTGACCATCGTCGTGCGCACGCCCGGGTCACGCGACTTGAGCCGGAACGGTCCGGTGCCGTTGGCCTTGAACGAGGCGGTGTTCTCGATGCCTTTCCTGCGGTCGACCGCACGTTCGGCCTTGTTCTCGACGCACCACTGCTTGTTCATGATGTACACCAGCGTCAGCACGTCCGGCAGGATCGGGAACGGCTGCTTGGTGACCATCTCGACGGTGTAGTCGTCGACCTTCCTCACCTCGGCGATGTCGTTGGTGTAGGACTTCATGTCCGAACCCTCGCCGGCGGCGCGGGCCATCGTAAAGACGACGTCGTCCGCGGTGAACGGCGCGCCGTCGTGGAACTTCACGTTCCTGCGCAGTTCGAAGCGCCAGACGGTCGGCTGCACCTGGGTCCACTTCGTCGCCAGGCCCGGCACCAGCCCGAGTTTCTTGTCGCGTTCGACCAGCGGCTCGTAGATGTTGCGGGTGACGCTGAGCTGGAGCGACTCGTTGAGCGAATGCGGGTCCATCGACAACGCGTCGCCCTGGTCGGCGAAACGGAAGACCGTGGTCTCGGTGGCCGCCACCGGCATCGAGGCGGTCGACCATGCGATGACACTCGCCGCGATCAGACCGAGGCATCGGCGTGATGGTTTCATGAGCGTGGACTCCTGGTGTGATGTTCCGGAAAAGCCCTGCATCCCGTCGCCCGGCTTCCGATCAGATCGAAGCCAGCGGCAGGCGCTGCTCGACCAGGCGGGCGAACAGCGCGGCGCCCAGCGGCAGGATGTCGTCGTTGAAATCGTACCGGCTATTGTGCAGGAAGCGACCGGCATCGGCACCACCTTGCCCGATCCGGAAGTAGGCGCCGGGTCGTACCTGGAGCATGAACGAGAAATCCTCGGCGCCCATGCTCGGGTCCAGGTCGGTGATCACACGGTCCGCGCCGACCAGCTCGGTGGCGACGCGCTGCGCGAACAGCGACTCCTCGGGTGTGTTGATCGTCGCCGGATAGACCCGCTCGTAGCGAACCGTCGCCCTGGCGCCGAACCCTTCGGCGACCGATTCGGCCAGCGCACTCAGCCGGCGTTCGACCAGGTCCTGGGTCTGCGGGCGGAAGGTGCGCACGGTTCCCACCAGCTGCGCCTGGCGCGGAATGACGCTCATCGCGCCGGGGTGGCCGGCCTGCATCGAACACAGGCTGACCACGGCCGAGTCGATCGGGTTGACGTTGCGCGACACGATCGTCTGCGCCGCCGTGATGATGTGTGCGGCGACCACCACCGGATCGATCGCGAGGTAAGGATGGGCGCCATGCCCGCCCTGGCCCTCGACGATGATCGTCACCCGGTCGGCGGCCGCCATGATCGGCCCCGGCCTGACCGCGATCGTGCCGGCCGGAAGGCCCGGCCAGTTGTGCATCGCGAACACCGACTCGCAGGGGAAACGCTCGAACAGGCCGTCCTGGATCATCGCCCGCGCGCCGCCGAATCCTTCCTCCCCGGGCTGGAAGATCAGGTGGGCAATGCCGTCGAACGCACGCGTCGAGGCCAGGTACCTCGCCGCGCCGAGCAACATCGCCGTGTGCCCGTCGTGGCCGCAGCCGTGCATCACACCCGCGCAGCGCGAGCGGTGTTCGAACTCGTTGTCCTCGACCATCGGCAACGCGTCCATGTCGGCACGCAGCCCGATCGTGCGCGTTCCGGCCGGTCCGCGTCCCCGGATCACGCCGACGACGCCGGTGCCGGCGATGCCGCGCTGGATCTCGTCGACGCCGTAGCGGGCGAGTTCCTGCGCGACCAGTTCGGCGGTCACCCGTTCCTCGAACCCGATCTCCGGATGGGCGTGCAACCGGCGGCGGATGGCGGTCAGTTCCTGGTGCCAGCGCCGGATCGCCGTCAGCGACGGATGGGCGCCGAGGTAGGGCTCGGGGGCGTTCAATGTGCACCTCCCGAACCGCCGCGGTCGAGCCGCAGCCGCGGATCGACCGCGAAGTACAGCAGGTCGACGACCAGGTTGATCACGACGAAGATCAGCGCGATCAGGCACAGGTAGGCGGCCATGATCGGGATGTCGACCGACTGCACCGCCTGGATGAACAGCAGACCCATCC
>CADEEH010000143.1 GCA_902826305.1 uncultured Burkholderiales bacterium
TGACCACCGCGTGTTTGCTGACGTTGTAGATGCCCATCGTCTGCGGCGACAGCAGCCCGGCGACCGACGCGGTGTTGACGACGTGGCACTCGTTGTCCTGCGCCAGCATCATCGGCACGAACGAACGGATGCCGTGGATCACGCCCCAGGTGTTGACACCGAGCACCCATTGCCAGTCGGCGAGAGGATGCTCCCAGACCAGCCCGCCGACCGCGACCCCGGCGTTGTTGAACAGCAGGTGGACCTGACCGAAGCGTTCACGCGCGCGCGCCGCGAGCCGCTCGACGTCCTCGGCGCGGCTGACATCGACCTGTTCGGTCAGCACCGAGGCGCCGCCATCACGCAACGGCGCCGCGGTCGCCTCCACCGCGGCCGCATCGATGTCGGCCAACACCAGCGACATGCCGCGGGCGGCGGCCAGTTTCGCGAACTCGCGGCCGAAGCCGCTGCCCGCCCCGGTGATCACCGCGACCTTGCAGCGCAATTCCTTCATCACCCTACTCCGCGTAACCGGGCAGCAACCGATCGAGCCGGCGCAGCAGCGCCGGCCAGGCGAGCGCACCACCCATGCCCTTGGTCACCATCTTGACGTTGCGCGCGACCCCCACGAGGATCCGCGGGTCGACGCGGTTCACCTCGGCCCCGCCTGCCAGCGCGGCGACCTGGATCCGGCACGCACTCTCCAGCGTGTGCATCGCCAGGTACGCGTCGGCGACCGTCGGCCCGACGGTCAGCAGGCCGTGGTTGCGCAGGATCAGGAAGGTGTTCGTGCCCAGGTCGCGCACCAGCCGCGGCTTCTCGTCGTCGAGCAGCGCGATCCCTTCGTAGTCGTGATACCCGAGCGATCCGAGCACGACGGTCGCCTGCTGCGAGATCGCCAGCAGCCCCTGCTTCTGCGCCGACACGCCGACGCCGGCGGTCGTGTGGGTGTGCAGCACGCAGCCGGCGTCCGGCCGTGCGTCGTGGACCGCACTGTGGATCACGAACCCCGCCGGGTTGACCGGGTACGGCGTCGGCGACAGCGGCTTGCACTGCATGTCGACCCGGACCAGCGCGGAGGCGGTGATCTCGTCGAAGGTCATCCCGTAGGGATTGATCAGGAAGTGATGCTCGGGACCCGGGATGCGCAGCGACACGTGGGTGAAGATCAGGTCGTCCCAGCCGTTCAATGCGATCAGCCGGTAGCAGGCGGCCAGGTCGACGCGCAACTTCCATTCGTCGGCCGATACCTGTTCACGCAGCGATGCCTGGGGGGCGTTCATCGTCGGTCTCCTCTCTGGACTAGATCAGTCGCACGAGCTGCTTGCCGAAGTTGCGGCCCTTGAGCAGGCCGATGAAGGCGTCGACCGCGGATTCGATGCCATCGGCGATCGTCTCGCGGTATTTGAGCCGGCCCTCGCCGACCATCGTGCCGAGCTCCTTGAGTGCCTGCGGCCACAGGTCGAGATGTTCGGAGACGATGAAGCCCTGGATCTTCAGCCGGTTGACCAGCACCGAACGGATGTTGTTGACCGGGATCGGCTGGCCGTCGTAGCCGGCGATCAGGCCGCAGATGGCGATCCGGCCGAAGGCGTTCGTGCGCTTGAGCACGGCATCGAGCACCTCGCCGCCGACGTTCTCGAAGTAGCCGTCGATGCCATCGGGGGTCGCCGCCTTCAGGTCGTCGTACAGGCGGCCGGCCTTGTAGTCGACGCAGGCATCGAAGCCGAACTCGCCGGTGACCGCCGCGCACTTGTCGGCACCGCCGGCGACGCCGACGACCCGGCAACCGGCCGCCTTGGCCAGTTGCCCGACGACCGAACCGACCGCGCCGCTGGCGGCCGAGACCACCACCGTCTCGCCGGCCTTGGGCTCGATGATCCGGTTCAGCCCGTACCACCCGGTGACCCCGGGCATGCCGACCGCACCGAGGTACGCCGACAGCGGCACGCGGGTCGTGTCGACCTTCATCAGGCCGGTGCCGTCGGAGACACCGAACTGCTGCCAGCCGAATCCGCCGACCACCTTGTCACCGGCCTTCAGGCGCGCGTGGCGGCTTTCGATCACCTCGCCGACGGTGCCACCGATCATCACCTCGCCGAGCGCCTGCGGCGCCGCGTACGACTTCATGTCCTCCATCCGGCCACGCATGTACGGATCGAGCGACAGGAAATGGTTGCGTACCAGCACCTGGCCGTCGCCGCAGGCGGGCACCGGTGCCTCCTCGAGCCGGAAGTGCTCCGGCTTGACCGGACCGCCGCCGGGGCGTGCGACCAGCAGGATCCGCTTGTTGACCGTTGTCATCGTCGTCTTCCTCCGATTGGTTCATCGTCCCGCGGCGGGACCGCCGGGGATGGTCCGCTGGCGGACGTACTTGAAGGTGCCCGAGCCCCGGGCCACGCCGTGGCCGGCCTCGTCGCTGATCTCGGCTTCGCAGAAGACCAGGCTCGCGGTCCGGTGCACACAGGTGCTGCGGGCAACCAGCCGCCCACGCGCCGGCCGCAGGAAAGAAGTCTTCATCTCGATCGTCACCACCCCGTGGCGCTGCTCGCCGTCGCGGTCGTCGAGGGATCGTCCGGCCATCGCCATCGCGACGTCGAGCAGCGTCATCAGCACGCCGCCGTGGACCACCTCGAACGAGTTCTGGTGCATCCGCGCGCTGTCCAGCGCGACCGTCGCCTTGCCGCCGCTGTATTCGAGCAGCTCGACCCCGAGCGCATGCAGGAACGGGATCTCGACCGGGAACGGTTCCGGAGCGTTCATCACTCGTCGGCTCAGACCGCGGTGACCCCGCCGTCGACGGCGAGGATCTGTCCGGTGATGTGTTTGCCGGCATTCGAGCAGAACAGGATCGCGGCGCCCTTCAGGTCCTCGTCGTCGCCGATCCGGCCCAGCGGTGTGTTCGCCTTCACGCGTTCCTCGATCGAGGCCAGCGTCGCCCGCGTCATCTTCGACGGGAAGAAGCCCGGGGCGAGTGCGTTGACCGTGATCCCGTGCCGCCCCCACTCGCCGGCCAGCGCGCGCGTGAAGTTGACCAGCCCGCCCTTGGTCGTGTTGTAGGCCAGTGTGCCGTGGCTGCCCGGCGGATTGCCGCGCAGCCCGGCGATCGATGCCACGATCAGCACCCGCCCGTAGTGGTTCGGGATCATCGAACGGCGACCGATCTCCTGCGTCAGCACGAACACACCGGTCAGGTTCACGTTGACCAGCTTCATCCACGCATCCAGCGGATGGTCCTCGGCCGGCGCCCCCCAGGCCGCGCCGGCGTTGTTGACCAGGATGTCGCAGCGGCCGCCGAGCCGTTCGATCGCGGCCTGCGCAAAACCGGGGATCGTCTCCGGCTTGCCCATGTCGCACGGCAGGGCCAGGGCGTCGACCCCCAGCCCCTTCAGATGCCGCACCGCCTCGTCGAGTTCATCGGCCTTGCGCGCGGTCAGCAGCACCTGCGCGCCCATCTCGCCGAGCGCCTCGGCGATCTGCAGGCCGAGGCCGCGTGAACCGCCGGTGATGATCGCCTTGCGGCCGGTCAGGTCGAGGGATTGTCTGAGTGTCATCACGTCGTCCCGGGTTCTAGAACCATTCGTCGCGCATGGCGTGGCAGGTCGGATCGACCGAGTCGAGCAGTTCGAGCATCGGTGTCACCTTCGGCAGCTCCCAGCGCAGGAAAAATCGCGCCGCCTGCAGCTTGCCGCGATAGAAACAGGATTCGTCATCCTCGTCGGGTGCGCCGCCCGCGCCGCCGGTCTCCAGGCCACGCTGCCCGAGTGCGTCGTGCGCGACCAGCGCCTGTTCGAGCCAGACCCAGCCGAGCACCAGATGGCCGAACGCCTCCAGGAACACGCTGGCGTTGGCCAGGCCGAGTTCCGGGTCGTGTTGCCCGAGCAGCCGGCGCACGGTCGTGCCGACACGGGCCGTGAGCGAGACCAGCGCCGCGCCGTGTCCGCCCCATTCGGCCGACGCCGCGCCGGCGCGAGCCGCGGTGTCACCGATCACCGTGGCGAACGCCTGTGCCGCGGCGCCGTCGGCCAGGTTCATCTTGCGACCGAGCAGGTCGAGCGCCTGGATGCCGTGGGTGCCTTCGTGGATCGGATTGAGCCGCTGGTCGCGGTAGAACTGCTCGACCGGATAGTCGCGGGTGTAGCCGTAGCCGCCGTGGACCTGGACCGCGAGGCTCACCGATTCCTGTCCCCACTGCGACGGCCAGCTCTTGACGATCGGTGTCAGCAGTTCGAGCAGCAGGTGGGCACGTCGCCGCGTCGCCTCGTCCGGCGCACTGTGCTGGTCGTCGACCAGCCGCGCGCAGTACAGGACCAGCGCCAGCGATCCCTCCGCGTAGGCCTTCTGCGCCAGCAGCATCCGCCGCACGTCGGCATGGGTGATGATCGGCACCTGCGGCGCGCGGGGATCCTTGGCGCCGGGACGCCGCCCCTGCGGCCGCTGCCGCGCATAGTCGAGGGCGTGCAGGTAGCCGGTGTAGGCGAGCATCACGGCACCGAGGCCGACACCGATCCGCGCCTCGTTCATCATGTGGAACATGATCGCCAGGCCCTGGTTCGGCGCGCCGACCAGTTCACCGATCGCACCGGCGCGACCTCCCGGCGTGAAGCGGCCTTCGCCGAAGTTCAGCAGGCAGTTGGTCGTGCCGCGGTAGCCCATCTTGTGGTTGAGTCCGGCCAGCACCACGTCGTTGCGCTCGCCGAGCCGCCCGTCGTCGCCGACCAGCGTGCGCGGCACGATGAAGATCGAGATGCCCTTGACCCCGGGCAGCGGCGGTTCACCCGGCACCACGGTGCGCGCGAGCACCAGGTGCACGATGTTCTCGGCCAGGTCGTGTTCACCGCCGGAGATCCACATCTTGTTGCCGAACAGCCGCCACGTGCCGTCGGCCTGTCGCTCCGCGCGGGTGGTGATGTCGGCCAGCGAGGAGCCGGCCTGCGGTTCGGACAGGCACATCGTGCCGAAGAAACGCCCGTTCATCATCGGCCGCACGTAGCGGTCGACCTGCTCGCGGCTGCCATGGGCGACCAGCAGGTTCGCGTTGCCGACCGTCAGCATCGGATAACCGGCGGCGGCGACGCTGGCGCCCATCACGTAGGCGACACAGGCCTTCTCGATGACCGACGGCAGTTGCATGCCGCCCAGGTCGTAGTCCTGGCCGGCCGCGGTCAGCCCCGATTCGGCGAACGCCGCCAGCGCGCGTTTCAGCGGCGCCGGTGTCGTCACCTTCTCGCCGTCGAACGTCGGCTCGTTCTCGTCGAGGAGCCGGTTGATCGGCTGGAAGTGGTCGGCGGCGATCTTCGCGCTGGTGTCGATCGCGGCCTCGAAGGTCTCGCGCGAATGATCGGCGAAACGTTCGCGGGTGGTCAGCGCGGCCGCATCGAGCCACTCGTAGAGCAGGAACGACAGGTCGCGCCGCGACAGGATCCGTGCGGCGTCGCCCGCTGTCGCAGCCATCGGGTTGCGGCTTTCAGATGATCTCGAACAGGCCGGCGGCGCCCATGCCACCGCCGACACACATCGTGACCACCGCCCACTTCGCACCGCGCCGCCGCCCTTCGATCAGCGCGTGTCCGGTCAGCCGCTGCCCGCTCATCCCGTAGGGGTGGCCGACCGCGATCGCGCCGCCGTCGACGTTGAGCCGCTCCGCCGGAATGCCGAGCCGATCGCGGCAGTACAGCACCTGCACCGCAAACGCTTCGTTCAGTTCCCACAGGTCGATGTCATCGACCTTGCGGCCGGTGCGTGCGAGCAGCTTGGGCACCGCGAACACCGGGCCGATGCCCATCTCGTCGGGCTCGCAGCCGGCGACCGCGAAGCCGCGGAACCAGCCGAGCGGCTTCAATCCCTTCTTCTCGGCGGTCTTCGCCTCCATCACGACGCAGGCGCCCGCCCCGTCGGAGAACTGGCTTGCATTGCCCGCCGAGATCACGCCGCCGGGCAGCGCCGGGCGGATCTGCGACACACCGGCCAACGTGGTGTCAGCACGCCGCCCCTCGTCGTCGGCGAGTGTCACCTCGCGGATGCCTAGCATGCCGGTGGCCTTGTCGGCCACGCCCATGTTGACCGTGATCGGCACGATCTCGTCCTTGAAGCGACCGGCATCGGCGGCCGCGCAGGCACGCTGCTGGCTCTGCACGCCGTATTCGTCCTGGCGCTCGCGGGATATCTGATACCGCTTGGCGACCATCTCGGCGGTCTGCAGCATCGACCAGTAGATCTCGGGCTTTTGTCTGGCCAGATGTTTGTCGGCGAGCATGTGGGTGTTCATCTCGTTCTGCACACACGAGATCGATTCCAGGCCGCCGGCGACATAGACCTCGCCCTCGCCGGCGATGATCCGCTGCGCGGCCATCGCGATCGTCTGCAGGCCCGACGAGCAGAACCGGTTGACGGTGGCCCCGGAGACGGTGACCGGGCAACCCGCGGCCAGCGCGACCTGGCGCGCGATGTTGGCACCTGTTGCACCTTCCGGATTGGCGCAGCCCATCAGCACGTCGTCGACCTCGCCGGCCTCGATGCCGGCGCGTTCGATGGCCGCGGCCACGACATGACCGCCCATCGTCGCGCCGTGGGTCATGTTCAGTGCGCCGCGCCAGCTCTTGGCCAGGCCGGTGCGCGCGGTCGAGACGATCACTGCTTCACGCATCCTGAAGTTCCTTCGCGTCGTTGCGTCGTTGCGTCGTGGCGGCGGTCCGGCCGGTCAGCCGTTGAAGCCCTTGCCTTCGGCGGCCAGGCGGACCAGCAGCGGGGCCGGTGTCCAGAAGCCGGGATCACCGTGCGGATTGGCGGCGAACTCGGCCATCCGACCGATCACGTTGTACAGCCCGTACTGGTCGGCATAGAACATCGGCCCGCCGCGATGCAGCGGGAAACCGTAGCCGGTCAGGTAGACCATGTCGATGTCCGATGCCCGTGTCGCGATGCCTTCCTCGAGCAGCTTCGCGCCTTCGTTGACCAGCGAGAACACCAGCCGGTGCACGATCTCGTCGTCCGACAGCTTGCGCGGGCTGAGCCCGATCTGCTTCCGGTAGGTCGCGATCATCTCGTCGACCACGGGATCGGCCATCGCGTCACGCCGACCGGTCTCGTAGCGGTACCAGCCGGCACCGGTCTTCTGCCCGAAGCGGCCCATCTCGCACAGCAGGTCCGCGGTCTTCGAGTAGTTCATCGACGGCCGTTCGACCGCGCGCCGTTTGCGGATGTACCAGCCGATGTCGTTGCCGGCCAGGTCACCCATCCGGAACGGCCCCATCGCGAAACCGAATTTCTCGACCGCCTTGTCGACCTGCGCCGGGGTCGCCCCTTCGTCCAGCATGAAGCCGGCCTGCCGGCTGTACTGCTCGATCATCCGGTTGCCGATGAAGCCGTCGCACACCCCGGCGATGACACCGGTCTTCTTCAGCGCCTTCGACAGCTTCATCGTCGTCGCCAGCACGTCGGGCGCGGTCTTCGCGCCGCGGACGATCTCCAGCAGCTTCATCACGTTGGCCGGCGAGAAGAAGTGGGTGCCGATCACGTCGCCGGGCCGTTTCGTGAAGGATGCGATGCGATCGACATCCAGCGTCGAGGTGTTCGAGGACAGGATCGCACCCGGCTTCATCACCTCGTCGAGTTTCCTGAACACCGTCTCCTTGACGTCCATGTCCTCGAACACCGCCTCGACGACGATGTCGGCCTGGCCGATCGACGCATAGTCCATCGTCGGCGTGATCAGGCCCATCCGCTTCTCGGCCTCCTCGGCGCTGATCCGCCCCTTCTTCGCCGAACTCTCGTAGTTCTTGCGGATCGTCGCCAGTCCCTTGTCCAGGGCTTCCTTCCTCGCCTCGAGCACGGTGACCGGGATGCCGGCGTTGGCGAAGTTCATCGCGATCCCGCCGCCCATCGTGCCGGCGCCGATCACCGCCGCCGCGCGGATCGCCCGCACCGGGGTGTCCTCGGGCACGTCCGGGATCTTGCTGGCGCTGCGTTCGGCAAAGAACGCGTGGCGCAACGACTTGGATTCCGGCGTCTGCATCAGCGACAGGAAGATCTGCCGCTCGTTGATCACCGCCGCGTCGAACGGCAGCGAGTAGCCCGCCTGGATCGCCTCGATCGCCTTGGCCGGCGCCGGGAAGTTGCGGGCGACCGTCTTCACGGTGTTCAGCGAGAACTGCAGGAACGCCTGGGCATCCTCGGCCGGCAGCGGCAGGTCGCGGACCCGGGGCCGCCGGCCCTCGACGCCGACCTTCTCGGCAAGCGCCACCGCGGCCGCCACCACGTCCCCGTCGACGATCTCGTCGAACAGCTTCGTGCCCTTGAACTTCGCGGCCTTGACCGGATTGCCCGACACGATCACGTTGACCGCGACGTCCAGCGGCACCACCCGCGGCAGGCGCTGCGTGCCGCCGGCGCCCGGGATCAGCCCGAGCTTGACCTCCGGCAACGCGACCTGGGTGTCGGCCGCGGCGACCCGGTAGTGGCAACCGAGCGCGAGTTCGAGTCCACCGCCCATGCAGATCGCATGCAGGGCGGCCACCACCGGCTTGGGCAGATCCTCGATCACGCGGATCATCGTGAACAGTGTCGGTTCGGCCAGTGCCTTCGGCGAATTGAATTCGCGGATGTCGGCGCCGCCCGAGAACGCGCGGCCGGCCCCGGTCAGCACGATCGCCTTGATCGCCGGATCGGCGACCGCCTTGCGCAGTCCGTCGACCACGCCGGTGCGCAACGCCGATCCCAGGCCGTTGACCGGCGGGTTGTCCATCGTGATGACCGCGACCGAGCCCCGGGCCTCGTAGTTGGCTTCGCTCATGACCTCTCCAGGAAAACGAACGCTCGTTCGTTTTTGCTCGACAAAAATTGGGCGCGACGAGCGGCCCAACCGGAAGCGCAGTGTACCTCGAAGACCCGCGCCGACGAGTGCCTCACCCTGATCGAACCCGGGTCGACGGTGCGTGTCCGGCGCGACGCGGCGGAACGCTTCGTCCATGGGTCGGCGGGCACTGTCATACCTCGAGCCACTCGCGCCGGATCTGCGGGTCGGCGCGCAGGTCGGCCGGGGTGCCCTCGAACACGATGTGCCCGTGTCCCATCACGTACACACGCTGCGAGATCTGCAGCGCGATCGCGAGTTTCTGCTCGACCAGCAGCACCGAGACGCCCCGCTCCTTGAGCGTGTTCAGGTACTCGGCGACGAGTTCGACGATCTTCGGCGCCAGCCCCTCGGTCGGCTCGTCGATCATGATCAGGTCCGGGTCACCCATCAGCGTGCGGCACAACGTCAGCATCTGCTGCTCGCCGCCGGACAACACGCCGGCCTGTGTGTGCTGCCGCTCCTGCAGCCGCGGGAACATCCGGTACATGTCCTGGTAGCTCCAGCGGCCGGGTTTTGTCCCCTTCAGGCCCAGCGTCAGGTTCTGCTCGACGGTGAGGGTCGGGAAGATGTCGCGGTTCTCCGGCACGTAGCCCAGCCCGCGATGAGCGATCTCGTACGGCTTCAGTCCGTGCAGCGTCGTACCCTTGAACTTCACCGACCCGGTGCAGTCGACCAGGCCCATGATCGCCTTGACGGTGGTCGAGCGGCCGACCCCGTTGCGCCCGAGCAGGCTGACGATCTCGCCCCGGGCCACCGTCATGTCGACCCCGTGCAGCACGTGGCTCTTGCCGTAATACGCGTGCAGGTTCGACACCTCCAGCATCACATCAGCCATGGCCGCCCTCCGCCGAGGTGCCGAGGTATGCCTCCTGCACCTTCGGATTCGCCTTGACCTTGGCCGGTTCGTCGCTGGCGATCACCTCGCCGTAGACGACGACCGAGATCCGGTCGGCCAGGCCGAAGACGACACTCATGTCGTGTTCGACCATCACCAGCGTCTTGCCCTGCGTGACCCGGCGGATCAGTTCGACGGCGCGGTCGCTCTCGGAGCGGCTCATGCCGGCGGTCGGCTCGTCGAGCAGGATCACCGCCGCGTCCTGGGCGATCGTGATGCCGATCTCCAATGCCCGCTGCTCGGCGTAGGTCAGCAGGCCCGCGGCGGTGTCGCGCCGCGACTTCAGGCCGATCCGCTCGAGGATCTCGTCGGCACGCTCGCGGGCATCGCGCAGCTTCGACAGCGAGTGCCAGAACGAGTAGCGATAGCCCAGTGCGTACAGCGTCGCGCAGCGCAGGTTCTCGAACACCGTCAGCCGCGGGAAGATGTTGGTGATCTGGAAGCTTCGCGCCAGGCCGCGCCGATTGATCTCGTGCGGCCGCGAGCCGGTGATGTCGCCGCCGTTGAGCTCGATGCGTCCGGAAGTCGGTGCGAACCGGCCCGAGATCAGGTTGAACAGCGTCGACTTGCCGGCGCCGTTCGGTCCGATCACCGCATGCCGCTCGCCCGGCGGAATCGACAGGTTCACCCCGCGGATGATCTCGGTCTTGCCGAAACGTTTGCGCACGTCGGTCAGGCGCAGTGCCGGTGCGCTCACAGCTTGACCTCCCGTGCGATCGCGTCCTCGATCCGCTCCTGCACGTCGCCCCAGGCGCCGACGAAGCGTCGGCGCATCACCTCGAAGGCGACCGCACCGGCGAGCAGCGTACCGATCGCGAACACCCACTGCTCCGGGGACGACACGTCGACCGTGAAGCCGAACAGCTTCATCGTCGGTCCGGAGGTCGCCTCGAGGGTCAGCTGGTAGCCCATCTCGATCACCATCACGACGCCGAACAGCAGCAGCGCACCGGTCAGCAGCACGCCGACGTACGGATCTCGCAGCCGCGAGAAGAAGCCGTACTTCGCGACCCGCAGGTTCATCAGGATCAGCGAGGCGATCCCGCCCGGTGCGAACAGCACCATCAGCACGAAGAACGTGCCCAGGTAGAACTGCCAGGCCTTGGTGTACTCGGACAACGCGACCGCGAAGAAGACGAAGATCGCCGCGCCCAGGATCGGGCCGAAGAAGAACAGCGCCCCGCCGATGAAGGTCGCCAGCAGGATGCCGCCGGACCGGGCCGCCGACACGTTCTCGGCCGACACGATCTCGAAGTTGATCGCCGTCAGCCCGCCGGCGATGCCGGCGAAGAAGGCCGAGACCACCAGGACCAGGAAACGGACGACCTGTGTGTTGTAGCCGATGAACTCGATGCGCTCCGGATTCTCGCGCACCGCGTTGGCAATGCGCCCGAGCGGCGTCTGCGTGAATGCGAACATCGCGATCATGCTGAGCAGGCACCAGGTCGCGATCAGGTAGTAGACCTGGATCTGGGGCCCGTAGCTGATGCCGAGGAACGGCTGGCCGATCACGCGGTTGGTGGTCACGCCGCCTTCACCGCCGAAGAAGCCGGGAAACATCAGCGAGGCCGCGAACACCATCTCGCCGATGCCCAGCGTGATCATCGCGAACGGGGTGCCGGCCTTCTTCGTCGTCACCCAGCCGAAGATCACACCGAACAGCGCACCGGCGAGCCCGCCGACCAGCGGGATCAGCGACACCGGCAGCGGCAGCGTGCCGGCACCGACCCAGTTCAGCGCGTGGATCGAGAAGAAGGCCCCCAGGCCCGAATAGACGGCGTGACCGAACGACAACATGCCGGCCTGCCCGAACAGCATGTTGTACGACAGGCAGAAGATCACCCAGACGCCCATCTGCGACAGCAGCGTCAGCGTGAACCCCTTGTTGAAGACCAGCGGCAGCACGATGAACAGCAGCGCGGTCAGACCCCAGACGATCCAGCGCCCGGCGTCGATCGGCGCGAACGCGAGTTCCGTGCGGCCACCGGTGGTCCGGGTGACGGGCCGGAAGACTCCCATCAGCCCTCCCGGGTGCCCATCAGGCCCTTCGGCCTGAGGATCAGGATCAGCACGAGCAGCAGATACGGCAGCACCGGCGCCAGCTGGGACACCTTGAGCGACAGCACGGACCAGCCCGGCGAATCGGGAGTGAGGCCCACGCCCAGGCTCTGCAGCCCGCCGGCGAGCGAGACGTCGAACTGGATCGCGAACGTCTGCATCACACCGATCAGCAGCGAGGCGATGAACGCACCGGCCAGCGAGCCCATGCCGCCGACGACCACGACCACGAAGATGATCGAACCGACGAACTGCGCCATCGACGGTTCGGTGACGAACGCGTTGCCGCCGATCACACCGGCCAGCCCGGCAAGCGCCGCACCGCCGCCGAAGACCAGCATGAACACCCGCGGCACGTTGTGGCCGAGTGCCTCCACCGCCTCCGGATGGGTGAGGGCCGCCTGGATCACCAGGCCGATCCGCGTGCGGGTCAGCAGCAGGTAGATCGCCACCAGCATCACGATCGCGACCAGCATCATGAATCCGCGATAGATCGGAAAGGTCGTCGTGTAGAGCTGGACCAGCGATCCCTGCAGTTCGGGCGGGACCGCGTACGGCACCGCGGCCCGGCCCCAGATGATCTGCACCACCTCGACGATGATGAACGACAGGCCGAACGTGAACAGCAGCTCCGGCACGTGCCCGAACTTGTGGACGCGGCGCAGCCCCTGGCGCTCGATCATCGCGCCCAGCAGGCCGATCACGATCGGCGCGAGCACCAGTGCCGGCCAGAAGCCGATCCAGCGGCTGATCGTGTAGGCGACGTAGGCGCCGAGCATGTAGAACGACGCATGGGCGAAGTTCAGCACGCCCATCATGCTGAAGATCAGCGTCAGGCCCGACGACAGCATGAACAGCAGCAGCCCGTAGCTGA
>CADEEH010000144.1 GCA_902826305.1 uncultured Burkholderiales bacterium
ATCTGGCGCTACTCCAGCCTTCACGACCTGCGCAACATCGCGATGGCGATCACGTTGTCGGCGCTGCTGGTGCCGACGGTGATGCTGCTCTGGCGCTGGGGTGTCGGCGTGCCGCGTTCGCTGTACGTGCTCAATCCGCTGCTGCTGCTGCTGTTCATGGCGGGCGGGCGGATGGTGTATCGCTGGTTCAAGGAAGAGTGGCCGCTGCACGAGGTGCGCGACCAGGGCCGACCGGTGCTGCTGCTCGCCCACGACGACGCGTCGCTGCTGTCGCTGGTCAACGCGTTCTCGCGCAGCCACAACTGGCGCTGCATCGGCATCCTCGAGGACCGCGGCAGCGCGCAGGGCCGCGCGCTGGCCGGCGCGCCGGTGCTCGGCCGCTGGGAGGACCTGCCGGCGATCGCGCGGCGACACGGCGTCGCCCACGTGATCCTGTCGGACAGCGACATCGACCACACCACCCGGCGCCGCGCCTACGCGTTGTGCGAGAGTGCACGCGCCAAGCTGATGCTGATGCCACAGGTCGACGACGTGATGAGCGGCCAGGTGCGGATCTCGGCGGTGCGCGACGTCGAACTCGACGACCTGCTCGGTCGCGATCCGGTCGACCTGGACAACGTCGGCATCGGCCAGCTGCTCGCCGGCAACGTGGTGCTGGTCACCGGCGCCGGCGGGTCGATCGGCTCGGAGTTGTGCCGCCAGGTGTCACGTTACGAGCCGAGCCTGCTGGTGATGCTCGATCTGAACGAATACGCGCTGTACACGATCGAGCAGGAGTTCTCGCGGCTCTATCCGCGCACGCCGATCCGCTGCGTGATCGCCGACGTCAAGGACCGGTCGCGACTGTCCCAGTTGTTCGAGCGATACCACCCGTCGGTGGTGTTCCATGCGGCGGCCTACAAGCATGTGCCGATGATGGAACAGGAGAACGCCTGGGCGGCGGTCGCCAACAACGCACTGGGCACGCTGCGCCTGGCCGAGGTCGCCGGCAGCTACGGTGCGCACAAGCTGGTGTTCATCTCGACCGACAAGGCGGTCAATCCGACCAGCGTGATGGGCGCCTCCAAGCGGCTGGCCGAACAGGTGCTGCAGTTGTGGTCGCAGCGCTCGGGTGTGCCGACGGCGATCGTGCGCTTCGGCAACGTGCTCGGTTCCACCGGCAGCGTGGTGCCGAAATTCAAGGAGCAGATCGCCCGCGGCGGCCCGGTCACCGTCACCCATCCGGAGATCCGGCGCTACTTCATGTCGGTGCCCGAGGCGGTGTCGCTGGTGCTGCAGTCGGCGACGATGGGCGGGAGCGGCGAGATCTTCGTGCTCGACATGGGTGAGCCGGTGAAGATCGTCGATCTCGCCCGCGACCTGATCCGGCTCTCGGGTCTCACCGAGGAGCAGATCCGGCTCGAGTTCACCGGGTTGCGGCCGGGCGAGAAATTGTACGAGGAGCTGCTGACCGACAGCGAGACCACGATGCCGACCCGGCATCGCAAGGTGCGCATCGCCAAGCCGACCGAGTCGCCGACTTCGCAGTGGGAACAGGAAGTCCTGCGATGGCTGGCGCAGCAATCACCGGTGTCCGACGTCGACGTCCGGCAGACGTTGGCGCGTCTGCTGCCCGAGTACCGGCCGTACGAACAGGCACCCAACGTGATCCCGCTGACCGCCGCCGCCAAGGCGTGAGCCGCACACCCGACAGCGCGGCGACCCCGGTCGCAGCCGACATCGTCGCGGTCGGTGACCTGCAGGGCTGCCTGCCCTCGTTCGAGGCGCTGCTGCGCGAGGTCGAGGCCGCGAGCGGCCCGGTCCGGCTCTGGCTGACCGGTGACCTGGTCAATCGCGGACCGGCTTCACTCGCCAGCCTGCGCTGGGCGGCCGACAACGAGGCACGGCTGGTCACCGTGCTCGGCAACCACGACCTGCACCTGCTCGCCCTCGCCTGCGGCGTGCGACGCGCCCATCGCGACGACACCGCCGCGGAGATCCTCGATGCCCCCGACCGCGACGATCTGCTCGACTGGCTGCGCCGACGGCCGCTCGCGCATCTGCAGGACAACCACCTGCTGGTCCATGCGGGGGTGCTGCCGGCATGGAGTGCACGGCGCACGGTCGAACTGGCCGGCGAGGTCGAGGCGCAGCTGCGCGGCCCGCGCTGGCACGAATTCCTGGCGACGATGTACGGCAACCGGCCGGCGCGCTGGGACGATCACCTGACCGGCGCCGACCGGTTGCGCGTGATCGTCAATGCGCTGACCCGCTTGCGATTCTGCCGCCCGGACGGCGAGATGGACTTCGACACCAAGGACGGCGCGACCGGCGGCCCGCCCGGTTTCATGCCCTGGTTCGACATTCCCGGTCGTGCGAGTGCCGACGCGACCGTGGTCTTCGGCCACTGGTCCACGCTCGGCCTGAAACTGGACGAGCGGCTGATCGGACTGGACACCGGCTGTGTCTGGGGCGGGCACCTCAGCGCGGTCAGGCTGGCCGACCGGGCGCTGTTCCAGGTGGCGTGTCCGCAAGCGCGAGTTCCAGGCCGGCGCTGATCGACTCACGAGCGCGTTCCGCGATCCGATGCCGCGTGTCCCCTTGTCCGGGCACGATCGGCGCCAGCACGTGCACCTCGACGACGGTCATCGGTGCCCCGATGATCCGCCACACCGACGCGACGAAGGTCGTGTCGCCGACGAAGTCCACGCCGCTGGAGCGGCCACCGTCGCGATCGAGATAACGGACACCGACCGGCACGACCATCGCGCCGGCTTCGACCGCGGCCTCGATCAGGTTGGCGTGGAACGGCAGCAGGCAGGAGCCGTCGCCGGTGGTGCCTTCGGGAAACACGGCGACCCGGCGTCCGTCGGCGATCGCCTCCTTCAGCCGGACGATCACCTCGTGCACCGCGCGTCGACGGCCGCGCTCGATGAAGATGTTGCCGGTGCGGGCGACCAGCAGCCCGACCAGCGGCCAGCGTCGGATCTCGGCCTTGGCGACGAATCCGCTGGGTGCCAGCGCATGGATCGCGAAGATGTCGAGCCAGGAGATGTGGTTGGCCACCAGCATGCAGCCGTGCAGCGCCGCGAGGCGTTCGCCGCCGTCGGCGGGCAGCGCACGGAAAGACACGCCGCAGGCCGCCAGCAGCCATCGCGACCAGACCTGGATGCAACGACGGTGCAACGGCCAGCGCCCGAGGGGAAAGACGAAAAACGTCGTCGCCAGGCCGCCGAACAGCAGCGCGATCAGCAGTGGCAGCCGCCACGTGCGGCGCATCGCCGCAGCCAGCGTCGAGGAAACGCGGGCCGAGCCGGGTGCGGCCGGCTCAGCGCGTGAAGACGACATCACCGGCGACGATCGTCTGTCGGACCGCGCCAATGACCTCGACACCGAGATACGGCGTGTGTTTGCCCTGGCTGAACAGCGTCTGCCGTCCGACGGTCCAGGGCTGCTCGAGGTCGATCAGGCACAGGTCGGCTGGCGCATCGATCGCGATCCGGCCGGTGTCGACGCCGAGGATCCGCGCCGATCCGGCACTGATCAGACCGAGCGCGAACGCCAGGTCCAGTCGTTCCTCGCCGGCCCACTTCAGCACCAGCGGCAACAGCAGTTCGAGCGCGGTGACTCCGGGCTCGGCTTCGCCGAACGGCAACTGCTTCGCGTCGTCGTCGACCGGTGTGTGGTCCGAACAGATCGCATCGATCGTCCCGTCGGCCAGCCCGGCGCGGATCGCCGCCCGGTCACGCTGCGACCGGAACGGCGGATCGATCCGGTAGTTGCTGTCGAAGAATCCGATGTCGACGTCGATCAGGTGCAGGTGATGCACCCCGACGTCGCAGCTGACGGGCAATCCGTCGCGCTTGGCCTGCCGGACCAGTTCGACACCGTCGGCGCTGGACAGCCGGCACAGGTGCACGCGGCAGCCGGTCGCGCGGACCAGCTCGAAGATCGTGTGCAACGCGACCGACTCGGCGATCGCCGGCACACCGGGCAGGCCGAGACGGCTGGCGACCGCACCCGCGTGTGCGACGCCGCCGCGGGCCAGGTGCGGGTCCTGCGGCGCGAGCCAGACCGCGAAGTCGAAGGTGCGTGCGTATTGCATCGCACGCAGCAGCGTCTGCGTGTCCGCGGGCAGGCTGCCCACCTGCGCGAAGCCGACGCAGCCGGCCTCCGCGAGTTCGGCCATCTCGGTCAGCACCTCCCCACCCATGCCGATGGTCAACGCGCCGACCGGATGCAGTCGTGCCGCGCGCAGGCCGCGTGCGCGATGGATCAGCATCTCGATCAGGCCCGGTTCGTCCAGCGGCGGATCGGTGTCCGGCGGACAGGCCAGGCTGGTCACGCCGCCGCGCAAGGCCGCCTGCATCTCGGATTCCAGCGTCGCCTTGTATTCGAATCCCGGTTCGCGCAGCCGCGCGGCGAGATCGACCAGCCCGGGCGCGACGACCAGGCCGGAGGCGTCGATGCGCAGATCCGCATCGAAACCGGACGGGGGCGCGCCGATGCCGACGATCCGGCCGTCGGCCAGGTGCAGGTCGGTGATCCGGTCCAGCCGGCTCGCCGGGTCGACGACCCGGCCGTGGAGGATCGAGGTCTTCATCCGTGGCCCGCCAGCAGGCTCATCACAGCCATCCGCACCGCGATGCCGAAGCGGACCTGGTCCAGGATCACCGACTGCGGTCCATCGGCGACCGCCGACTCAATCTCGACACCGCGGTTCATCGGCCCCGGATGCATGACGATCGCATCGGGCTTGGCGAGCGCGAGCTTCTCGGAGGTCAGGCCGTAGTGCTTGAAGTACTCCTGCGCCGACGGCAGCAGCGCGCCGCGCATCCGTTCACTCTGCAGCCTCAGCATCAGGATCGCATCGACGCCGCGCAGCCCCGCACGCATGTCGGTGAACACCCGCACGCCCATCTGCTCGAGCCCGTCGGGCAGCAGCGTGAGCGGTCCGATCGCGCGCACTTCCGGCACGCCGAGTGTGGTCAGTGCGTGGATCCCGGAGCGTGCGACCCGCGAGTGCAGGATGTCGCCGACGACCGCCACGGTCAGGTTGCGGAAATCCTTCTTGAAGTGGCGGATCGTGTACATGTCCAGCAGGCCCTGCGTCGGGTGCGCGTGGCGCCCGTCGCCGGCATTGATCACGTGCACCTCCGAACCGCGGGTGCGATCCAGATGCTGCGCGATCAGGTACGGCGCGCCGCTGGTGCCGTGGCGCACGACGAACATGTCGGCATCCATCGCCGACAGGTTGTCGATCGTGTCCAGCAGCGATTCACCCTTGGCGGTCGACGAGGTGCTGACGTTCAGGTTCACCACGTCGGCCGACAGCCGCTTGGCCGCGATCTCGAAGGTGGTGCGAGTGCGGGTCGAGTTCTCGAAGAACAGGTTGAACACCGACTTGCCGCGCATCAGCGGCACCTTCTTCACCTCGCGATCCGACACACCGACGAACGTCGCCGCGGTGTCGAGGATCCGATGGATGATCTCCGGGGGAAGTCCTTCGATCGTCAGCAGGTGGCGGAGCCGGCCGTCGGGGGTCAGTTGGGGGTGGCGCAACGGCATCGTCACTCGACAGTCAGCGCGAAGTGCCCTTGCCCGTCCTGGTCCAGCACCAGGCTGCGTTCGGCCGGCAGGTCGATGCGCGCGCCGCAGTAGCGCGCCTCGATCGGCAGTTCCCGGCCGCCGCGGTCGATCAGCACGGCCAGCTCGACCCGATCCGGCCGGCCGTAGTCGAACAACTCGTTCAATGCGGCACGCACCGTCCGCCCGGTGTACAGGATGTCGTCGACCAGCACGATGTCGGCACCGGCGATGCCAAACGGCAGGTCGGTCGCCTTCGGCTCGTCGGGCAGGCCGCGGCGCGCGTAGTCGTCGCGATGGAACATCGACGACAGCGTGCCCAGCGGCGTGGGCAGCGAAAGATCCGCATGCAGCCGACGCGCGATCCAGGCGCCGCCGGAATGCACGCCGATCAGGAACGGCCGCCGTCCCGCCGCCGCGCGCAACCCGCGCGACAACTGCTCGCGCAGTTCGGCGTAGATCGCCTCGGCGGGCGGCAGTCGGTCAGCGGCGGGCGCGTTCATCCAGGTATTGTCGCAGAACCACGGCAGCCGCCGCGGCGTCGTCGGCCTCGACCGGTCCCACGTGCCGGCGCGCCTCGACGCTCGAATACCGCTCGTCGACCAGCTCCACCGGGCGCTGGAAGCGGCCGGCGAGCTGACGGGCGAACCGTTCGCAGGCAACGGTCATCTCGTGCGGCGTGCCGTCCGGATGCAGCGGCCGGCCGACCACCAGCCTCGCGGGCTGCCATTCGGCGATCAGCGCCTGCAGCCGCTCGAACCGGCGTGCGGCCGGTCGTGCGTCGATCACCGTCAGTTCGCGCGCGGTCGCGCTGACGGTGTTGCCCACGGCGACCCCGATCCGACGTTCGCCGAAATCGAAGCCGAGCAGGATTTCGCCGGCACCACCGCTGCCGGCCATGCGCGCCGGTCAGGCGTGTCCGGCCGACGAGGCCAGGAACGCCGGATCGATGCCGAGCAGCCCGAACGCACGCTGCACGCGGTCCTCGATCGGCACGTCGAAGATCAGGTTCGGGTCGGCCTTGACCGTCAGCCAGGCGTTGTGTGCGATCTCGTCCTCGAGCTGGCCCGGGCCCCAGCCCGCGTACCCGAGCGTGACCAGCAGCCGGGTCGGACCTTCGCCGGCGGCCACCGCCTCGAGCACGTCCTTGGACGAGGTGAGGCCGACGTCGTCGCCGACGGTGACCGTCGAGTTCCACTCGCCCACGGGCTGATGCAGCACGAAGCCGCGGTCGGTCTGCACCGGGCCGCCGAAGTGCACCGGCCGATCGCCCAGTGGGGCGATCTCGAGCTTCAGGTCGATCCGCTCGAACAGCGTGCGCAGATCGAGTTCCGTCGTACGATTGATCACCAGGCCGAGCGCACCCTTGTCGCTGTGCTCGGCGACATAGACAACCGCACCATCGAAATTCGGATCGGCCATGGTCGGCATGGCGATCAGGAAATGATTGGTGAAGCTGCAAGCCTGATCCGACGACATGGTCCCGATTGTAGAGAAGTGGTCGGCGGGACACAATTCGGCGCCGGGCCGGTCCCGAACCGGGCTCGTCGCCGCCGACGCGGGGCACCGGCACGACGTGCACCGGATCGGCGGCCGATCGACCGGGAACGACCATTGACGGGCACCTTCGCGCCGTCGCCTCGACGATCGAACACCGGGAAGACCATGACGGCGTCCCCGCGCACATCCCGATATCCCAGCGGCCTGGTCTGGTTTCGCCGCGACCTGCGCTGTGTCGACCAGCGTGCGCTGGCCCACGCGCTCGAGCGCTGCGACCGTGTCCACTGCGTGTTCGTGTTCGATCGCGAGATCCTCGACGAGCTCGACGACCGCACCGACCGTCGCGTCGAATTCATCCATCGCAGCCTGGCCGAACTGGATGCGACGATGCAGCAGGCCGGCGGCGGGCTGATCGTCCGCCATGCGCGCGCCAGCGAGGAGATCCCGGCACTGGCCGCGACGCTCGGAGTCGACGCGGTGTTCGCGGGACGGGACTACGAACCGCGGGCGATCACACGCGACGCGACGGTGGCGCGCGCGCTGGAGACCGGCGGGCGCCGACTGGTCCTGGTCAAGGACCAGGTGATCTTCGAGCACGGCGAACTGCTGACCGGGGCCGGCCGCGCCTACACCGTCTTCACGCCGTACAAGCGGGCCTGGCTTGCCCGCCTCGGCGACTCGGACCTCGAGCCGGCGCGATGCGAGTTCGCCGGCCGCCTTGCCCCGCCACCGCAGGGCACCACCCTGCCCGACCTGGCCGGACTGGGCTTTCGCGACGCCGGCATCGAGGCGCTCGGGGTGCGGGCCGGATCGAGCGGCGCGATGCGCCTGCTCGAGGACTTCTCGCAACGCATCGACCGGTATCACGACGCGCGCGATTTCCCGGCGGTCAAGGGGCCGTCGTACTTGTCGGTGCACCTGCGCTTCGGCACGATCTCGATCCGCGAGGCGGCGCGGCTGGCGCTGCAACACGAACGTGACCGCGGCGGCGCGAAGGCGCCGGGCGAGAGCGGCGGCGCGTCGACCTGGCTGTCGGAACTCGTCTGGCGCGATTTCTACTTCCAGATCCTGGCGGCATACCCGCATGTCGTCGAACGTTCGTTCAAGCCCGAGTACGACGCGATCGAATGGGAGCGCGGAGCGCGCGGCGATGAACTGTTCGCGGCCTGGTGCGAGGGCCGCACCGGTTATCCGCTGGTCGACGCCGCGATGGCGCAGATCAACCGCACCGGCTACATGCACAACCGGCTGCGGATGGTGACCGCGTCGTTCCTGTGCAAGGACCTCGGCGTGGACTGGCGACGCGGAGAGAAGTACTTCGCCGACAAGCTGATCGATTTCGACCTGTCGGCCAACAACGGCGGCTGGCAGTGGGCGTCGTCGTCCGGCTGTGACGCCCAGCCGTATTTCCGGATCTTCAACCCGGTCACGCAGTCGCAGAAATTCGATCCGCAGGCACGATTCATCCGGCGCTACCTGCCGGTGCTGACCGACGTGCCCGACGCCACGATCCACGCCCCGTGGCTCAACGAACCGCTGCTCGAACTCGCCGGCGTGCGCCTGGGCGCCGAGTATCCGGCACCGGTCGTCGACCACGACCAGGCCCGCAAGCGCACCCTCGAGCGCTACGCCGTCGTCAAGCGCTCACCCGGATCCTGACCGAACGGGGCCGGTCCGGGAACGTGGCCACCACGCCGGTTCCCGTGCCGGCCTCACGCGTTGGCGGCGCGCGGCTGGGACCGGTCGGTCAGGCGCCGGATGTGCGCCATCAGCTCGTCCTCGGAATACGGCTTGCCGAGGTACTCGTTGACGCCGAGCGACAACGCGTAGTTGCGGTGTTTGTCCGCCGTCCGCGAGGTGATCATGATGATCGGGATGTCGCGGTAACGCTCGTCGCCGCGCACGTTGCGGGTCAGGTCGAAGCCGTCCATCCGGGGCATCTCGATGTCGACCAGCATGATGTCCGGGATCGTGTCCTGGAGCTGGCGCAGCGCTTCGACGCCGTCCTTGGCGAGCAGCACCTCGTAGTTCTCGCGCACCAGCAGCCGCTGCGTGACTTTGCGGACGGTCAGCGAATCGTCGACGACCATCACCGTGACCGGCATGTCGACCATCGGCGCCAGCGACGAGACCGGCGGGTTGATCGGTTCCATGCCGGTGACATCGGCCATCGGATCGGCCGAGGTCGCCTGGGCGAGTTCCACCGCGTTGATGATCAGCACGATGTCGCCGTTGCCGAGCACCGTCGCCCCGGAGACGCCGCGCACCCGTGCCACCTGGGGCCCGACGTTCTTGACGACGACCTCCTGGTTGCGGGTGATCGAGTCGACGTGCAGCGCGATCCGCTGGTCGCCGGCCCGGATCACCAGCACCGGTGACTGGTGCTGCGCGACCGGACGCTGGTCCGGTGCATCGACCAGCGCGCCGATGTAGAACAGCGGCAGCTTGACGCCCTGCCAGTCGACCTGGTTGGACGAATACGCGGCGGCCAGCGCCTGCGGCTTCAACTGCATCACGTGTTCGACACTCGACGACGGGATCGCGAAGCGCTGCAGGCCGGATCCGGCGAGCACCACCTGTGCGATCGCCAGCGTCAGCGGCAGCCGGATCGTGAATCGCGTGCCCTTGCCGGCGATCGACTGGGTTTCGATCCGTCCGCCCAGCGCCGCCGTTTCGGCGCGAACCACGTCCATGCCGACGCCGCGGCCGGCGAGCTCGGTGACCTCGTTGACCGTCGTGAAGCCGGGCATGAAGATCATCTCGGCCATCTCGCGTTCCGACAGCGGCGCGCCGCGGGCGACCAGACCACTCGCCTCGGCACGTGCCCGGATCCGTTCGAAGTCCAGGCCGCTGCCGTCGTCGCTGAACGTCAGCACGACCTCGTTGCCTTCCTGACGGACCTCGATCGCGACCTCGCCGGTCTCCGGCTTGGCGCTCGCCTGACGCACGTCGCGCGGCTCGATGCCGTGGGCGACCGAATTGCGCAGCAGGTGTTCGATCGGACCCGACATCCGCTCCAGCACGCCGCGGTCGATCTCGGCCGCCGCGCCGCGGATATCCAGGTGCACCCGCTTGTCCAGTTCCTTGCCGGCCTGGCGGACCACCCGATACAGGCGGTCGCTGATCGACCCGAACTGGACCATCCGCACCCGCATCAGGTTCTGCTGCAGGTCGCGCAGCACCTGGCCCTGGCGCAGCAGGTCCTGGTTCGCACTTTCCAGGCTGCGCGCCGAGTTGTGCTGGACGGTCGCGACGTCGTTGACCGACTCCGCGAGCATCCGCGTCAGTTCCTGGAACCGGGTGTAGCGGTCGAACTCGAGCGGATCGAATGCCTGCTCGTGTTCGCGCTGCTGCGCGATCTTGGCCTGGATCTGCGTCTCGGCCTGCATCTCGATCTCGCGCAGCTGCGTGCGCAGGCGGTTGACGTTCTCCGACAGTTCCGACAGCGACTGGCGCAGGCTGAGCAGTTCGTTGTCCAGCCGCGAGCGTGCGATCGACACCTCGCCGGCCTCGTTGACCATCCGGTCGAGCAGGTCCGCCCGCACGCGCACCAGCTGCTGCTGGTTCGCCTGCGGTGCACTCGCCGGGGCGGCGCTCGGCGCCGGCGCCTGGACCGCGGGTACCGCGGGCCTGGCTGCCGCACCCGCCGGCTGCGCGGCAGGCGCCGCGACGGCCGGACGCGGCGCGCCGGGCATCTGGACCGAGCGCAGCTTCACCGCCGCCGGGTCCTTGATCAATTCGAACAACGAGACCACCTGGTCGTGTTCGGCGATCAGCTGGTCGATCATCGTGCCGGGCACGTTGGCCAGGCCGGTCAGTGCCTCGACCCGGGTCTCCATGTCGTGGACCTTCTGGCCCAACGCCATCGCACCGGCCATCCGGGCGCTGCCCTTGACCGTGTGCAGCTGGCGCATCAGGCTCTGCGGCAGCGTCCGATCGGTCGGGTTGTCGAACCAGCGCAGCAGATCCTCGCCGATGCGCGGCAGGTAGTCCTTCGCCTCCTCGACGAACACCGGCAGCAGTTCGTCGTCGAGTTCGTCGGCCGCGGCGCTCTGCAGCAGGGACTCCAGCTCGTCCTCGGGGCCGGGTTCGAGCACCACCTCGATCGATTCCTCGATCGGCGGTTCGAGCGCGGCGGCATCCATCGTCACGATGACCGGCTCGACGAGCGGCTGCGCAACCTGTTCCGAAACCGGTTCGGGGACGTGTTCCGAAGCCTGCTCCGTGACCGGCTCGGCGATGGGCTCGGCGACCTGCTCGGCGACCGGCTCGGCGACCGGCTCGGCGACCGGCTCCGCGACCGGCTCGGCGACGGGCTCGACCTCCGGCTCGGCGAGCGCCATCGGCTCGACGAGCACCGGCGGCTCGGCATCGTCCATCGCACCGTCGGTGTCGACCGGGTGCGCCGCGATGATCGTGTCTTCGTCGTACTCGAGCCGATCGGGATCGACCGCATCGAGAACGGCCAACTCGGACGTCGCGGACTGCCAGCGCTCGGCCAGTTCGGAGATCGCGGCCAGCGTATGCGGCTCGTCGGCAGGCATGCGCCCGGCACGGAATTCATCGAGCATCGCCCGCAGCCGTTCGAGCGTGGCCGACAGCAGCGCGAGGTCCTCGGGGGGCACCAGACGCTGCGCGAGGCGATTGCGATGCAGGAACAGCTCGATCTGCGCGGCGATGTCATGAACGTTGTGCAGTTCGACCACCGAGGCACCGCCGACCAGCGAGTGCACGGAGCGCGACATCAGTTCGGCGGCCGGGCGTTCCGGCGTCTCGCGCCATGCCGCCACTTCGCCGATCAGCCGGGCCACCAGCTGGTCGGCCTCGCCCAGGAAGATCTGGTACAGCGGCCGGCTGAGCAGCCGGTCGCCGACCCGGATCATGTCCTCGTCGATCGACATACCGTCGATCGAACCGGCGGCGGATGCCGTCGCGGGCTCGATCGGTGCGACCTCGGCGGCGACCGGCGCCGGCTCGCCCAGGTCGAGCGTCGGAATCTCGTCGCTGAGTGTCGGCAGGTCGTCCGGCAGCGGCACGTCCACCGGCTGCGAGGCGGCTGCATCCAGTTCGGCGAACGAGTCGGCGGCGGCCGCGAAGGCACTGGCCAGCATCGGACCGGGTTCACCGGCGGCGTCGATCGCGATCGGCTCGGCATCGACCTCGATCGCGTCGGGCCCGAAGGCGTCGGCGTCGATGGCCTCGACTTCGACGGACTGCGCTTCGATCGCCGGAACATCGGGCGATTCGGGTGCGAACGCCTCGACGTCGATGACCGCCTCGTCCCCGGCGTCGCCGGAGATTTCCGATTCGATGGCCTGGGCCTCGATGGCATCGGGTTCGATCGCGGCGACTTCGCTCGTTTTCTCGTCGATCGCCGACGGTTCGATCGCGAAGACGTCGTCAGCGCCGAACTCGATGACCTCGATCGCTTCGGCCTCGATCGCTTCGGCTTCGATCACCTCGGCCTCGATCGCTTCGGCCTCGATCACCTCGGCCTCGATCGCTTCGGCCTCGATCGCTTCGGCCTCGATCGCTTCGGCCTCGA